>JAJRVU010000265.1 GCA_024277145.1 Planctomycetota bacterium
GGAAGAATCCCCCGTGAGAAATCTGAGACTGCCAATGACTTCCGTTGTCAGAAGCCTGAATCTTGCGAGCACCGTGAATACCGTCGCGTATGAAGGGGTTCGTCAACTTGGAGATGCTTCAGGCTTAACATAATTCCTGAATTTTCTTATTCCACAGCTGCAGACCGCTTCATTTGTTCTTTTTCTTCTTCTGAAAAGTCATTCCAATGGCAGTCCTGAATAGCTCCTTCCAGTGAATAAAGATAATAGCATACAGGAATCGTTTTCCCCGGATTCCGCTTCTTCATCATTCGGTAGACTTGTGCAGACCCTGTATTTTTCAAATCAGACAGGGTGAAAATGCCTAACTCATTCAGCTTTTGTTCAACAGTTGGTCCGATATTTTTTAATTCAGAAATTTTCATTCAATTATTCCAGAAAATTCGTTTGCTGTAAAATTATTTAATTGAAATGTCAGCTCGTTTTACCGAAGCCTGTCGTCCAGTGACGGGATAGGCGGAATCCTGAAATCCTTTGCCGGTATGTTCCCCCGGAGGGATCAGAGAATCAACGAATTTCTCATCTTCAACAGTGATTTCACAATCGAGTGATTTAAGATTATCCTCAAACTGTTCCATTGTTCGCGGTCCAAGAATGACAGATGTGATATTCGGATTTGCAAGAACCCAGGCAATACTGAATTGGGAAGAGTTGCACCCCTTCTCTTTTGAATAACGAGTGATCTCTCCTGCAATCTGAAGGCTTTCATCCCTTAATTCTGATTCCTGCATCCGTTTATCGCCGCGTGCTGCTCTGCTTCCTTCTGGAAAAGTTTTTCCAACTTCATATTTTCCGGTCAGAATTCCTCTTGCAAGCGGGCTGTAAGAAATCACTCCGACAGCCAGTTTTCTGCAGCAGGGAAACAATTCCACTTCTGCATCCCGGTTCACCAGATTGTAACGGGGCTGTGTCACACAGAACGAATTAAGATTCAGACGATCACTCACTCCCGCTGATTCCGCAATTTGCCAACCCCTGAAATTGGAACAGGCAATGTAGCGGGTTTTTCCGGATCGAATCATGTCATCCATCACCCTGAGCGTTTCGTCAATTTTTGTATTTTCATCGGGAGCATGAAGATAAAAGAGATCAACATAATCCGTTTGCAGTCGTTTCAGGCTTTTTTCGAGTTCCTGCATCAAATGGAGCCTGCTTCCGCCAGCCCGATTTGGCCCTGTTCCGGTCATCACTCTTGCTTTTGTGGCCAGAACTAAATGTTCCCTTTTCCCTGCAATCGCTTTTCCGACAACATTTTCTGATTCGCCTGCATTATAAATATTTGCAGTGTCGATAGAATTAATGCCGCAATCGATCGCTTTATGAATGATCTGAATCGAATCTTTTTCACTCGTTTGCCCGCCGAACATCATCGTTCCCAGCGTCAACGAGGAGATTTCAACACCAGTATTGCCGATAAAACGATATTGCATCCTGATTTCCTTTAACCTAAAGCGTATTACATTATTTTGCAGGTTTCTGACTCAACGTGAACATTTTACCTATTTGAGCAATAAAGTCCTTCTCCAAAGAAGGTTTTTCTCAGCATTGAAGAAATGAGCCAAGATTGCTAAATTGTGTGTTACGGATGTTTTCGTTGATGTGAGAACTGACTGAATATTAAATCGGGTCAGGTTTGCTTATCAAAAACAAAACCATTTGTACACTTAGCCAGATATTAAGATGGCTCATCCAATGATGAGATCAATAACTTATATTTCAACTAAATTCGGAATTTTAAAACAATTAGAGAGAGAGCGAATGGGAACCAAAAAGAGCGGAAAAGGACGAAGAAAAATTGGACGCAAAAAAAGACGTATGCGAGCTAAAATTCGTCATAGAAAATAATCATTGATTTGATTTTCCGAACAGGGATTCCCTGCCCGTAACAAGTCGATCGCTAAAAACTAATTCGATAACTGTGGTCCGTCACCTGATGCTGGATATGTTTAAACTTTTTGAGAGAAGAGTTTATTAAACCGCGCAATGGGTTTCAGGGCCTTTTTTTCGTGTAAGGTTATTCTGCTTGAGATTGTTTGAGTTTGCCCCTGTAGAATTTGAAACCCTGTAGAATTTGAAACCCGGGAGGTTTATCAGAAAGCCTGGGGGCATTAAATTCTATGACAACCGAATTTTTAATTTCTGCTGTAGGCTCACCTCGGAATTCAAAACTGGCGATGGAAAGACCTTCAATAGTCAGATCCTGATCATTCAGTGGAACCACGGTCCCCTGAATTGTTTTTTTCCAGCTTATTACGGGAAGTTCCGGAGGAATCAAATTCCCTTCCCCGATAATTTCAATCCCCTTGAGATATCGCTCAGGGTTCTTCACTGATTTTATCTGAACGAGTGAAGAGTTTTCTCCTGCAGGATCAAAAACGGAATTTTGCATATCAATCACAATTGATTTTGAGACCGAGGCGGAGTTTTCTCTTTCCAGCCCGAACTGAATAGCAGATTCACAATTTCTCCATGTGCTATTGTGAAAAGAATCAAGCGATTTGTGATTTTTCCCATCCATAGGCAGGGAAACAAATGCCCCCGTTCCCAAAGCAAGCCCCGTTCCTAATACAAGACAGTTTTCTGCTTTAAACTGGCTGGGTGCCTGATTCAGATAAAACAGTGTTCCAGCCCCGAAAAAGACACTGTTTTGCATGCGAATGATCATCCCACGACGATTCACAACATCCAGAGGCTTCCAACTGATCAGATGAGAGTTTTTCAGGTTCTGTAATGAGGCAGTGCGGAAATCAAATCGACTGTTGGCAATTTCCAAACGTTGGCAGTTGAACCGTAGAATGGAATCTGAATCAGCAGATGATTCACTGCCTTTCTCTTTATGATTCTCTGTATACTGCTGGTTCCCTGAATACTGAAACAGAACATTCTGAAGAATGAGAACTCTTGCTCCTAGTGAAATTCCTTCAGGTGAAATCATTAACGTTGCAGGTTTTGATTCAGTTCCTCGAATGACCAGATCACCTACAACGGAGAGATTCCGTGCCTGATATGTTTCCCCTTTGAGTTCCAATACTCCCTTATTATTCACTGACGGAATGGGCTGGAAGTGCGTGGTTTGTTGCTTTGAAACTAAACTTGATTTTTGAATATTACTGGCAAGACTTTCAGGATTCTTCTGTTCCGGTTTTTCGGAATTGGATTCTCCCTGAGCAGGCTTCTCTTTCTTGCTGACTGTTTTATTATCGCCAAATTTTTGAATTGTTGAAGAAATATTCAACAGTTCCCCTTTAAATCCCCACTGATCAAGCAAGACTACCGATGCAGATAATAACATCACCAGCAAAAGTGGAACAAAGATTCCAACTCTCTTTTTTCCACCCAATGAAGAATTCCGGGACTGATAGGAAACCGTCCTGTTGAAAGATTCACGAAATCGCGATAATCGTTTGCAGCTTGTTCTGCATGAGCCTTTCCAGTTTTTTCTGATTGACTTAAAAGATTCAGGACGATCTGCGGAATCGGGTTCCGTCAGTTGATGAATCAATTCTGCAAGCCGGGGCGAACAGTCTGGGACCCATTCCCTGATATCTTCAATTCGTTTTGTTTGAAAAAGCGCCAGCTTGGCAATGGGATCTCCCACCGGATAAGGTGACCTGCCTGCCAGGAGATGCCAAAGTAACACTCCCAACGAAAACATGTCTGAAGATACTGTAGGCATCTGGCTTGTCCCGATTCGTTCAGGAGAAATCCCATCATACCGTTCGGGATCACATCGGCCATTGATAATAAGGGATGGAAAAATCATGGGAGTGATACAAGCATCAACCAGAACCAGATTTCCTGAATCGGTCAACTTGATATTCCCAAGCCGAATATCTCCGTGAATACCTCCTGCTGCCTCTAACATGGCGAGCGCATCAAGCAATTGAATTGTGATTTGCTCAACAATATCTGGCTCAATTCGACCACGACGTATAATTAATTCCATCAGGTTCAAACCAGAGACGTACCGGGAAACGGTTAATAAATATCCGGAATCAGTCTCCACATGTACAGGCTGTACAATAGGTGTATGCTGGAAATTTTCGAGTCGAACGATTTCGGAATTCAATCGTTCAAATGCTGGCTGTAAATCTTCCGCATGGACTTGAATTTGTTTGAGCACCAGTTTTTCGGAAGGTGTGCCTTTTCGACACAGGTAAGTTGTTGAAGAGCTCCCTTTTCCTAATTCACTAATCAGGGTGTAATCAGCCAGTTTAAGTTTTTGCGGATCTGGAGATTCCAGGATTTTGGCCTGAAAAGGAGTAATAGCTTTAATCTGTTTAAGGGCATCTATCCAGACAGAATCAAATGCAGGCAAATCCCGTGCGAGAGAACGAACCTGCTTACGGCATTTCCTGAGATCAGCTTGTGTACATAAGTTGAGATTCTTTAATGTCTCAGCCAATTTTTGCGATGGAGGTTCCATGACCGACGCAAGCTTCCTTTCTCACACAGATTCAACTCAAGATATCTTCAATGGATTCCGAATTCATGCATTAAGATGGCAGAACAAAAAGTGCTCTCAAATGAGATACGATAATCCTGAAATCGGAAAGGGGATATATCCCATAAATAACTCATGCAGGCAAGATGAGGTTAAGTGATCTGGCCATCAATTCTGGGTTTGAGAGGGAGTTTTTCCCCCTTGAATTGGATCAGTCTGCAGTCAGAATTGAAAACTTTTAAAACTGTCTTTTCCTGTTGGTGAATTATTTATTAAAAATCTATAAATCTCTGCCTTGAAGAGACATCTCAGCCTTCCCAAGTTTACCGGATGTTGCAAGAATACCAAAAAATCCGGCTTGCGTAAATTTTACAATTGATGTAATGACATACGTTCAGGTCAAGTTCGAAGTGTATGTTGATGGATAAGTTATTCAAAGTTGCCCGATGACGACTTCAAGTCAATCAAAGAGGTTGACTTGTGAACAGCTTATCAAAACCATGATGATATAAGGATTAAAATCCTAATTTTCTCTCTCAACTATTCATGAGGAGCAGGAATGAGTAAGGATACAAATCATCCGGAATTAAGAAGCCTTTTAGAGGTGACAGAAGTCGGTGAGATTACGATCTCAACCCGGCCAACCCTTAATTCCAATGACACGGTAGCACAGGCTGCTGCTGAGATGAGAAAAGAGAGTCATGGCAGTGCACTTATTTGCGAGGATGGCAAACTTGTTGGCATCATTACAGAACGGGACTTAATCAAATTTATTAGTGATGGTTTTGACTTCGATCTGCCTCTGACTGAAGTCATGACAAAAAAACCAGTCACAGTCACAACACATGACACCCTTTTTTATGCAACGGAATCGATGCACAAAGGTGGTTATCGTCGTCTGCCTGTGATTGACAAAAACGGTAATCCAGTTGGAATTATCGATGTTAAAACGATCAGCCATTTTCTGGTCGAACATTTTGCAACAGCGGTCTACAATCAAGCGTCTCATGATAATACGATTGCCAAAAATCGTGAAGGAGCCTGACAGGCGAATTCATCTTTAACTGAGAAACTCAACTCATTTTTGAGTTTTAATAATACTTGTAATTAACTAATTTTATCCCTCCCCTGAATGAGGAGCCAGGCTGATCATGGCATCCACAGACGTTATTCACTCCGAAGATACTAATGGCAAACCGATAGAAAAACTGGAAACGGTTGTTATCCGCTTTTGTGGTGATAGTGGAGACGGAATGCAGCTTGCGGGAACACAATTTACGAATGTTTCTGCAGTTTTTGGAAACGATGTGAGTACCCTTCCCGACTTTCCAGCAGAGATTCGCGCACCAGCCGGTTCTTTAGGTGGAGTGAGTGGTTTCCAGCTAAGCTTCTCAAGTCAGGATATTTTTACCCCAGGTGATGAAGTCGACACGCTTGTCGCCATGAACCCTGCAGCGCTGAAAACCAATTCAAATGACCTGAAACGGGGTGGAATGCTGATTGTCAATGAAGATGCATTTGACAAATCGAACCTCGGCAAAGCAGGTTATGAATCGAATCCACTTGAAGATGAAAATGAACTGGTTTCCTATGACCTTCATAAAGTTCCCATGACCCGTCTGACTCGTGATGCAGTCGCTGATCTGGGATTGAGTTCACGTGAAGCGGAACGGTGTAAAAACTTCTTTGCGCTTGGTCTGGTTTACTGGCTTTATGATCGAGACCCTTCTCCTACAGAAGAATGGGTTAAATCAAAATTTGCCAAAAACCCAACTCTTATTGAAGCAAATATCCTGGCGTTAAAAGCTGGCCGAAATTACGGTGATATCACCGAAGCATTCCGGGTTCATTACCAGGTTCCCAAAGCCAAACTAGCCCCCGGAAAATATCGAAAAATCACTGGAAATGAAGCAACTGCACTCGGATTTGCAACAATTGCCCGAATTTCTAATAAAGAGCTTATCTACTGTGGTTATCCCATTACTCCTGCCAGTGATATTCTTCACGAATTATCAAAACTGAAGAATTTCGGCGTCAAAACTTTTCAAGCTGAAGATGAAATTGCAGCGATGTCTGCAACCATTGGTGCCGCATTTGGTGGAGCACTTGCCATCACGGCTACTAGTGGTCCGGGAATCTGCCTTAAAGCAGAAGCAATTGGACTAGGCGTGATCACGGAACTTCCGATGGTGATTGTCAATGTGCAGCGTGGTGGTCCGAGTACAGGCTTGCCTACGAAAACAGAACAATCTGATTTACTGCAAGCCATGTATGGAAGAAACGGGGAATCGCCTCTTCCTGTTCTGGCTCCTGCTAATCCTGGTGATTGTTTCCACTTGATTCAAGAAGCAATGAGAATTGCAGTTGAATTCATGACACCCGTATTCTTCCTTTCTGACGGATATATTGCAAACGGTGCAGAACCGTGGCTTATCCCTGAAGTTTCTGATCTTAAGCCAATTAAGATTAATCATCCGACAGAACGAAATGGTGATGACGTTTATCTTCCTTACTTGAGGGATGAAAATCTTGTTCGTCCGTGGGCCATTCCAGGAACACCGGGATTGGAACATCGAATTGGTGGATTGGAAAAATCTGATCCAACAGGAAATGTTGCATACGGTGATGAAAACCATCAGGAAATGACTAATAAGCGAGCACAGAAAATTGAAAACATCGCTAATTTCATTCCAGAGCAAACTGTTGAAGGCCCTGAGAAAGGGGATTTACTTCTGGTCAGTTGGGGTGGGACTTTTGGAAGCGTGAAGACAGCAACTCGCCGGCTACAAGCTGAAGGGAAATCTGTTGCCCATGCTCACCTGCGATACTTGAACCCGTTCCCAAAAAATCTGGAAACGATTCTCAAAAGTTACAAACAAGTTGTTGCCCCCGAATTAAACAACGGACAGCTTCGCATGTTACTGCGAGACAAATATCTCGTTGATGTTCAAGGTTTTGATAAAATTAAAGGTAAACCATTTCTGGTAAGTGAAATTGTCAGTCACATTAATTCTCTATTAGAAAAATAAATATTATGAGTGTTGAGCTACCAGTCCTCACAGCCAAAGATTACGCAAGCGATCAGGAAATTCGCTGGTGTCCTCGTTGTGGTGATTATTCAATCCTTGCACAGATGAAAAAAGTGTTACCAACTCTTGGAATCCCCAAAGAGAAATTTGTTTTTGTCTCCGGGATTGGCTGTTCAAGCCGTTTCCCTTATTACATGGACACATATGGTATTCACAGTATTCATGGCCGTGCACCTGCAATTGCATCAGGCGTTAAGCTCTCCAACCCGGAATTACAGGTTTGGGTAATAACCGGCGATGGCGATGCCCTTTCGATTGGTGGAAACCATTTAATGCATGCCATCCGTCGAAACATCAATTTGAATATTATCCTGTTTAACAATCAGATTTATGGTTTAACAAAAGGCCAATATTCACCAACGAGCCCACAAGGCAAAAGAACAAAAAGTTCTCCCTACGGTTCTATTGAACTTCCGTTGTCTCCCCTTTCAGTGGCGATTGGTGCCAACGCAACTTTTGTTGCGCGTTCTGTTGATGTTGATGTAAAACATCTTGAAGCAACATTAAAACGTGCAGCCAACCACAAAGGGACATCCTTTGTTGAGGTTTACCAGGACTGTAATGTTTTCAATACCGGGGCCTTTGATTATGCATCCAAAAAGGGAACAAAGCTGGACAACCTTGTTTATCTGGAAGATGGAAAACCATTGATTTATGGCCAGAATAAAGACAAGGGAATTCGTCTTAACGGAATGAATCGCCCGGAAGTTGTCGAACTTGGCAAAGGTATCAGTGAAGATGACCTGCTTTTCCATGATGAAAAAGCGGAAGACAGCAGCCTGGCTTTTATGCTATCTCGATTAAAATATCCTAATTTCCCTGAACCTGTTGGGGTTTTCCGAAATGTCTCTCATCCTGTTTACGATGAAGATGTTGAAACCCAGTTGAAAGAGACAATCGATAGTCTCGGCGATGGAGATTTGGAAAAACTCTTTAATAGTGGTGACACATGGGTTGTCGAATAGCTCTGTAAAAGAAAACAGTTCATAAAAAAGAAGACTGGATATTAATAATTTTTCTGGTCGTCACTGAAGCCATAGTTGGTACTTTATCATTTACGGAGGAATAGCCAGATGAAATGTCCTTATTGTGCACATGATAATATTCCCGGAAGTGATCTCTGCGATGCCTGTCATCAACCATTAACTCCTCATGAATCCAACGGGAGTGAACTGGAAGAAAGTATCATACGCCACAGCATTAGTGTGCTCTGTCCGAAAGATCCTATCGAAATCAATAAAAATCTTTCCGTCCGTGAAGCAATTAATAAAATGACTGATCACAATATTGGTTGTTTGCTGATTGAAGAAAATGATCAATTAATCGGTATTTTTACAGAGCGAGATGTCCTATACAAAATTTCCGATGATCTTTCCAAACTGAACGATCCAGTTGAAAAACATATGACTGCTTCGCCACAGTCGATCACGAAATTTGATTCCATCGCTTATGCTTTACATGAGATGGATTTAGGAGGTTACCGTCACCTGCCCATAGTTGATGACCATTCCAAGCCGACAGGAATTATTTCTGTTCGGGATATCCTCCGTTTTTTATGCGTTAAATTTGCAGAACTGAAAACAGGTCTCGAAGCGTAACATCAATTATTGTTCCAGATTAAATATTATGGACTCAAGCCATTCCATTGCAGTCATCGGCCAAAATAATACGCCGGAGATGAGACCCGTAATAGATTTTCTGTCTCGGTTTTCTGAGTCAGTCCCAGCTGTTTATTACCCTGATATCCCGTTGTTTGTTCATACCATTAACGAACAATTGGTCAATTTTGAGATTGTACTGGTTCTCCAGAATCGTCCACTGGAATATTCTCCTGAGACGATTCAGCAATTAATAAACACTGTTCCCCTGACCCAAATTCTTTGCTGCTATTCTTCATGGTCAGAATCTGATGGCAGGAATCATTCTGAATATTGGCCGGTCTCTTTTCGTATTCCTGCACGAGCTGCCATTCCCCGAATCCAAAACGCCATCGCAATCATTGAAGGAATAAAACAGAACCTGCCTCTCTCAGCTGGGAAAGATGAAGTTTACCTGAATACAATTCCTGAAACGCTCGACCGGGAATCTGATTCAAATAATTTGACGGTGTTCATTGATAGCGCCGACTTGGAATTCAAGCTGATGCTTGGAGATCTGATTAAACAAATCAGTAATCAGTTAATCATTGTCAATTCGAAGCAAGAGGCACAATTATGCCTTTGGGATATGGACCCACTGAGTGAAGTCCAACTGGAAAGGCTGAAAGAATTCAGAAATCAATCCCCTGATTCTGTCATCATTCCATTAATGAACTTTCCCCAACCGGAAGAAGTAGTCCTGTTAAAGGATCAATTTAATACAACAGATGCTACCCCTAAGCTGCACTTAACCAGTTTACTACCCGATATGATTGAGCAATTCGTATCGAAACCGGAAGCAGTTTGAATTCCGCTTTAATCATCAAAAGAAATAATTGAAATTGTTTTGAAATCTACATCAGTGGTTTCGTCATGACCTTGCAATGAAAAATGTCCTGCTTTTAGTCTTTGCCCTCTTCTTGGGTTTTCGTCCATTTTTCTTGTATCGGTGAAGTCAACCACTTGCAGCCCATTCACCCAGGAATAAAATGAAGGTCCTTGTGCAATCAGGGTCATGCAAAACCATTCTTTGTCATTCGGAACAACCCATCTTGCTTTTGCCCTGCGAAAAATTGCTCCTGTTCCGAAGCCAGTTTTATAATCATTAGGTTGTCTTCGGTCATTGTTGGCAAAGCCATTGTGGATTTGCAATTCGTAACCATTGGAAGGAGTTTTCTCCGTTCCTTTCATTGCCCGAAAAAAGATCCCACCATTCAAGTTATCCCCATTCGTTCGGATTTGTGTGAAGAGTAGAAAATTTGCCCACTCTTTTTCTGTTTCAAGAAACCCAGCTCCATTTTCAAGGTGGAGAAGTTCTTCCTTCACAGAAAATTGACTTTTTGATCCGGGAACAATATTCCAACCTGATAAATCACGATTGTTAAATATCTTTTTTTCACCGAGGGGACGAATTGCAATATTTTTGAATTCAATTTTCCCGCCATTCATTTGCAAACCAAGATGTCCTGCTTCAAGCCCGGAACTATCCTCAAACTTCAAAACATCCCTGCCATTGATCTTCGCCTGAATATTATTCCCTTCAATTTTAATCCAGACAGTTCGCCATTGATCAGCTGAACCAGCTTTAAAATCTACTTTTTTTCTACCCACAAGACTACCGGTTGGAAATTTTTCATGACTGTCACATAAATTGAATTCGTAACAATCTTTTGAAGGATCTTCAGGATTCATAGGGGTTCGTAGAAAAATTCCACTGTTTCCTTTTTCATCCAGTCGATATTCACAGCGAAAAATATAATTTTTTAGATAAAACGGTGTCATTAAAAATCCGGGTTCCCCTTTATCTGCATGGATGACACCTTTATTCACAGACCAGTTAGCATTGGATGTTGCACGCCAACCGAACAAAGTTTGTCCATCAAAGAGAGAAAGCCAGCCTTGTTCGATTTCCTCTTTTGCAAGCCCGTGTTCTGGTTTTGTTTTTAGCTCACCGGAAAAAGATTTTGGAAAACCATTCTTCTTTTGAGAGGTTTTTGAACCCTTTTTAATTTCAGTCGAATTAACAGGCTCGGCTTGCTCCTTGTTTTGACCCGATTGAGATTCTGTATCGTTCTTTATTTTTTCATCAGATTGAGAACAGGAAAGGCTCATAACCAACATTAAAATGATAAGCGTTCGAAAAATCATTTGTGGGTTTTCCTTTATTCGAATTTAAAAGTTAAGCAATACTAGTGTTTCGTCAAATTTAAAAATTGGGGTTGGTAAAGTGTACAAAGCACGACAACGAAGTGCGTTAGAGTTCTTACGCCCCCCCTTTTCGTAACAGGGCTCAGCCTTAACAAGGCACTAGCCAGACATATTATCACGAAGAAATGCTTCCAGGAATGCGTCGAGATCTCCATCCAGAACCGGTTGTGGCGTTCCAACTTTGAGTCCCGTTCGTGCATCTTTCACATACTGTTCCGGGTGAAGGACATAGTTTCTTACAGTGTCTCCCCCGAAACCAATTTTTGATTTCTGGCCACGCCGAGCAGAAAGTTCCGCATCTTTCTTTTCCATTTCAATCTGGTGCAGTTTCGCGGTCAACATTTTTCTGGCGGATGCCCGATTTTTATGCTGGCTTCTTTGTGACTGACATTGGACAACAACATTTGTAGGAAGATGCGTTAAACGAATTGCAGAATCAGTCTTATTCACATGCTGACCCCCTGCGCCACTTGCACGGTAAGTATCTTCGCGGACATCCTGATCCCAGTTGATATCAATTTCAACGTTATCATCTAATTCAGGTGTGACATCAATTGCTGCAAAAGAAGTATGTCTTCGACCTGCAGAATCAAAAGGGCTGATCCGAATCAGCCGATGGTTGCCTGTTTCCCCTTTGAGGTAGCCGTAGGCATAATCTCCTTTTATCCCGATGGCTGCATTTCTAATGCCCGCTTCTTCCGCATCGGAACGTTCGAGAATTTCTGCTTTGAATCCACGTCTTTCACTCCAACGCAAATACATTCGTAAAAGCATTTCAGCCCAGTCAGAAGAATCGGTTCCCCCTTCTCCAGCCTGTACCGTAACATAGGCATTGCATCCATCTTCGGGCTCACCCATTAGAGCTTGCAACTCAACATCATCCAGTTTTGGAGAGACTTCATCAAGCAGTTCTTTGATTTCAGTCAATGTCTCGTCAGAATCATCTTCTTCAGAAAGTTCAAGAAGCGCACTTAAATCTTCTTCAAAAGAAGATAGTTCCGACAATGGTTTGATTGTCAAATTCAAACGTCTTAATTCATCGACCAATTCCTGGGCCTTTTCCTGGTTATCCCAGAAGCCGGTTCCCCCCATGAGTTGATTAATTTCGTCTGTGCGGACTTTTTTACCAGCAAGGTCAAAGAGAGTCTCGGAGTTGAACAATTCGATTAATCACTTTTTTAGAAGACTCAAGAACATCAATATCCATCGACTCAATCTTTCTGTAATACTGTTTTTACTGGTCCTTAAACTCTTAGGTGCATTACTCTCAGGACGAGAAATCATTCTCTGTTTTTAATCCAATTCCTGTGTAATAGAAACCTAACGAATTCATTTTTCCAGGCGAATAAAGATTTCTCCCGTCAAAAATCACCTGAGATTTCATTTTATGTTTCATATATTCAAAATCAGGATTTCGGAATTCATTCCACTCTGTCACAATCGCCAATGCATCCACACTTTCGATAGCATCATAATGATGTTCACAATAAATCAGTTTATCACCAAATATTTCCCGAACGTTCTCCTGAGCAACGGGATCATGAACGTGAATTTCTGCTCCTGCATCCAGAAGTCGGTTAATAAGGACAACCGAAGGTGCTTCCCTGATATCATCCGTTCCCGGTTTGAATGAAAGCCCCCAAATTCCAATTTTTTTTCCTTTGAGATCATCGTCAAAATAATTGGAAATTTTATCAAACAGAACTTCTTTCTGTAATTGATTTACCTTATCAACAGAATTCAGAATTTTTGTTTCCATCTGGTACTCTTTAGCAACAGAAACTAATGCTCGAACATCTTTAGGGAAACAAGATCCGCCATATCCTACGCCCGGGAAGAGAAAAGCAAAACCAATTCTCTGGTCATGCCCAATGCCACGCCTGACATCATTGATATCTGCTCCGACCCTTTCACAAAGGTTTGCCATCTCGTTAATGAAACTGATTTTTGTCGCCAGCATGCAGTTGGCCACATATTTTGTCATTTCTGCACTTTCAAGCCCCATGCTTAAAAATGGATGATCTGTCCTGAGAAAGGGTTGGTAAAGTTCGTGCAAAACTGTACTGGCCCGTTCATCGGTGACTCCCACAACCACCCGGTCCGGCTTGGAAAAGTCCTGTATTGCTGCTCCTTCTTTCAGAAATTCAGGATTAGATGCAACGGTCACTTCACGTCCGGTGAGTTCTTTCAGTTTCTCATAAAGCTTTCGATTTGTCCCCACGGGAACGGTACTTTTAATGACAACAACAACATCTTTCGAAAGATGAGGAGCAAGACTATCTGCGACAGCCCAGATTCCGTTCAAATTTGCAGAGCCATCATTCCCCTGAGGAGTACCAACTGCAATAAAAACGCATTGAGCAGAGGGAACGACTTCTGCATAGCTTGTTGTGAATTTCAGTCGTTTTGCTTTTACGTTTCGTTCAACCTGTTCTTTAAGGCCAGGTTCATAAATGGGAATTTCACCATCCTGGAGAGATTGTATTTTTTTTTCATCAATATCAACACAGATTACTTCGTTTCCACTCTCTGCAAAGCAGGTTCCCGTCACCAGCCCGACATAACCAGTTCCAATCATGACAATTTTCACAGTATTCTCTCCATCGCAGTTTTTAGAATTTAATATTTTTTATTAAGAAGCAGTCTCATTCAGAAACGGTATTAGAAATAATCCGTTTTTTTACTGACCGGAAATTATTGGCCGGAAATTATTGGCCGGAAATTACTGACCGGAAAGTCGGTCACCATATTGAGATTCATAGTAGTTCATGTAATCACCACTTTTGATATTATCAGTCCAGTCAGAATTCTTCTGATACCAATCAATTGTCTCCCTGATGCCATCTCGGAAATCGATTTCTGATTTCCAGCCAAGTTCGTTTTCTGCTTTGGATGAATCAATTGCATAACGCATATCATGCCCGGGGCGATCCTTCACATAGGTAATCAGGCTTTCCGGTTTACCCAGAAGTTCGAGCAAGGTTTTCGTCAATTCAATATTCTGAACTTCATGATGGCCACCAAAATTATAAACCTCTCCCACCTTCCCTTTTCGTAATGAATCATCAATTCCACGACAATGATCATCAACATGAATCCAGTCTCTCACATTATCTCCTTTTCCATAAACAGGCAGGGAGATATCATTCATGGCATTGGAGATAAAAAGGGGAATCAGTTTTTCAGGAAATTGATAGGGCCCGTAATTATTTGAACATCGAGTGATAATTGCAGGAAAACCAAATGTTTTGACATAGCTACGAACCAGCAAATCCGCTGAGGTTTTGGAAGCAGAATAAGGACTGTTCGGTGCAAGCGGTGTTTCTTCCGTAAAATATCCTTCAGTTCCAAGACTACCATAAACTTCATCAGTAGAAACCTGTAAATAACGATCAATTTTTGCAGACCGGCAGGCATCCAGAAGAATCTGGGTTCCCACAATATTCGTTTGCACAAATGGCCCGGAATCAAGAATGGATCGATCGACATGGCTTTCCGCTGCAAAATTCACAACATTATTAATCGACTCTTTCGCAAACAGTTCTTTCCACAAAGCAGGGTCTGAAATATCCCCTTTTACAAATTGATAGCGAGGATCGTCTTCATGATCTTTCAGATTCTCAAGATTTCCAGCGTAAGTCAGTTTATCGACATTGATCACCTTCTGATCAGGATATTTTTCTAATTGCATTCGGATGTAATTAGAACCGATAAAACCACACCCGCCGGTGACTAGAATACAGGACATGAACCAATGACTTTCTTAAGTGTTCAGAATAATTGAAATGGATTTGAAAAATAAAAAAGTAAACAATCACATGGCCTGCAGAGCAAACCATGTGAGATTTAAAACGTAACAATTTCAGTCTGCATAGCAGATCCTACTGCTCTTCTTCAGGTGATTCTGGTGAATCTGTTTCTTCAGAAGAATCTACTGGAGGAACAGCATTTTCATCCGTACTTGCTGTTTCGGAAGTAGTTGTTTCTGTGGTAGTTGTTGTTTCAGACTCTTCTGAAGTGATGTCTTCCAGGTTTTCATCATCAATATCAGCAGCTAATCGAGCAACTGAAACCAATTTGTCCCCATCACCAAGACGAATCACGCGGACTCCCTGAGTATTACGTCCTACCTGACTGATTTCGCGGGCGCGAATACGTTGAATTTTGCCCCCAGCAGTAATCATAAGGACTTCATCATCATCAGAAACAGCGATGGAATCGATCACCTTGCCATTTCTTTTGGATGTTTTGATGTCCCGAACCCCTTTTCCACCTCGTCTTTGTCTTCGGTATTTCATGGTACTGGAAATAGATTTGGTTTCTTCAACAGAAGCGTTTTCATCAGAATCACCTGATTCATTTTCGTTAGCTTCACTGTCACTAACTTCAGTGTCATCCTGTTCAGATTCATCTATTTCTGCAGTTTCCCCGGGTCCGAATGGAGTTCTTTTTCCAAACCCATTCTCACAAACCGTCAGCAATGCCATCGTTGAATCTGCAATCGCCATTCCAACAACGTAGTCATCCCCTTTAAGTGATATTCCGCGGACTCCCCGGGTGTTTCGCCCCATGGAACGGGCATCTTCCTGGGAAAATCGGATCGACATTCCATTCGAAGTTGCAAGAACAATATCATCACCATCTGAAACAATTCGAACGTCAATCAGTTCGTCATCTTCATCCAGTTTAATCGCAATGATTCCCCCACGCTGAGGTCGACCATATGCAGAGAGAGCTGTTTTCTTAACGGTTCCTTTTCGGGTAGCCATCAAAAGGAAGTTATCATCAGTAAATTCCCGAACGGAAACACAACTTGTCACTCTTTCTTCGGAATTCTGGAGGGATAGCAAGTTGACGAGTGCCCGACCTTTACTGGTTCTGGACTGTAAAGGAATATCATAAACTTTTAACCAGTAAACTTTTCCATGATCTGTAAAGAAGAGGAGATGTGCATGGGTACTGGAGACAAACAGATGTTCAATAACATCTTCATCATCAGACTTGGCCCCTTTAATTCCTTTACCACCACGGTTCTGAGCCTGATAAGTAGCCAAAGGCGTTCGTTTAATGTATCCCCTTTGAGAAATGGTGACGACCATTGTTTCTTCAGGAATCAGATCATCCCGATTCACATCGGTCAGTTCTTCATCACTGATTTCCGTTCTTCGTGGAGATCCATATTTCTGTTTGAGTTCAAGAAGATCATCTTTAATCACCGTGCGAATGTTATCTTCATCTGATAACAGATGGAGGAACCCGGTGATACTATCAATCAGTTTATGATGTTCACCGCTGAGTTGTTCCCTTTCCAGATTCGCAAGGGAACCTAATTGCATGGAAACAATCGCTTCTGCCTGATTTCGAGAAAGGTAGTAATTTTCCTGTACTCCCTGCTCCACCTGAAAATCTTTAAATCCGACATCACCTAATGCTCTTGCGATCATTTCAGAAGGGATATCAATTTTCTGCAGGCGAGTTCTGGCTTCTGCCCTGCTGGGAGAATCCCTGATCGTCTGAATAATTTTGTCGATATTCAGTTGAGCAATCAAAAGACCTTCAACGGTATGCTTCCGTTTTCTTGCTTGTGAAAGCAGGAATTCGGTCCGTCTTCGAATGACATCAATACGGTGCCTCAGAAATTCTTCCAGAAATCCTTTCACGGGAAGCAATTGAGGACGGTTCGCAACCAATGCCAGCATGATAATACTGATTGTTGTCTGCAAAGGAGAGTATTTGAATAATTGATTCAAAACGACTTCTTTATCAGCGTCTCTTTTTAAGACAATTTGCAGATTTACCTGATAAGTAGGCACATTTCTGTCTGTCAGGTCAACAATACGGGAAATTCCTTTCACTCGTTCATCCCGAACCAGAATTTCAAGCCGCTCCCGGATTCGGTCACGTGTTTCCAGGTACGGAATTTCAGTCACGACAATCACATCGCTGTTTTTTTCTGTTTCAAAATGCGTTCTTGCCCTTAACGTGATTGTTGATCGGCCTGTTTGAAATCCTTTTCGGATTCCGTATCGACCACAGATAATTCCACCGGTCGGAAAATCAGGCGCTGGCATCACTGCGATAATATCGTCAATCGTGCATTCGGGGTTATCTATAACAGTAATCACAGCATCACAAACTTCATTCAGATTGTGAGGGGGAATGCTTGTTGCCATCCCGACTGCAATACCATTCGATCCATTCACAAGAAGGTTTGGAAATTTTGAAGGAAGAACAACCGGTTCATTTCGTGATTGATCGTATGTCGGAACAAAATCAACCGTGTCATACTCAATATCTTTAAGCATTTCACCCGCTGCAGCAGAAAGACGGGCTTCTGTATATCTCATTGCAGCAGGAGGCAAACCAGCCAGGGAGCCGAAGTTCCCCTGTTTATCAATCAAGACATCCCGCATGACCCAATCCTGAGCCAGACGAACAAGAGTTGGGTAAATGGAACCATCACCGTGGGGGTGATAGTTACCACTGGTATCACCCGATATTTTTGCGCACTTAACCCGGTGTGAATTTGGTCCCAGATTCAAGTCATTCATGGCAACAAGAATACGACGTTGCGATGGCTTCAATCCATCACGAACATCAGGAAGCGCACGGCTGATAATGACACTCATTGCATAGGTCAGATAACTGTCGCGCATTTCGTCCTGAATATTGAGCTGTTTGATTCGCTCATCATTGGCAGGAAGCCCGGCTTCATCTCCTGGATTTCCGTTTGACAACTCTCAAACTCCTTATTTTATAATTAAAACTGGTTCAAAAACCTGTATATGGATAATATTTCTGTCTTCCCGGTACGCAGCAAACTCCCTCTGAAAAGTTTGATAAGTGCTGAATAACCTAATCCTGAAAGGGAGTTTTTCATTCTGAAACAGTCCCATTTTCAGACAGTTTTCCCAGAGAAGAAACAAGACTTTTATTATACATCCGAATGCATGAATTCTCAATGGAATCGGGTAGGTAAGATCGCTTTTAAGTCCTGTTTTTCCTATGTTTTTCACCTTTTTTTTAATGATGTTCAGAAAAATGAAAAAAGCGTTTCTCTCCCCAATTCTGATTCCGGATATATCGGTTTGATATTCATGAAAATCATCCGCTTCAAAAATAAACAAGACCTGCTACGACCTTAATTTTCAACACCTTTTTCTCCATGAAATGCAACCGACTACGGACAAGGGGCATCATTCGTGCTATGATGAAAAAAGTACGTTTGAGATTTCCACTCGAAAGTATCACAATATCATTAGCATCGTCTTGTTAGAAGATTTTTCAATTCCAAACTGTTCAAGTATGTCATCTTGAAGACTGCATGTTGCGTCATAGAAAAGGATACGAGAGGCTGGTTCTGATGCCAGTAATGAATCTCGGGAGATATTTGTGAATAAACCGGATGACAATAAAAAGAATTCATCGCCTGATGAAGAAAAACCGGATGGTTCTGCTCAATTTGATGGAACCTTGATCCAGGACGAAAACCAACGTGATCTAACGCGAGAAATGAGTATCGATCAGGTTCAACCTCCTGCTTCGGTGCCCGGGTACCGCATCCTTTCCACTCTTGGTGAAGGCGCTTATGGATCGGTCTGGCTTGCTCAGGAAATCAATACCGGCAAACAAGTTGCCATCAAATTTTATACACACCGTGGCGGATTGGACTGGTCGCTTCTCAAACGGGAAGTCGAAAAACTCGCTGTATTATATACGTCACGGAATATTGTTCGATTGCTCGACGTTGGCTGGGATAGCGATCCCCCCTATTACATTATGGAACATCTGGATAATGGATCACTGAATTCATTTCTTTCCGATGGAGGTATTCCGATTGAAGAAGCAGTCAGGATCACCAAATCCATATTGCAGGCACTGGTTCATGCGCACGGTTGTGGAATTTTGCATTGTGATCTCAAGCCTGCCAACATCCTGCTGGATTCTGATTTTGAACCGCGAATATGTGACTTCGGACAATCCCGGTTATCTGATGAACAGGACCCCGCATTGGGAACAATGTTCTATATGGCGCCGGAACAGGCTGACTTAAAAGCGGTTCCTGATGCAAAATGGGATGTTTATGCGTTGGGATCCATATTATATCACATGCTAACGGGCAAGGCTCCTTTTCGAACTGATGAAGCAGATCAGCAAATTAAATCTGCAGACTCTCTTGAAAAGAAATTGAAAAAATATCGCCACGTTTTACGAAACAGCCCCAAACCTAATTTTAAAAAAGAAATTAAAGGAATCGACAGACCTCTAGCAGAGATTCTGGAACGATGCCTGGAAATGAATCCGGCTAAACGGTTTGCGAACGCACAGGCGATCCTGACCAAATTGAAAGAACGAGAAAGACAACGCTCGCGCAGACCAATTATTGCAATGGGAATTCTGGGCCCCACATTTTTATTGCTTGCCATGTTTCCAATCGGAAAAAATGCTTTGAAAACAGTTGTCAGTAATGCGCAGAATTTTATTATAAGTCGCGCATTGGAAAGTGATGAACTCTCTTCGCGAATCCTTGCTCATAGTTTAAATATCGAATTACTGAAAAAACAAGCAGAACTGGTCGAGCTTGCTCAGACTGACGAATTAATCGAAGCAGCTCAGAAGAATCTTCAAGATCCCATAGATCAAAATGTCCCGCCCCCCGACTGGGAATTAGTCAGGAAGAATGCATTCAAATTCCTTATAGAAGAAAAACATGGTCAGGATCAAAGCTGGTTTATTCAGGATAGCAAAGGCTACATGCGATGGCGAAATCCATATATCCCCAAAACGATGAACAAACTGTTTAATTATCGTGACTACTATCATGGTCATCGTGTTGAATATGCTGATCCTGATGCGAAACCTGGTTCTGAAAAATCAAATGCTGAAGAAAAACTGCCGGTCCCGGCTGATATTACTCCAATTCAGGAACCGATTATCTCTCTTCCCTTTATCAGTAAATCAACCGGGGCTTATATGATTGTGATTAACGTTCCTATAAAAGATAAAAATGGAAAAGTGATTGGACTCCTTGCACGATCCACTCATTTGAAAGATTTACTGAAAAGCTTTTCAGAAGGAATTCGGGAAAATGTGGATGTGGGTCGCGTTGTAGCGATTGCTGATTGTCGAGAATGGCATATCCTGGATCACCCCTGGATGAATAAACAAAAAACTAAAGACAACAAATATGATCAAATACGATTCTCGGATGAGCTTATTAGAGAATTAAAAAAACTTAAAAAGAATACTCAATCTGATCATTCGAGCCATCGAGTCCTTCTGGATGAACATTACATCGACCCTATTGGAACATTTGACAAAGAATACAAAGGAGAATGGCTTGCTGCATTTGCCCTTATTGGTGAGACCGGTTGGGCTGCAATCGTACAGGAAAAGAAACGAGATGCACTCAAACCTGTTGAAGAAATGAATAAAGAACTTCTCCGTTATGGTCTCTGGGCAGTCCTGGTGACAATCATATTGATAGTAACCCTGCTTTACTTCGTTTTGAATGCATTGCAGAAATCTCCGATTCAAACCTATTTTAAAAGTAAGTCGAGCAGTCGATCTGATTCAGAAAGTTTTCCGCAATCTTATCATTCCTGATATTGGTTCAAATTGCAAAACTTTCAGTTAACTCATTTTTAAATTCCTGGAATACTCTTTTACTGGTGAAACACGATGTACACATTAATTGCAGAAGGAACATCACCGGGTGATTACTGGGAGAAAAAACTACTTCTCGACAATGAATACGCATTGGGACGAGACGAAACACTGGAACTATCCGTCGATTGGGAGCCTTTTCTTTCTAGAAATCATCTAACAATTACTGTCAGAAAAGATAACGTCTTTATCCGAGTCAGTTCTTCTGTAAGTAACCCGGTTTATTATCAGGGTGAACCTGGTGACAAATTCAAATTGGAAAATGGAGAGCATTTCACTATTGGCTCGACAAAATTTCGGTTAGCCAGTCGAAACACTGAATTTGCAGCACCTGTGAATCAACCGGTTGAAGCAGTCACATTTGATTCTGATGATTTGAATAAAGTCCAATATCGGGATGCGGACACCCGGATAGAAATTCTTTCCCATCTTCCTGAAGTGATATGGGGAACACGAACAGAAGAGGAACTCCTCCATCGCCTTGCCAATTTAATGCTCGGAGGTGTCGAACGTGCTGAAGCAGTTGCAATCGTCACTGCAGATGAAGAAGATGAAATTCAGGTATTGCATTGGGATCGTAGAAGGGAAACTGAAGGAGTTTTCCGTCCGAGTACCCGTTTAATTCAGGACAGCCTTAAAAATATCCAGAAGTCGATTCTTCACATATGGGATAAGCGAGACGAGACTTCATCGAA
>JAJRVU010000266.1 GCA_024277145.1 Planctomycetota bacterium
AAACGAATGATTGGGCGGACGTATGTCGAACTAATTCGCAATCTCCCCCCGCTGATTCTGGTGTTTATTTTCTATTTTTTCCTCAGCGATCAGATTATGACTGCTCTTGCGATAGATGAGTTCGTGAGAACCAGTTCAGCGAGGAGCCAGGCCATTATCAGCTTTCTTTTTGCCTCCCCAGGGCAATTCTCAGCATTTTTATCAGCGGTCGTCACCTTAGCACTTTATGAAGGGGCCTACATTGCTGAAATCCTCCGCGCAGGCATTCAGTCGCTTGAAAAAGGGCAATGGGAAGCTTCGTACGCCCTGGGGCTGTCCTGGTGGCAACAAATGCGCTATGTAATTCTTCCACAGGCCATTCAGCGGATTTTGCCAGCACTTGCCGGACAGTTTATCTCAGCAATTAAAGACTCCGCTATCGTCTCAATAATTTCCATCCAGGAATTAACATTTCAGGGACTGGAACTTATGTCCGCAACCTACCTGACGTTTGAAGTTTGGATTACGATTACATTGTTATATTTTATCCTAACTTTTCCGTGTTCCCTGATCGTAAGGCGTTTGGAAGTGTATATGCAAAAAAGTAACCCATAAACGATTTAACTCACCAACTGAAAACATCGCCCTGAGTGATCTGTTTCAGTTTCATTTCAATGTGCTCTTCTTTATGTTGCACAATTTGTTACAACTCATACTTGAGTTGTTCTAGTTCTTCCTGTAGCTCGGCAATCTCCATTTCTCGCTGGGCAACTTTCAACTGGAAAAGCTCGGTAAGTTGTGCTTTAATGTTATTTTCGATTTTTAATTTTTCTTCTTTGGACTTCTTTTGATGATAGTCATCCTCAAGCAGTTCAAGCTTAATTTCAATAGCCCGTGCGTTTGCTTCAAGATTTGCGAGTTTAGGATTCTCCCTTTGTAAAATTTTGAAGTCATCCCAATAATCAAAGAGTTCTTCGATTAGTTCCTGGTACTCATCAGGATGGGTTTTTTGAACTTCGAGTAGGACATCATAGAGCATTTTATGGTCCTTTTGAAGGCTGCGAAGCAACGCTTCAACATCTTTTCCATAAGTTTCCTTTGACTGGTCTTCACCAAAACCAGCTACAGGCATAAAAATTGTAAACAACATACATACCAAACCGATAATAACACATTTTTTCATAATACATTCCTCCTGAAAGATGAGTTTTTAAATAGTCATGTTCATTAACGAATGATTCAAGAAAAAATTTCATCATTACGTAAAGCCCGAATTTTCTTCTTGATCAATTGGGTTCTGCTATAATAACTGAGGTTGAAAGTCAACGATGTCTCCGGTCTTCTTAAATTGGCAATTTCCTCTGCCAAATAATCAATTTTCTCCTTTTTCGGAAAACGTATTTGTAGTTGCGATGCTTCCCTTTTCTTTCTTCTGAGTTCAAAGGATGATGGTTCAAATACGACCATAAGATCTGGTTGCTGGCTATCTGTTCTGAATCCGATCCTGTTCAAAAGATGCGGAACGGAGAGACCGGCGAATACCAAAAGAAGTGCGGCAACAGCAGGCACCCAAAACCGAAGGTATGATCCAAAGTATCTTTTCAGATCTGCTCTTGGCCTGACATGTTTCAGAATGTCCTCTGGCACAATCTCGGAACCCGTAACAGACGGAAGCGAATGATAATTCTGGGTCAGATTGCGATAGATCGCCAGTTCCTTGCGGCAAGCTGCACATCGAGCCAGATGGTTCTCGAAATCGGCTTGCTCTTTTTTGGAGAGTTCACCCGATACATATAAATATATCTTTTTTGTATAGTTGGAACAATCCATGCCTCAATCCTCGTCCATAAATCTTTGCATTTCTGTGCGAATAGTTTTTACAGCCAGATGCATACGTCCTAGCAGCCGGTTAACAGGGCAGTTTAACAGTTTCGAGATTTCTTTAAAAGAAAGTTCAGCCTCATGTCTCAGTAAAAAAACTTCCTTTAATTTATAAGGCAGATTCATGATGATTTTCTCAAAGTTGTCTTGCATCTCCATGGTCAAAAGATATTGTTCGGGTGAATAGTGATCGTTGCTTGTCTGAGATTCAATAATGGACATATCATCTAACTCTCTAAAAACATTTTGATAAACGTGCTTTCTCCTGAAATAATCATTCATGGTGTTGTGTGCGATTCTGAAAACCCAGGCGGATAACTTCCGTTCATCCTGATAGTTTGAAAGATTTCTGTATATTTTTATGAAAACATCCTGCACAACATCTTCTGCACTTTCGCGATCACCGATGATTCTATAGATATAATTGAAGACAGACTGATGATAGGATTCAAATATCCGTAAAAACAATGCTTCAGCCTTTGTATCCGAACGTCTTAATAGAATCATGTATATTCGGTTCCCTTTTCCCTTTTACTATTACTAACGCATGACAGGAGCGAATATTAAATACTTTTTAACATTAATTTTTCTTAAACGCATACTTCCCGCTTCCCCTTGACATCTTCAACTGAGATAGCTACACTGGCCGAAGCGAGAGTCAATGCCTATTTTGTTAAATAAAAAGGGGGGGTTAAACAATGAATTATCAAGGAATTTCTGTCTTCACCAAGCAACCAGTAGAAATAACTGTTCAAGGTGACAAAATCAGTACCATCAAACCACTAAAATCTGCCAAGGGACTGCCTTTCATCGCTCCGGGGTTCTTAGACCTGCAGGTGAACGGTTATAATGGAAGCGATTATAGTCTGGAGGATTTTTCTGAGGAGCACTTGAACCGTATTATATCGAGTTTAGCAGCTTCAGGTACTACTCAGCATGTCCCTACCATTGTTACCGGTCCTAGAGAAAGAATCCTTAAAACTTTGGATATTATCGCTGAGGCAAGAGCGCGTTCGTTTGATATTGCCTCTGCTATCCCCGGAATACACATTGAAGGTCCATATATTTCCTCTGAAGACGGCCCCCGGGGAGCGCATGATCCTGCTTATATCCGCAACCCGAATTTGTCAGAATTTGAGGAATGGCAGAAGGCAGCCAGAGGTAAGATCGCAATTGTCACCGTTGCTCCGGAAAAAGAGGGGATGATTGATTTCATAAAAAAAGTGACGGCTTCCGGAGTGGTTATCGCCATAGGTCATACTGCTGCAAAACCAGAACAGATTCAGGAGGCCGTAGCTGCTGGAGCCAGATTATCGACTCATTTAGGTAATGGAAGCCATAGTTATCTCCCTCGGCTCAAAAATTATATTTGGGAGCAGTTGGCTTCTGATGACCTCATGGCTGGGATTATCACAGATGGATTTCACCTTCCCCAGTCTGTCGTCAAAGTTATGGTCAGGGCAAAAGGGCTGGCTCGGGTAATATTGGTGAGTGATGTTGCGCTTCTTGGTGGCTTTCAACCAGGTGTTTACAAATGGGGAAATCTCGATGTTCAGGTTTTTGAGGATAGACATCTTGGTCTTGCAGGTACAGGGTTCCTGGCTGGGGCCGGGCATCTTCTTGACTGGGATATCGCTCATTTCATGAGCTTTATGGGTTCTGATTTGGTCTCCACCATTCCTTTATGTACCACTAATCCAGCGAAAATCTTGAAGTTAGCGGGGAATTTTGGCAGATTAGAAGTTGGTGCTCCCGCAAATCTGGTACTGTTTACCTTTCAGCCTGGGGATGAACGGCTGGACATAGTAAGGACTATTAGAGCCGGAAAAGAAATTTTCACGAAAAATTAATCATTTAGAAATAAAACCTTTTTTTGAAAAATTCTCTACAACTAAAATACCTTCCTCAACGTCTATAAATACCAAAAAATTTCCAAAATCTAAATTCTCCCTAAGTGAGAAAGAATTCTCTTTCGTAAAATAAGGACAGACTGGTGAAAGAAGTCAATATAAGAATTCCAAGTAGTGCCGAATTTGTCGGACCAATTGTCAAATTTTTTTACGTCCTGTTCAGCGATAAAGGGATTGAAGAAGCAGTGATAGCGAATGTCGTAACATCGGTTATTGAAGCGATCGGCAATGCCATTACGCATGGAAATCAGTCTGATATT
>JAJRVU010000267.1 GCA_024277145.1 Planctomycetota bacterium
AATTCAATTATAATGCGATTGGTTAGATGGATAAATATGTAAAATAATGCAAGATTAGAAATGTCAGAAATCAAACTACGTTACGCGTTGAAAACCAGTTTAATGATTGATCACCAGTGCTATGAACTGGATGCCGTGCTGCATTTATTAAATGCAGTCCAAAAACAGGGAAATCTGCGCGCAGCAGCAAACAGCTGTGGCTACTCTTATCGCAAGGCATGGAATCGGCTCAAAGAACTGGAAAGCCAGCTTGGTTTGGCGCTGGTTGAGATGCAGCGTGGGCGGGGAACGCAATTAAGCACACTTGGACAACAACTTGTCAAAATCAATCAAGACAACGAACAACGTTTTAATGAACAACTCGGCATTGCAGCCAATCAAGCAACGACGTCTTTACAATGGATCTTGTCAGGAACTAGACCGTTAAGAATTGTTGCGAGCGACTCGGAAATACTCGACAAACTGCGTCAGCAGGATCATTCACTGGAATTACACTTTGATGGAAGCGGTCAAGCGCTTGCTGCTTATTTTCACGATCAATGTGACGCTGCTGGTTTTCACATTGCAGCTGGAATTAATCAGAAACAATTTGAAATTTACAATCAATACCTTAATCGAAACAGTGATCGGTTTGTTTTGCTTGAACAACGCCGCCAAGGGTTGATGAGTCGTCCTGAACGACCGGTCGATTCATTTCAGCAAATCGTTGACCAGAACTTGATTTTTGTTAACCGGCAATGCGATTCAGGAACCCGGTTGTTACTGGACAGATTATTGAAGCAACACGGAATCAAACCGGAACAATTAAAAGGCTATTACCATGAAGAGCATACCCATCTGGCCGTTGCCAGTCTGATTGCCAGTAGCCAGGCGGACGCCGGACTTGGCGTGCAAAGCGTTGCGAGCCGTTTAAAGTTATATTTTTTACCAGTCGTGAGTGAATATTACTTTCTGGTTTTCAAAGCAATAACCAAGCAATTACAACAATTACTGGATCGATTGAATCAACAACATGTTAGAGAGATGATGAGTTACAGTGAATTTCTAAAAACGCTTGATTATCGTAACTAACCGAGACTCGGGAAAGTGGTGTTTAAGCGCAAGTTTTTAGACAGGATTAACAAGATTAACAGGATAGTTTTTCTTTGTTATTTTATTTTGTGAATTCTGTAAATTCTGTCTTAAAATGCAAATTTGGTATCGTTCTGTTGCTGTCAGTTGCTCAATTGTTGACAAACTTAAATAACTGGCATATGCTGCTGAATATGCCACATTTGGAGAAGCTATTATGCGTAATGAACGTCACGTTAGTATATTCAGAAATGGTCGCAATCAGGCTATACGGATTCCGCGTGAATTTGAGTTAGACAGTACCGAAGCAATTATCCATAAAGACGGCGATAAACTTATCATTGAACCGGTTAGAAAAAAAAGTTTGAAAACAGTACTGGCTTCGTTATCACCTTTAGATGAAGACTTTCCCGCAATGATTGACCACCCCGTAGAACCAGAAGATATTTTTTAATATGGGTAACTTTCGCTACTTACTGGATACCAATATTGTTTCTGAGCTAATTAGAAACCCAAAAGGACTGATTGCTGAAAATATGCTGACATCAGGGAAAGAAAAATATTGTTGTACCAGTACAATAGTTGCCTGTGAATTACGTTATGGAGCAGCAAAAAAACAATCATCAAAGCTATCATTTAATGTCGAGCAGGTACTGAACAGTTTGCCTGTCTTGCCTTTAGAAGAGACCATTGCTTTCGATTATTCAAAAATACGGGTTGATCTGGAAAGCAGAGGATTACCGATTGGACATCATGATTTATTGATAGCAGCACATGCATTATCATCGAATTTAACAATAGTGACTGCAAATGAACGCGAGTTTTCCCGCGTTGAGCGTTTAAAGGTGGAAAACTGGGTTAACATTTGATGTTATTTACCCTGAGCGGTTTTTTACACAAATTCATTAATAGAGAGTTCTGATACTGATTTGATCATAGGGTAATTCTATATTGTATCCTTGTGCCGCCATCAGCGGCATATCTACCTGGTTAAAGTGCGGCAGGGGGAATTATCCGGAGATAGGTGTGAAATCATGCAATTCAAAGATAAAATGTTGGATTACAAGTCCTGGCACTAGTTTTGCTAAATACTAATCAATCATTAGTAGAGTAAATATAATGTAACTACGCCACCTCATTTTCTTTTTCAATAACTCCACATTCGTTCTCTTCTATGATTTCTTTAATAGCCAAAAAATGAGTTTCAACAAATCTCAGTGTCGTATTTTCGTCACCAAGTTTCAACGAGATTATCGGTTCTTCGGCATCTAGTAACCTAGATTTTAAATCTTCCATGGAATCGTCGTCATGTTTCACGAATTCTTTGTACTTGGCTGCACAGAGTGGACACAAGGCTAGATGTTGTGCTTCATGCTCTTTATTAAAATAATCATTTGGGAGTGCTTCCACATGTTCAAAGTAGTATTCCCCGTCACGCTTCCTGAAAGGCATTTCTTTCTCGCAGATTTGGCAGACCATCTGTTGTTTGTCGTTTGTGTACTGATTACTGAGCCGCTGTTTCGGTTCAATTGCCCCTTTTGTACTTCGAACGTTTCTGTTTCGATTTTCATATTGCTTTTGTGGTGCTTCGTTTACTTGCTCAAGTAAACGTTTCTGTCGTCGGTCAGGATTGTTAGAGTTCCTTACTGGAAATGATGGTTTTTCATTTTCTTCTAAATCAGACCTGACTCGATGATAAATATCCGGATTATCCTTAAGTTGTTGAATTAAATTAATATCATTCGTTGTAATTCCAGCTTGTTCTGCGAGTTTTATATTAATATCCTTCTTCATCTCTAGCCGGTCGGCAACTTCTTCATCCCGTTCAAAAGAATCAGGCAGCTCATCGAGCTTAAGATCACAAGGGTTGTAAAACTCGCCACTCTTATCCTTGCTTGGAAGCCAAGGCGTATCTCTTAGCAATTTTCCAAATTGAGAAGAGATATCATCTTGTTCATGGTTTGAAAGGTTTTTTTCCTTGAGTATTGTATCTTTCCGTTGATACACGTTTGATATGGAATGACGATTTTATTCCATATCAACTTGCTTTTCTCAATCGTTGGATTGGTAAGCGCATATTCAAGGCCGTCCACGAATATATTGGGATCATATCCATGACAACCACGCATGTTATTACTATGATTTTCCTTGATTTTTATAAAATGACCTGATTCAGGTGTTTTCCGCTTAACATAGATATCTTCATTACTACCAATATCTTTAAACATTTGGTAGAACTCATTCCCATAGTCTGAACTTAAAAACCAGACACTAGTATTGCCATGGAAATATATGAGTAGTTGCTCTTGTCTAAAATAAAGATTCTGTTCTGGCTTCTTATATCTTATGCACGACTCAAGATTCTCACAGCGAATAAAGAAACTTTGTTTCAGTGT
>JAJRVU010000268.1 GCA_024277145.1 Planctomycetota bacterium
AAAAAACCAAGTCCCGTTATTTCAGTTTTGTGACATTTTTTCACTTCCAAGTACAACTTGAAGGCTCAGAAGGGCTAATTCAAAGTAGTGAAAATATACTGTACAACCTGAAGGTTTGAAAAAATCACAGCCTAGACGCGTAAGCGAGGGATCAGCGTTGGATAAGAGAATATCCCTGCCCTTGACTTGTCCTACTGTGTGGGATAGAATGAATTGAGCTATGAAAGCTGTTTTTGTTGAAACTACTGAATTCACCGAGTGGATATCAAAGCATTTAACAGATGACGTTTATTGTCAATTGCAACAAGAACTGATGGACAATCCTGAAAAAGGAAACGTCATCCCCACGTGTGGTGGGTTGAGAAAAGTACGAATCGCCAACCCTAAAAGAAACAAAGGGAAACGTGGTGGTGCACGGGTTATTTATTTGTATGTTCCCAAAGCAAAATGGTTTTTCATGCTTGATATTTATGGAAAGGATGAGCAGGACGATTTAACTCCTTCCGAGAAGAAAGAACTTTCCAATCTAGTTGTCGAATTAAAACGCCATGCAATTTCCGTAGCCTCTTCCCCTAAAAGGAAACCGAAATGAAAGAGAAAAAACGAAAACCATTATTTGAACGTCTTAAGAAGGGGCTAAATGAAGGTATTGCACATGCCAGTGGAGAGTTGACATTACGAACGGTTGAGATTCCAGATGACCCTCCAGAGATTGATGGTAAAACTGTGGCAGCGTTGCGTGCACAAGCATCAATGTCTCAGGCTGTTTTTGCAAAGATGCTGAATGTTTCCACTAAAACATTACAGAGTTGGGAACAAGGAGTTCGAAAACCTTCCGATGCATCCCGACGATTGATTCAAATTTTTAGTACTGATCCGGAAGTGATCTGTCGTAGCGCAGGATTGCCAGAAATCAGTTTAGACGGTGTTAAAATAAGACAGCTAACTAAAGGACGTAGAAAAATTGTTATTGATTAAAATGTAAAATGGCCAGGCAGCTAATGACAAACAAAAATTCAAAAATTATAAAGTAATCGTATTTATCAATGCCCAACCTCGAAGCATACAATAAATCCATTCAAGCGGAGTTCATAGCGATCAAAGATCGTGTACGGAACTTAATTAATCATTATCCAACAGACGGTGCGTTTAAGGAGTCTGCATTGCGTAGTGTCTTACGGAGACACCTACCAGAATTATTTTTTATCGGTACAGGATTTATTGTTTCTAGAGATAACTGTTCAAAACAAATTGATATACTAATTGTGGATAAAGCAGCTCCTCGACTTTTTTGGGATGGCGATCTTGTGATTGTAACTCCAGATGCAGTAAAAGCAGTGATCGAAGTGAAGACGGGAATGAGCAGTCCCGGTGAGCTTGAAAAAGAAATTCTCAAAGTAGCAGAAAACAAAGCTGTGTGGAAAAATGCACACTATGCTTACAACAAATTTCTGGGTATATTTTTCTATGAGTCTCGGGGAGACCATGAAGAAGCAATCCTAAAGTCATTAAAAAAAGCAAATACAAATTATGATGTTGTCATTGACTGTATCGCGTTTGGTGAGGATGTGCTTTTGCATAAACAGGATAAAATAAATGATAAACAAATAGATGGCTGGGTTTCATATAATACAAACGGAGTAGCAGCAGCCTCTTTTATTGCCAATCTTATTAGTTTTTTATATGAACCAGCAAGACTTACTTATCAATCGGTATGGCTTCCTTCATTTGCTAAAGGAAGCAATATTAAGTCAATAAAGAAAGATGGTGATGAAAAGATAGAAACGTTTTCCTTTGAATGATAGTTTAAACTGAAAAACTAAATAAAACGACAACAAAAGAAAAATCACCATGAAAAAACATCTCTGCACATTCCTGTTCCTCATCACTTTACTTCTTCCCGCAATCACCCACGCGGCAGAAATCTCGAAGCCAAACATTGTATTGGTGATGGCGGATGATCAGGGGTGGGGGGATATGGCTTATTATGCGCATCCCGTTTTGAAAACGCCAAACTTCGATGCGATGGCTGCTCAGACGTTGAGGTTTGATCAATTTTATGCAGCCTGTCCTGTCTGTTCGCCAACACGGGGATCAGTTCTTACAGGACGACATCCAAATCGATTCGGATGTTTTCAATGGGGACATTCACTACGACCACAAGAAGTCACCATTGCAGAAGTTCTCAAAAAAGCAGGATACAGCACAGGACATTTTGGCAAATGGCATCTTGGTTCTGTTCGGAAAGGTTCACCGGTCAACCCTGGGGCAAGTGGGTTTGATGAATGGCTCTCTGCTGAAAATTTTTATGACAACGATGCGATTCTTTCCCACAAAGGAAAAGCGGTTCAACTCAAAGGTGAGAGTTCGATGTTAGCAGTCGATGCAGCAATCGACTTTATACGAAATCAAAACAAAGCCAAAAGCCCCTTCCTGGCAGTCGTCTGGTTTGGTTCACCACATAATCCCCATCGAGCGATTGAAAAAGATCGTGCACGCTACGATGATCAACCCAAAAAGTTTCAAAATTTTTATGGTGAAATCACAGGGATGGATCGTGCTTTCGGTAAACTTCGCAAAGAAATTAAAACACTCGGCATCAAAAAAAATACTATCCTCTGGTACTGTAGTGACAATGGTGGGCTCCCCAAACTTGGTGCAACGGGAGGACGAGGGCATAAAGGGCAAATCTATGAAGGGGGATTGCGTGTCCCTGCGATGATTGAATGGCCCGGACATATCCCTCAATCAAGCACCTCCAACATCGCCTGCAACACGGTTGATATCTACCCAACAATTCTGGATCTCGTTGGAATCAAAAATAATAAAACACATCCACTCGACGGTATTAGTCTTGTTCCATTGTTCGATGGTACAATGAAGCAACGAACAAAACCGATGGGCTTCTGGAAGTACAAAATGCGTGGGATTAGAACACCCAGCAAAAAGTGGATGACCGATTTGCTTAAAATTCAAAAGAGCGGAAAAGAACCAGAAGACAAATCGTTTTTAAGGCTTGATGCAGCTAAAATTAAAAAGCAATACACTCTGAAAGA
>JAJRVU010000269.1 GCA_024277145.1 Planctomycetota bacterium
AGGATATCACCTTTTTCAAAAGTGGCGTTCCAAAGCAAGCGTTTTGCTTTTTTTGTCAGGAACCAGATATTTCGATCAGGAATTTTTTTTGTAATTTCCTGCCAATCGTCAACCACTTCGTAATCCAGATGTTTCCAGTAATCCATTCCCGCTCGGCGCAGATGCTTTTCATCCAGATTAAATCCAAGCGGACGAATCAGCCAGAGCTTGGCTCCGATTGCAACGCACGTTCGACCAATGTTCCCTGTGTTCTGGGGAATATCAGGTTGATGAAGGACGATATGGAATAGAGGGTCATTCGACATAAAAAGTTAATATTTCGGTTTGAAGATGAAAGTAAATAGGAACTGAGATAATTTATAGCTTCTTAATGTCGATTTGTGCCTTTGAATCTCCAATTGAAACCTGTTTCAATTCTACTAAAGCCTCACCGCCAACATAACCGCCACCACTTCCAACTATGATTTCGTCAGCTAATGTTTCACTACTGATATAATCATTCCATTCTGTTAGCGCCGTTTTGAGTTCATCACTTTCTGTATGATAACTAATGGAGATGCGGTCCTGAATTTCCAGATCTGCAATTTTCCGAAGCTGCTGAACCTGACGGATCATGTCTCTCGCCATTCCTTCCCGCAACAATTCAGGAGATAACTGTGTTGACATGGCAATCTGAATTCCAGATTCATCAGAGCAAACCCAGTCCGCAGCTTGAGCGGTACTGATAAGGACATCCTGCGGTTCCAACTCAATTTCTTCACCATTAAAGGTGACCTTAACCGATTCTCCATTTCGGAGCGGAGCCAGAAGAGTTGCATCCATCTCAGGTAGTTCTTTCCGAATCACGCCAAGCAGTTTACCGCATTTTGGACCAAGAGTTTTCAAGTTCGGCTTGAAATTGTAACTGACCAGATCGTCCAGGTTTTCACAACCTGTTAACGTTTTGACGTTCAATTCTTCCTGGATAACATCCTGCAATTGTTCAATCGCTGTAAATTGTTCTTTTGCCTGGCAAGCGAATTTCAATTCAGAAAGTGGCTGACGAACCCGCAAGTTGGAATCATCACGTAATTTGTGTCCTAGTTTGACAACCAGTTGCGCTGTTGCCATCCGTGCATTGAGTTCAGGATCAAGCAGCGAATCATCACATTTCGGGTATTCACAAAGGTGAACACTTTCCGGTGCAGAGTCATCCCATCCCCTGACAAGATTTTGATACATTCTCTCGGTGAGGAACGGAATTGCTGGTGCCAGAACTTTGCAGAGGGTGGTCAAAACCGTATGCAACGTTTGGTAGGCAGCCATTTTATCCTGATCACCTGCATCTTGAGATCGCCAGAATCGTCTACGATTTCTTCGGATATACCAGTTGGATAAATCGTCGATAAATCGGGCAGAAGCTTGGCAAACTTCGGTTGAATTGAATTCACTGAACCCGGTTCTTGCAGTTTTAATGAGTGCCTGAAGGTTGGATAAAATCCATTGATCAATTTCAGGACAATCTGAAACTGGGATATTAACTTCATTCGGATTAAACTTATCAAGACGCGCGTAATTCACAAAGAACTTGTACGAATTCCATAACGGAATCAGGATCTGTCGTCGAACTTCATCAGCTGGCTTACTTGTGACCAGTGAAATGGGAACCCCTTCTTTCGTTTCGGAAATCGGTCCCTCTGCTGTTTCGATTGTCACTTGTTGATCAGGATGTCTGGTTCCGAATCGGAGATCAGATGCTGGGTTATGGGAAAGGTACATCCACCGGATGGTATCAACACCAAGTTGTTCTGCAGCTTCTTCAAACCAGATAGCTGTTCCATCTGATTTATGCATCGGTTGACCTTATTCATTCATCACCAGCCTGTGGCCGAGCAGTGTTTTGAATGGAGGTGTGTTGTCCATCATGGTGGCCATGGAGAGCAGGGCATAGAACCAGTTTCGGAACTGACCGGGGAAACATTCCGTAACCAGATCCGCTGGATACCATTTTTTCCATTCTTCCTGATTGGTGTTGTATTGCATGGTCGAGAACGGAACAATTCCAGCATCGAGCCAGGGGTTTCCGACATCTTCCACGCGAGTCATTAAATTCCCGTTTGCAGGGTTTTTGATTTTAACCTTGTCAATCCACGGGCGATGAGGAGTGTGACCTTCCAGTTGATCCCAGCCTTCAACAGCTCGTTCTTTGAGTTCAGCGAGTGAACCAATAACTTCAAAATCTCCTGTTTCTTCATCTCTCCAGATAGGAAGGGCCAATCCCCAGAATCGTTTTTTGGAGATCATCCAATCTCGCATATTGGAGAGCCATTCAATTTCCCGTTCTTCACCGTCAATGCTATTGGGAACCCAGTTAATTTTCCGGGTCACTTCTTTAATTTCATCCCGCCAATCCATGTTGATGAACCATTCATCCACAAGACGGAAGACAAGTTCATCACCTGTTCGCCAGCAATGAGGATAGATATGGGGGTATTTTTCCACATAAACAAGAAGCCCTTTTTCTTTCAATTTCTGGAAAACCAGTTCCGCTGTTTCAGGATCAATTGCTTCTCTACCTGTGAAATCTCCAAACCCATCGAAGAACCGACCATCTTCACCCAATGGAGCAATCCCGACAATTCCCGCTTCTTTTCCGAGATGATGGTCGACATCACCACAACCGGGGGCGGTGTGAACAATTCCTGTTCCTTCACCCGCAATCACATGCGGTTTTCCTTTGGAATCTCTTCCACCATCAATAACACGATGACAACTGACAGCAGTTTCATCCATTAAGGTTTCTTCTTCGGGAAATCCACCCGGCGCATTCTGAGCAGCCAGATCATCAAAAGGACCTTCATATTCCAGCCCGACAAGTTCCGATCCCTTGACGGAACCTTCAATTTCATAGCCTCCCTGTTCTTTGAAAATCTGGGAAATGGTTTTCAGTTTGGGAACATCTTTCGGCCAACTCCATTCTGGTCGCCCGAAACCTTCTTTGAATTCTTTGCTTAATCTCTGGAAATCAAGATTCTCTTTGGCGAAATAATAAATCGCATCATCACGATTGGCTTTCAATTTGACGTAATCAAGTTCTGTATTGATTGCAGCTGCTACGTTACTAGTTAATGTCCAGGGGGTTGTCGTCCAGATCAGGAGATACTCGTTTTTTCTCCCCTTCAGAGGGAACTTAACAAAAATGGATTTATGTGTGGTCAGTTTACGACCATCTGCAATTTCCATCTGGCTGTAGGCAGATCCTCCACGGCCAGACCAGGGCATCACATCATAACCACGATAAATCTTTTTTCGTTCGTGACATTTTTTCAGGAATGTCCAGATCGCTTCGTTATTTTCAGTCGAGAATGTGAAATAACTTCCACCCCATTCTGCATTTCCTAATCGAGAAACAAGCTCATCTGCTTTTCCGGAAACCGTTGTGTTATTGGCTGTCGTGTAGGTGATTTCGTCATCGGATTCAATGGAATCAGAAAGCAGGCGTAACTGATCAGGATGATCCCATTCCATCCAGTAACCAAGTCTGATTGACTGTTCTGTTTGACGTGCAGCGAATTTCAGGACTCGTTTTTTGCAGGCATTAACGAACAGATCAATTCCTTTTTCCGCAATTTCATTTTTAGTGGAATAGCCTAGTTCCTTTTCCACTTCAACTTCCACCCAAAGCCCCTGGCAGTCAAAGCCATTCTGGTATCGGAGTTTGTGACCGGTCATTGCATGGAAACGCTGGTAGGTATCTTTGTAAGTTCTTCCCCATGCATGATGAACACCCATCGGATTATTTGCAGTGATGGGGCCATCCAGAAAACTCCAGACAGGTTTATTTTTATTCTGGTCGCGAAGTTTCTGGAAAATGGAAGAATCTTCCCAGAATTTCAGGGTGGAATTTTCACTTGATACAAATTCAGCGTCGTTGACTTCTTGAAACATGGATGTTCCGATTGATCTAAATATAAATGTTTGAGTTGTTGGTGATAATAATTCTTACGGAATCAGACCGTATATTACAAAATTCTGCCTGCAACAAGTCCTGTCCGAAGATGGATGTTTCAGCTGAAAGACTATACGAATGAACCCGTGTCTGTTGATTGCTTAAACAGACCTGATTTATTCTGGCAGGTTCATAGTTTCCTATTCGGTGGCTGATCCGTCAAGCTGGTCCAGAATTTTGGGAATCAGCCGGGATAAGCGTTCTCCTGCTGTGGCTGCGACGGAAAGAATTGACTCAATATTCACTGGTTCCAAAGCATCTGGCAGGCATAAATCAGTAACAACGGAAAAACCGAGCGTTTTAATTCCAGCATGGGCTGCAACGATGACTTCGGGAACAGTCGACATCCCAACGACATCTGCTCCAATTCCTCGTAACATACGATATTCCGCGCGAGTTTCCAAATTAGGGCCACTCACTGCAACAAAAACGCCTTTATGGGCAGGAATTCCCATCTCTAATGCCGTTTTTTGGGCCAATTCAATTAATTCTGGTGCATACGGGGCACACATATCAGGAAATCGATCTCCGAGAGAATCATCATTGATGCCCCTTAACGGATTGTCCGGCATCATATTGATGTGATCTTCAATGATAACAAGATCAGCCAGATTCATCTGGGGATTCATTCCGCCAGCAGCATTGGTCACAATCAGGATTTCAATACCGAGTTCCTTCATCACTCGAACCGGAAACGTGACCTGCTGCATGGAATAACCTTCGTAATAGTGGAAGCGTCCTTCCATGGCGACAATCGGAATTCCTGTGAGATTTCCAAAGGTCAGATTTCCCTCATGCGACTGAACGGTTGAGCGTGGAAAATTCGGAATTTCTTCATACGAAATCACAGTTTTTGAATCAAATTGATCGGTCAGTCCACTGAGTCCGGTTCCACAAATGATTCCCACACGGGGTTTGCCTGTGTAGGCAGAACGGATTTTTTCGATTGCCTGAGTCACCTGGTTTTTAATATTAAGCACGATTTACTTTCTGAATCTGTTTTGCATTATAGCCTGAAGTTTATTTTGCGTGGGAAGTTTATTTTGAGCGGGAAAACTATTTGGCGTGAGCGATGATGAAATCAGTCAGGTCGTCACATTGAAACCATCCCTCCCATTTATTGTGGCCTTGCCCTTTGAAGATTTTAAGCGTCATTTTTCCGCCCAGCTTGAGATATCTTTTTTCCAGTTCACCAGAATTGAGTTCTATAGGAACAACTTTATCAATATCGCCATGAATGTGAAATATAGGAACATTTGCTTTCGCCAATGGTTCAAGCCTGTCAATGGGATTATGTTCTGTCAGTTTTTCTTTTAGCTGATCAGAAGTCAGATTATAGGCTCCACAAGCACGTTCCAATCCGGGGTAACTGGTGAGATTACAAACAGGGTAAATGCCTGCAATTCCCGCTACGGATTCAGGGTTTTCAACTGCCCAGTTATAGAGCATTAATCCCCCTCGGCTTCTTGCCAGAAGACAGGCACGCTTTGAAAAATTTCGATTCTCAACAAGTTCTTTATAGAATGCGGAATAAATCGCTCGCCCGTCAGGACTGCCGTAGGATTCACCGACATTCACGCCTGCTATCGCAATTCCTTTTTCCAGACATTTTTTAAAAATCCATTCATCCTCTTCGCTGGGAATATGTTTCAGGGTTGGGGCATACCAGACCCAGGGAATTCGGCCTTCAGGTTTGACCTGATCCGGAAGAATGAGAAAAGCACTATGGCCATCAATTGTCAGTTTTTCTTGTTTGAGGCGAACAGTTTTTTTCTTCTGTTCTTTTGCATCTGGTTCAATATGCAGGTCTGCCAGATAAATTGCGGTAATCGTTTTCCCTTTATCATTTTTCTCATGGCTGGAATACCACGAAATTAAACCTTGCTTCTTGTTAATTTCAACAAATCCGGGATAGGAATTATCACCATCGCTTGGCAGTTCTGCAAATTCGTGAAGTTTGTCGTTCTCTAACCAATAGAGAGATGTTCGCGATTTTTTATTTATTGTTTTTCGACCACCGACCAAATAACGATTTCCCCATTTTGAAAGCAGTGGCCCGCCTATGTACCGGTCAAGTTTCACTCGATCCCAATCCTTGTAAGGTGGTTTGGAACGCATGACCATTGCATTTCGGTTTCCCCCTGACCGACCAACTGCAAGAATGCTGGCATCCGGTTTAAACAGGAACGCAGTTTCATCGCCATATTTTTCGCGGAATAGCCCCTGGTGTTTCCAGATCAGACCATCTTCACTCACCATGAGTGCTGCTTCCAGTAAGGCATCTCTTTCTGCTCGGCTGCTGGATGCAACAAACCATTTTTTTCGACGGCCAATCAAATAAGCTTTTCCATCATGGGCTGCAGCCTTCCAGATGTAATGACCATAAGTCCCCTCAAGCATGTGGGGACCACTCCAGGTTTTTCCATCTTTGGTCCAGACTCCAAAGCCGAGGTGCTCGTTGATTTCGTAGTTTCTGGGGGAATGTTCCTTCCCGCACCACCAGGCTCCGGTATAAACAAACAGTTTATCTTTAAAAATCTAGAAGTGAGAATCACGTACATCCCGTTTAGGCACGCTGAACTGAAATGCTTTTTCCCATGTTTTGGCATCGGTGCTTGATAAAACAATAATGGATGAAGTGGGATGGACACCATGTCCGTCAGGGCAAGTTCGGAATGTCAGATAAAACTTTCCTTTCCAGCTAATTAAATCTGTAAAGGCATTGTGTTCTCCATTCGAGAAAGCTCGTCGGATATTTTCCACTCGAACGGCTGGGTGGGGTGAGGTTTCTGCTGTATAGCCTGTCGATATCATTAAAGTAAAAAATATTGAGGCAAAAACAGGACGGGTTAGAAGCTTGAAGTTGATCACGTTGAAATTCCTCGAAAGAGTTTCTATTTTTAGAGGGAAGAAATTTAATTATAATAGATTGAGGGGAAATATTGGTCCTGATATTCCTGATAAATTTCACTACCCATAAAAAAAAACGAATATCTTTCAAGGATATTCGCCTGTATGTTTGGAACTGGACAATGGATTAGTCTATATCAATCGCTAGTCCATATTGAAATCATCCACATAGGAAGATGAATCGAATCCTCCAAAGTCATCATCCGCTCCGAAGTCATCAATCTCTTCTTCATCATCGAATTCGTCGAAGTCCTCGAATTCGTCATCAAGTTCTTCCTCTTCGAGCTCTTCTTCGTCAAACTCATCGTCGTCGAATTCATCGTCATCGAATTCGTCTTTCTCATCGTCTTTTTCATCGTCTTCGTCATCTTCAAGACGAATATCCAAATTGTCGAGATCATCCTCAAGTAAAGAACTGTTGGTTGACTCAAATTGACAGAAATCTTCAACTTCTGCGAGCATTGTAGTTTTTCCGACCAATGCAGTAGCCATCTGCAAATCACCTCAATCAAAATAAATCGTTTAAAAAATAATTACCGTTTTACGTTTAAAAAATACTATTAACCTAATATGGCCAGAACATAGCCAAGTTGGAGAAAAGTTATAC
>JAJRVU010000013.1 GCA_024277145.1 Planctomycetota bacterium
AAATGGCCTCTGACGGAGGAATTGGGCAGGCTTTTCTGGTTCACGGGGAAGCTCAATCTGCAAAAGATTTAGCTGCCGTCCTGGATGACTGTTGTGATCATCCCCCGATTATTCCAAGCCTTCACGAATCTTTTGAAATCTAAGGCAACATACAAAAACACCTCTCTTTTTTATCTGTTTTCACTGCATGAAGAACTGATTCAATCGATTAAGGAACACGCTCCTATTTTGATATTTAAGCATTAATTATCTTTAATTCCTGCTATTTCTATTAATTTTCAAGAGAAATTGAAACAGCTTGCCTCTTCGGGCAGTATCTCAAAGATGTTCCCTCTCCTCTGGGGTAGAGATGTTCGTTAAAAACATTTACAATAAGAATTCGTTCCCCCCCTATATATAAGGTTGGGAAATTTATTGAACTTAATATCTGATTATCTGAAAAATTGAATGTCTGAACAAAAAGTCAATCTGAAAAACCCCTGGCTTGCTGCAATCCTTGCTTTCTTAATACCCGGTGCTGGTCATTTTTACCAACGCAGGATTTTTAAAGGGACTGTCTATTTCATTTTTATCCTCGGGATTTTCTTCTGGGGATTATCAATCGGACAATGGCAGGTCCTTTATATGAATGTGGATAATGGCAGAGGCAATCCTCCACTGAAAGAATTCGGATTCTATTCACAAGTGTTTGTAGGAATTCCAGGTCTTTATGCCATCTATCAAAACAAGAGATATTACGATCAGGATAATATCAACCGGACATCACTTGAGGAGCCTTTGACTGCTCCCTTTGAAGGAGAGATGTCCAATCAAACAGCTGAGGGAACTGAAATTGGTGGTCCACTCAAAGGGATTATTGAACTTATTCCTGTACAGGGAAAACTCAACACTTCTTCGGTGAAGGGTTCATTTAAAGGAACCTTGAATGAAGATGAACAAATTGAGCTTTCACTTGGCAGAGGGTTTGAAATTGATAAACGGATCGCTGGCACATTATCAAGACACCTGAGTTGCGATATTGTTTCAGAAGAAGAGGGACAACTTTCTTCAACCGGAATTATTAAAGGGGCCATCCCAAGAGATTTTCTCGATTACTTTGGTTCACCCATTAATGAAGATCAGTTGCAGTTCCTGAATGGATCATTAGGGAAAAGATTTGATCTTGCAAAGGTCTTCACATGGATTGCAGGATTGTTGAACCTGTTAGCGATCTGGGATGCATTTGACGGACCAGCATACGGCTATGGAAAAGAAGAACAACCGAAAGAAGATGATAAAGAACCAGCCAAAGCTGCATGAACTGCGTTATGCATTTGCAGAAGAATTTATTAGAGACACATTAATATTTATTCAGAATAAGATCAATCAAAGAGAACAGAATGAACGCATTATTATTTCCAGGCATATTGGCAGCTGCACCAAACAATATTACCTGGTACCTGATCCCTCTGGCATTTTCAATCAGCCTGGTTTATACCGCCAGCAGGTATGAAGAGACCAAGCTGATCATCACTCGAACCACTCGGCTGTTTTTGACAATCCTGGTCTTTATGGCAGGAATCAGCCTGGTGCTCCTCGGGCTTTCCATGTGGCTATAACAACTCGGTATCAATAATCAACACATGTGCTAGTCGCGCTCAATATTCTCTAGAATTCTGGCGGGATGGCATATGCTTCGTCCAGATTTTCTCCCAGAGAAACAAGCCAGCGTTCTCCATTTGATTCAATAATCACATCTTTTTCATTAATCTCAAGAACTTTCCCTTTGAATGTGCCCACTTCCAGAGGTTCTTCAACCCGGATTTTTCTTAATTTGTCTGTTGATTGAACGGTAAACCAAGCTTCCCGTACGCCATCCACTGAAGGGATCGCTGTCAATTTGGTCAGATACACATCATCCATCTCTGAACCACCACCAAACAGATTTCTGTTGGCAATGGATGCATAATCTTTCAAGTCCAATGAAGCAAGTCGCTCTGCAACACCCTCTTTTAACGGTCCGCTTTTTCGGGCTTTGGGAAGAACTAAGGTATCAATTGAAATTCGTATATCAATCTGGTTATTTGTTTTGTTGGGATTCAGCCCTATCGACCGAATCATATGCAGAAAATCAGCACGGTAAAATTCAAACATAAAATTTGTCAGTTGATCAAGTGTCCCACTACCACTTACTGAAAAAGCAATGGATTTCACCCCCCCTTTTCGTTTGACCGGATTGCTGGAATCAACTTTAGGTGATTTAAATTCCGTGTATTTTAATAGCCTTAACAACCAGTCACGATATCGGGATGAAGCAATCACCGTATCAGAAGGGAGAGATTTTCTTTCAAGTATCACTAACTCTTTTCCGAGTTTGACTGCTTCTTTCAACTTTTTATCTGAAGCCTTCAGCTTCTTTTCCAGGTTGGCTTTCTCATTCTCTTTTGCTTCAAAGAGACCGAAAGTCATATCAGATGGAAGGAAATCTCTCACCTGATACGCAACCAGTCCGGCTACGATCACTAGAAGTATTGTTTGAGTTTGTTTCGACATCGAATTCATTGCTTCTCAATTTTTTGTTAAATTTACTCTGTTCTGTTCAACATTCTTTGCAGGGTTAAAACAACTTTGAATGGCTTGTTCAGCTTTGATATTCCAACCCGATTACTTTTGCACCTGTTTTTTCGTTTTATTTTCAGAGGAAACGGTTTTCTTATTATTGCTTCCCTTTGCAGTTTTCCGAATGGATTTACTTTTGGACTTCTTGCTTTTCTTTTTGTCTGATTCTTTTTCTTCTAGAACTGGTCGAAGATGTTCTGGAATGTGGCTGATATATTGTTCTTTTTTTCGCTTACGAATTGCAACCGTGGTATCAAAATGCCAGGAATATTCTTTATCCTTTAATTGTTCTCGTACTCTTGGAGTTCTGATTTGATGATAATCATCCCGAATATTCTGTTCCATTAATTCAACAACGGAGGGACTTCTTGCTAGCCCGTTCAGCGAAATGCTCCCTCCTCCTTTTTTCGATGAAGATAATGACAGTCGATGAATCAGGATGTCCTGTGCATTGGGAAATCGAATCGATAAATCTCTCAATTCATCAAGCCAATTGACGTCCCCTTTTTCCCAATCCCTGATCGAAGCCATCGTTGCTTTTTGTTTGGAAATGGTTTTTGCCTGTTTATCTCGCTCTTTTTTTGTTGCTTTTAAACGTTTGATGTCAGCATTTAATTGCCCAAGCGTTTCTGAATACAAAAAGAACCCACTTCCTAATACCGCAATAGCTACCGCAGCATATGTGAGATATTGCCTCTGTTTATTAGGAGGTTTGGGAGGCTTTTTAGGGTTCAGGAAGTCGATGGAAGGAGCTTCTTCCCTTGCTTCCTCCATCACCAGAGAAATCAATGAGGCAAATTGACCAGAGTCTTCAGGAAGTTGATCCGGTGCAGTCTTCATTCGGGAAAACGGATCAATCAATTGAACCGTCTGGTCTAATTCTCTTTCCAGATAATCTTTTAGTCCATTGTAATCATACTCTTTCCCGAAAAGAAATATGTTGTCCGTTTCTTCATCATCAGTAGAAGGCTTGGAACTCATCATCATCATTCTTTTGAGTTCACGAAGAATCTGTTTATGATTTCTTTCATCATCAGAATTATAGGCAAGCCTGATATTCCTCATTTGAGAAAGTTCACCTGCTTGCAATAAGAGAATATCAACTTCCCGATGAACACAATTAATTACAATAGCTGTTTCCGGCATATTCTCGATGAGTTTTTTAGCCAATGAAGCTGTCGAGAAATTCCTGAGGCAGAATTTTTTTGAAGTTAATCCTGCGAGTAGCAGACTTGACTGAATTTTACTGAGGTTTACCTCAGTAATCGCTGCAACCATAACATTCCGTGGTAATCCGGGATCAATTTTGAGAGATTGAAAATCAATAACGGATTCATCAGTTACGGATGGTGATTCAAGCATCGCTTGATTTCTCACCATAGAAGGCAACTCTTTATCATCAACAGGAGGTAGTTCGATTTGCAGGAATTCTACATCGGATCGTTTCACATTGATCAATGTTGTCACTTTAGAAAGTTTCTGTCCCTTTAAGGCTTTTTTAATCGTTTCTGAAATGTCGGGAAGGTTGTCGTCTCTATTTTCATTATCATCCTGAATTCCCTGATCATCATCACCGCTTGATAATTTTTCCTCGTCTTTCCCGGAAGAACGCTCGAGCGCGCACGAACCGGCTGCAATCAACTTCGACCGGTTATTTCCGGGAGAAGCCAATATATATCGCAGTTCAAAATCGTCCCACTCTAACGCAAGAATACGTGACATGAAAAACGCCTTTGTAAATTCAATATTAATTCTTAATTTAGATTCTTAACTTAGAAAACTATTTTGCTTAACAAAATTGAAGCTTAACAAAATTAAACACCAATTTGATGATTCAATTCGCACCCATTTCAATTCACTTCCAATAGTTCATCAGGCACGACCCCCAAAATATCTGGTGGAAAACCTTTTCCTAACATTTGAAGATTTCTCCAGTATATCCTCTGTGGAGGGCTCTTTGTAGCATCAATTATCACTTCTCCACGAGTTGATGGGCCTGCATTATCGTAAAAACCGACAATTTGTGCACGATACACATCCCCTCCGGCTGTTATGTGGGGAAGAATCTTTTTCATCGTTTCCAGATCGACAAGTCCTTCAAAAAATATCCAAAGCGGATTATTCTTTAAAATGCCTTCGTCCGAATTTTCCTGGGTTCGTGAAGAAAGAATCTGTGTGACTAATGCTTCAGAAATCTCTGGAATACCAGCGAGGATAATTGCAGATGCCTGATTAATATTAATCATTCCCGGAATAACACTTCGCGATTCTGTTGTCAATTTTTCCGACAAATCTGGCAACAGTTTCTTCAACTGTTCAAGATTATTATCAAGCGGGCTTTTTAAAACATGAATTTTGTTATCCTTTATCGGAATTCCAACTTTCACATCAATCAGATCAAGCAATGTTTTAAATTGATGCATCGGTTTCAGTTTGAAATCAAGATTCCCTGAATAGGAATTTTTAACTTTTTCTGATCCTTGATAAGGACCATACAATCGATAAGCAATAATAAATTTTGCAAGTTTCTCATCCGTCAATTTTTTCAAATCCGTGTAAAGCTTGCTTAAATCGGCTGAATTAATATTCAGATATTTCTTCCCTTTAGAATTCAGGTTTTTTTCTGCACTGTATATTGTCAGGTAATAAATCCAGGGAAATCCTTCTTCATCTAAATTCGAAGTGGCTTGTTTTTTTTGAACCTCTTTTTCGAATTCCTCGTGAAGATAATTATAATTCTGGTCAATCCCGTACAACAACAATCGAGTCATCCCTTTAATCAGCAGGAGTTCTTCCATTGATTCAGGAAGTGCATTCCGGGCGGTGTAACCCGGTTCGATTCCTTCATAATAATCATTTTCCGCACCCCCTTCTCGCATAATGGAATCTTCATCAATCCAATCCATAATAGAATTCGCAATGGTTTCAGTCATTCCGGGCAATTTCATTAATGCCTGAACTCCGGAACCAGCTTCTTTCTTTTCCCATTTGTTAAGGGTACTTAAATTCAGCTTTGAAGATTCATTGACCAGACCAAAACGAATTCCGATAATTTTCTCTTCTTCCATACGGGGCGAAATAACGGTGAATCGTCCTGTATTATATTTTGTTGACGTCTCATCAAGATCTTCTGCAAAGAGTTTTCGACCACGAAATATTTCAGGGTTATTATACAAACCTCCGAAATCTTCCTGCCTGTCCGGTGAGTATTGAACTAGAGCTTTGATTGCTTCCACTCCGGAGTTCAATGTCATGCTGACCTGTATTTCTTCCTGTCTTAAATGGGCTGCCTTGTTTTCGATAAAAAGAGAATTCACAAACGAAAACCCTGCAAAAGAAAGCATAAAAACAATGACAAGGACAATAATTAATACAATTCCTACCCGTTGACTGCTTGCTTGTGAACTGCTTTGTTCCATTTCATGCGAACAGAAATTCTGACGTTTGGAATTTCGATGCTGCTTTCTCATTGGCCCCTCCCTGATAGATCCGTTGCCGATACCTCAGCAGATTCTGAAGAGCCTCTACTCTTTTTCCGTGCAGGAGTTTTTTTATGAGTTCCCATAGGCAGATAAATCACTTGTCGAAATAATGACCGCGATCCTTTACTCATTGACTCAGCTTCAGTCTCTGTTCCTTCAACTGTCTGAAGTTCCACAGGCTCAAGGTCATCCATGTCATCCCCTGAAGATTCATTATCATCACTTTCAAGATCACTCTCTTCCAATACGTAATTATTATTTCGAAGCTTGCGATCCTTGCTTGTTTCCATCGTAAAAACAACTTCAACTGCAACAGGCAATGAATGAGTTGCGTAACTGTTCCATTGCCCTAACCAGATTTCACCATTAAAGTACCGGAACTTCATATTGAATATTTCGGGAACCCAAATAACTGTTTTATCATTCCCGGGCCAGTCATCATCATATTGTAAATCTTCTCCCTGAAATTCCGCATTATCCTCGCCAGATTCTTCAGAAGAAAAACTTTTTAAAATCAGGTATTCTTCCCATGACATTTCACGCCTGATAAATCCGGGGGGAGGTTCGTTATCTTCCGGAGACCATTCCCGTCCTTTTTCAAAGGTGTATAAAATGGTTCTTAGTTCAGGGACTTTAGGCCGATATTTATTTTCTTCACTTCCCGATGATTCAACCTCATCTTCTGGTACATCTTCAATGGGAACCAGTTGAATCACATCCAGGCGTAAATTCCGAGAGGATCCGACCATTCCAAACTGAACTGATGATGAAGAATTCGCAGAATTGAATTCCTGAAACGATGATCTCTTCTGGTCGGAATCTGTAGCAGAACTTGTTTCTGAATTTGTTTTTGATGTTGTTGCACTCCCTGAAAAAACGGACTCAGTTGCAGAACTGTTCCTGGAGTGGGAACCTTTTGGCGCAAGCTCTGCTTTTTTAGATTGCGTGGCAGCAACGGATTCCAGATCAGATTGGAGCTGTTGAGTTAACCCTCTTACCAATTGTGAGAGTTCAGCGACTTCTTCTCCTCGATTAAATAAATCGAGGTACGTTCCCATGACTCCCCAAATGCCCCACATCAATGTTGCAGTGAGGACTGTTGTGATAAGCACTTCAATCAGGGTGAATGCAGATCTGCTTTGCTCTTGAAAGAGAACAGCGTCATGAGAGATTACAGCGTCATGAGAGATTACAGCGTCATGAGAGATTACAGCGTCATGAGAGATTACAGCGTCATGAGAGATTACAGTTTCATGAGAGATTACAGTTTCATGAGAGATTACAGGAGAAGATTTCATTTTATTCACCTCCTCCAAAAAGCGATTCATTCCCCGGATTAGGTTCAGCAAAATCATCTGAACTTGCTAGAGAATCAGGAACCCAGCGGATGAGCCTGCATGTCTTTGGCTGATTTTCACTCTCCGATTGAGAGGCTTCTGATTCATTTTCCTGGGAAGGAAAGACTTCAACAATTAACGAAACGATCCCTGGAATTTCAGCAGGAACAACATCAATGGAATATACCCATTTGATATTTTCTTCAAACTGCTTTTCTGTAACAGGAGCAAGAGGTTCAGCTCCGCAGAGAATATCATTCAGCTTTGCTTCGCACAACAACTGAGCATTCACCAGTTTTTCAGCAGAACGGGCATGCTTTCGGCCAAGAGAGGCCAACTCTGATAAAACAATAATACATCCAAGAAGGATACTGGTGGCGAGAAGGACTTCCATAATGGAAAAGCCCGCTCGCTTACTTGAATTCATTCAACGTCCTCGTCAGCGTAATCGTCCGATTTTTTCAGATCGCTCACGCTCACGTTTCCAGTGAGACCTCGCACATTCAAATCAACTTGAATGTGGTTTTCACCTTCCAAACGAATGCGTGACTGAGAAATGCGTCCGTTCGGGTAAAATACAATTGGTTCTGACCATTCAGAATCATCATCAAAAGATCCTTCACTCAATGGTTCTTCTTCAACAGAGGCGAACTCGCTATCAGAAGCGAATTCGTCGTCCGCTTCTTCTGTAATAACGGTTTCGAAGCCTGCATCTTCTGATTCTGTTTTCATAAAACGAACACCTTCTGCAAGCTCACCAGAAACAACTTCGTCTTCCACGGAAACAGTGTCTATCGCTGACAGGTTTGTGGTCTGCGATGGGCTCTCCTGATCTTCAACAACGGCTTCACTCCATAAATCTTCAGAAAACTCGCTGTTCTGAGGGACAATTTCATATTCGGAAGTCCCTTCTTTATAACGAAAATGCAAAATCAGTCCGGTCTCAATTGCTCGCAGGCGGGCTCGAGATAATTCTGAACGGAGATCTTTAGCAGAAGTTCTAAGTGTACTTTTAGCCATTGGTGAGCGAACAGCAGGTAAGCTTGTTGCAACAAGAATGGTAATGACAGAAAGGACCATCATCAATTCAATTAATGTATAACCATGACGAGGGTTTAATCTACTATTTATTGTACGCATTTTAAATCTCCTGTTTCAGTCGAATTTACCTGATCTCATTCTTTCGTCGGCCAATTTTAAGTCAACAACAATCAGGCATCATCTTCAGAGAAATCACTTTCTCCATCTTCACTCTCGGTATCATCCCAATTTTTGACATCATCCTCAGTATCATCTTCTTTGTCTTTACCATAAGACCAGATGGCAGGCTTATCCCCTTTGGTTTTATCCGAAGGATATTCATACTGGTATTCGCTTCCCCACGGGTCTTTTGGAATTTTACTCTTTGAAGTATAAGGACCATTCCATTTGGAAGAACCTTCCTCTTCTTCCTCTTCACCTGCAACTTCTTTCACAAGTGCTTCAAGCCCTTGTTCGGTCGTCGGCAAAGTTTTCAAATCAAGGATATAATGATCCAATGATCCTTCCAAAGCTGCAATTTGTGTTCTTGCACTTTGAATGTCTGCTTTGTCACCTGCTTTGAATAAAGCGGGTCCAACCATTGATGCCAAAAGGACAAGAATTCCCAGAACAATCATAATTTCAATCAGTGTCATACCACGACGAGATTGGCCACGACGAGATTGGCCACGACGAGATTGGCCACGACGAGATTGATATTGAGTCACGTGTTTTTTCATTTTTCGATCCTGTTTAGTTTACCGTTTAAATTTTCATGAATAAGAGAGCATGTTTTTTTGTTTTTAAAACTGACTCATTCTTATTCAACCCCTCGTTGTTTTGTATTATTGTTTTTAAATTGCTGCAGTCATATCAAAAATTGGCATTAATAATGCAATCAGAATAAACATCACGATTACTCCCATTGTCATCAGGAGAATTGGTTCAACAAGTTTCACCATAATGTCCAACTGGGCACTGATTCGGCGATCAATTCCATCTGATATATTGATTAATACGTTTTCAAGATTATTAGATTCTTCAGCAACATTGATCATGGCCATCACCGGTTTTGGAAACAGTCCACATTCATTTAACGGCTTGGATAAAGTGTCTCCTGCAGTCACATGTTCTTCAGAAGCTTTAATAGCCTGGCCGAGTATTTTATTACCTGTTGTATCCCTGCTGATTTCCAAAGCGCGAATTAATGGAACACCATTGACTAGCAAAGTTCCTAGAACACGAGTGAACCGGGAAATCGCTGAACCAAGAAAAATATCGCCTGCAACTGGTATTTTCAGTTTCCAGCGATCCATAAACAGGTGACCTTTTTCTGTTTTTAAGTAAGATCGAATCTGATATCCAATTGCAAATAAAACCACTGCAAGATAATGGCCATACATTCCCAGAAAATCACTTAAGCCGAGCAGGATCACCGTTGGTGTTGGCAAGCCCCCGTTTTCTTCAAGCGATTCAAATAATTCTGCAAACTTTGGAACAAAAAATACGATCAAAACAACCGTGACAATAAACCCTGCCCCACCAAGAAACATGGGATAAGCCATTGCCCCTTTAACTCGATTTTTCAATTCTTCCTGTAGCTCAAGGAAGTTCGCAGTTCTTTTCAAAGCATCTTCTAAAAATGCCCCTTCAGAACCAGCTTTGACCATACTGATAGTTAACTCGCCAAATATCTCAGGATGTTTTGCAAATGCTTCGTCTAATTGTTTTCCTTCAACAATGCGGTCATGAATATCTTGAAGGACTTCTGTCAGAACAGGGCTGATATCCTGGTCAACCAGAACCTGCAAAGATTTCAATAACGGAACACCGTTTTGTAGCAAGTCAGCCAGTTGAGTCAGCGTGGAAGCAAGAACATCTGTTTTGATTTTCTTCTTTGGTTTAAATTTGAATAATTGAGTGAGACTTTTTTTCTTTTCGTTAACATCATTCAATTGAAGGGGGAACAGTGCCTGCTCGCTTAAAATCGCAAGGGCTTCCCGTTTGCTTCCGGCAGATAATGTGCCAGCAACATTCTTCCCTATATGATTTCTTGCGGTGTAGGCAAATTCTGTCATAACAGGTTCCCTCTACTCCAATTCTATACGGTTATCATGATTAAGTTAATATGTAAATTTTGAATAAAAACAATATTAATAATCGGCTTTGGTCACCCTTATAATTTCATCCACACTGGTGACTCCCCAACCAACTTTTCGCCAGCCATCCTGACGCAAAGTTCTCATTCCGGATTTCATCGCTTCTTTTTTGATTACACTTGTTGTTGCTTTTTCAATTGCCAGTTCACGAACAGATTCAGTACAAACCATCAGTTCATAAAGCCCCATTCGTCCGGTGTATCCTGTATTTCGGCAGGTTCTGCACCCAACAGCTTTATAAATGGGATTTTCCTGTCCCATCAATTCCTCGTAAGGAAAATCATCAGGAAGTTCTTCACGCGGAGGATTGTCCGCCACCTTGCAATCAGCACAAAGTTTTCTGACCAATCGCTGTGCCATCACCCCTTCAACAGTGGTTCCGATCAGGAATGGTTCGACACCCATATCACCTAATCGCATGTAAGCACCTGCCGCATCATTTGTATGCAAGGTACTGAAAACAACGTGCCCTGTTAAAGATGCCTGGATTGCATTTTCAGCCGTTTCAAAATCCCGGATTTCTCCAACAAGAACAACGTCCGGGTCATGTCGCAGGATTGCCCTTAAACTGGCAGCAAATGTCATCCCAACTTTGTTATGAACCTGAATCTGGTTGATCCCATCCAATTGATATTCAATGGGGTCTTCTGTCGTAATAATTTTAGTAGCTTCGTCTTTGATTTCGTTTAATGCACTGTATAACGTTGTTGTTTTTCCGGAACCGGTTGGTCCTGTCACCAGGATAATTCCATGCGGAAGTTTAATCAGTTTTTGGAATCTCTGATAAATATCTTCATCCATGCCAATTCCACGCAAGGAGAAATTCATTTTATCCTTATCGAGAATACGCATTACAATGCCTTCACCATGAAGCATTGGAATCATGGAGACTCGGATATCAACTTCGCGTCCTGCAACACGTAATTTGATTCGACCGTCTTGTGGAACACGCTTTTCTGCAATGTTCATTTTCGACATAATTTTCAGTCGACTGATAATTGCAGACTGAAAACGATTGATTTCAGGAGGAGTTGGTTGTGTCTGGAGAACACCATCAATCCGGTAACGAATTTTCAGGCCATTCGCTTGTGATTCAATGTGAATATCACTGGTTCTGGATTCAATTGCTTCCACCAGAATTTCATTGACCAGCTGAACAACAGATGCTTCCTGAGCCATTTCGGAGGCTTCGGAACGATCCCATTCAACCTCTTCAAGCATTTCGACTTCATTCCCGGAATCATCCTGGGCCAGAAGTCCTTCGATCGTTTCCGCTCCAACACCTAATCTTGCTTTAATAATTCGACCAAGCTCTTCCTTGGGAGCCAGCACCAGCAAAATACTTTCGCCCGCCTCTGCTTCGACCGCGTCGATCATTTGAAGATCAAATGGATTGCTGATGGCAACAACCAATTGAGATTCTTCTCTTTTGACAGGGAATACGGAATAACGATGGATCAACCGAATTGGAAATTCTTCCAGCAATACTTCATCAATTTCGGAATTGGGAAGGTCAATCAATTCCATATCAAGAAGATCTGCAACTTCTTTTAAGAGTTCCAATTCTGAAGAATAACCAATTTCCTGAGCAATCTGTGCCCATGAACTTCCCTGCATAATGCCATCCTGAACCAGCTGCAGTTGACGTGCATCCAGGTCTGGCTTCTGATTTGTCATTTGTGGGACATTCATGATTCGGAAATCGGGCAGGTAAGGTTAAAGGATTGAATCCATTTTCAGGATTGTTTGATAACGATGTTAGTCAGTCTCGAGATTCATCCAATGAAAATCCGTAAGTGCCGATCCTTCGGTCTTCAAGAGTCTTATGTAGGCAGGGTCTGTGTGGTAGGTATTCTGAATGTCATTCAGAACGTTGATCTAATATGTAAGATCGAGGTAATTATTTCTAATTAAATAAGGTAGGTAGTAATGGTCTTTTTTATAAGTATTACACTAAGCTTAGTTTATGTAACAATCAATTCAACGTCAAGACTATAATCTCTTATCGGCATTCAAATCAACTAATCTTGATATATTGTATGTTGTTTATTAGCAACATGTTACAACACAAACAACTAACAAAACCGGACTAACCCTAGTGATCCTTTGTTTCAGAACGCTCTTTTCTCTATATCAATCAGGTCCAGTAGAGAATAAGTGATGCCCATCCCCTATTCTGATAATATGGAGTAAATATGCAAATTTTGATCTTATTGGAAGCTTCTGAATTCGGATATGCTTAGAGGAAGAGCGTTCCGATCCTTCCTCAGGTGTCAGCATTATGTGATACACACAGCATGTTATCCCTGATCATTGCATTCCATTATTAATTCTAAAAAGAATAGTTATCTTTCATGAAACACGCCACCCGATGCCAATCAGCAAACATTCTTAAGAGAGACCGGTTTATGACGGTCTGTTTCCTGATATTAACTCTTCTGACTATTCAATACTGCCTTCCCTTATTCACCAGCAAAGCATTAATTGCCAATGAGGTAGAAGATACTGAAGAGACAGTAGATCCGGAGAAATCTCAAACAGAGAAAAAATCTGAGAAAAAAGAATCATCTGAGAAAAAAGAATCATCGAAAAAAGAACCTTCAAAAACACCACCAGTAAAAAAAGAGGTGGAAATGCCAAGTGAGTCGATCGTCTTTCCGAATATTGGAAAACCGGCTCCCTCTTCAAAAGAAAAAGAAGTTCCCAAAACAGGCAAAAAGTTTTCCACCATTATTCCTGATAAGAAAAAAGTAATACTCCAATCGACGGACTTGGAAAAAGAAGCAAAGCTGAAAGGTCGAATTCCTCTTAAAATTACTCGTTATGCGCACACCATACTGAAAAAATACGATTCCAATCAAAATGGGCAGATCGATCATGAAGAATGGTCCAAAATGCCTGTTTCGCCAGCGGAAGCAGACATCAACCAGGATAAAGTGATCACCCTGAATGAAATTGCATTTCGAATAGCAAACTACGGCAGAAGTATTCGAATACGATTAAGGCTTGTCTCTGAAAATATCGTTGCCATTCCCCCATCCGAAGAAGAAAAAGCTGACCGCTTAAGTGATGAAAATTCTGACGAGGATGACAATAAGGAACCCGCACCTGTAAAACGTCGAAGAGACACAAAATTTTATGTCTCAAAATCCCGACTCCCCAGCAATCTTCCTGCTGCATTTGTTAATCGCGATAATGATGGAGACGGACAACTCACACTCAGGGAATTCGCTGAAAATCCATCAAAAACTCAAATTCGACAATTTCAAAAACTTGACCTGAATCGAGATGGACTGGTCACTGCAAAAGAATTTGTGCTTCAAACTCCTAAAAAGAAAAAGACAGATCCTGACAAAAAATCAGAATCTGGTCCTGCTTCCTGATAACATTATTGAATCGAAATTGTCAAACCTACAATCTGAGCGGGAAATCATTCGTTTAAGAGTTGTAAGTACTCTCATAGAAGCTGTTTTGAAAATATGTCAATCAATTGATATGTCTTAACAAAATCGATTGATTGGTCTTGATCATATTTCTGATTTCTTATAAATTCCACATTACCCCCGATGATCTGTCAGACCTGATTTGACAGGAAGGGACCACACCTAAACACCCTCCCTACATTCCAATTCAAGCAACTACATCAATTCCCATTTAAACTAATTCCTTTCGACAATTCACTTATCCCAGAGCATATTCCAATGTTCCGGTACTTCATTCTTATCAAATTCAGTGAAATATTATTCTTGAATTTTCTGGAATGAAAAAATTACGGATATAAATTATTATGAAATTCCATGCACCCGTTTCATGCTGTCTGAATCTTTTTTTCAGGAGAGAAGTTCGATCCTTCGTTCTTTTCTGTTTTGCACTGCTTCCATTTTTCATGACCGATGTAGCTTTCGGACAAAACAATGACTCCGGCTACAAAACCTACAAACTGGAACATCGTAAAGCAAAAGAAGTAGAAGATTCGGTTTTGAAATTGCTGGTTGAGTATGGAGATGAAGTCCATATTGTTGCAGATAAAAAAAGAAATCAAATTCTTCTCAAAGGCCCGGAATCGGCCCATACCAAAACTTTGAAATTATTAAAATCATTGGACAAACCCGCGGAACAGAAACCACCGGTGGTCAAATCTTATCCTGTTTCTAAAGATAATATCAAACAAATGGTGGACGATTTAAGAATTAAATATGCCCACAATAAAAAAATCCGAATCGCTTCTGATCCCAGAAACGCAAAAATTATTGTCCTGGCTCCTCTCCCTGTTCAAAAAGAAATTAAGAAATTCATTGAATCTTTAATAGCAGCAGATGAGGAAGAACCCGGGGAACTTAAGTTGATTCTGCCAGACAATAATGACTGGAAGAACATCTCGGAAACGGACAAAGTAATTAAGAAACCTTTACAGATCAAAAAGCCAATACAGTTTGAACAAGCAACAGAGCAACCAACAGAACAGCCTAATAAAATCACCCTGAAAAAAATCAGTACAAATAACCTGACCTCTCGTCTCAGGGACATTCTGGGACAAAGATTAAAAGCGGACTCTTCGAACAATCCTGCAATTAATCACTTCCAATTCATTTCATCCAATCGAGAAACAACAGACCTTTATTTCAATAAAGTCAATCAATCTGTTGAAATCGAAGGGAATCCGAAACAGGTAAAACAGTTATTATACCTGATTCGATTGATTGACAATCCACCGAAAGACAAAAACAATCGAATCGCAATTGTCCCTTTGAATCAAAAACAAAAAATCAAAGTTCGAGAAGCAATTCGAAAATACAAAGAACGAATTTCTCGTTTAAAGTCTTCACGAGAGAACAATATTCCTGACATTAATAATGTGAAGAGTAAGAACAATCGAAGCGAACTTTTTCAAAACAACTCCGATAAAATTCAGCTTGTCCAGTTCCAGTTTGTGCCAGCAACACTTGTTGCTCAACAAGTGGGAAGCAATCAACCACCTGGCAATAACCATCAGGATGAATCTGGTGAACTGAGAGAACTTGGCGGTGACGTTTCTATTGAAACTCTTGATGATATCGATGTGATAATCATTCGTGGTGGTGATCATGATATCAAAGAACTGACAAGAATTATTCGTGAAATTGAAAAGCTAAGCGAAGAAAGCAAGCCGGAAGTTTTTGTCTATCAATTAAAACATGTTGCAAGCAGTTCCATTGCAGAACTGACTTCAACTGTGAGCATTGATCTCGTAGGCAATCAACATGGGCGAGTGAATGTCATTTCCCTGAACAAACCGAATGCTGTTCTGGTTGTCGGTTGGGGAGAAGCCTTTAAAACGATGAAGGAACTGATCAAGCAACTTGACCAACCGGTGAACCCGAATTCCGAAGTTCATGTTTTTCGCCTGAAGCATGCCCCTGCCCTGAGCATTCAACCAACAATTAACACTTATCTTTCGAATCGAGGCAATCGAAACGGGCTTGCTACAAAAGCTCTCGTGATTGCTGACAGCAGAAGCAATTCCATCATTATCAAAGCCTCTCCAAGAGATTTAGCGGAAGTGAAATCACTCATCGAAAATCTGGACAAGGCCGAAAACGAAACGGTCCGTCAGGTACGAATATTCAAACTGAAAAACACTTTAGCAGCAGATATTGCAGTCACATTAAGAACGTCCATTCTTTCTTCCACCCGAGGAACGGCAAGGGAACCTGCAGCCAGTCTGGAAATATTTGCCATTGATACAAAGCAGAAGAAAAAAATCAAATCAGGATTATTAAACAATGTTCAGGTTACACCTGATCCCAGAACTAATTCACTGTTTGTGACAGCCCCTGCAGAAAGCATGGATTTAATTGCAGCCTTGATTAAACAACTTGATGCAAAATCAACCAATGTAGCGCAAATTAAAGTTTTCAGAATTATTAATGGTGACGCAGGTGAACTCGTTCGGATGTTGAAAGCCCTTCTCCCCACACAGGCAGGAACCCGGGTCACTCCCCAACTGACCAGTGCAAAAGGGGAAGGTGGGTTAACTCCACTCCGTTTTGCAGTCGATGAAAGAACCAACAGTATTATTGCAACTGGTAGCAGAGGTGAACTCGAAATTGTGGAAGCCCTTCTCATGCGATTGGATGAAGATAAAATCAAGCAAAGACAAACAGAGGTTTACCCTTTAAAGAATTCGCCTGCAATTGATGTTGCAAAAACCATAAACGATTATCTCAGAAGTGAACAACGTCTCCAGCAAGCTACAGATAATGGAGTGAATCGATTCCGCCAGATGGAACGTGAAGTGATTGTTGTGGCTGAAAAAGTGAGTAATTCGCTAGTTATCAGTGCAACACCCAAATATTTTGATGATATTCTTAAACTCGTTAAAGACCTCGACAAACAACCTGCCCAAGTCATGATTCAGGTTTTAATTGCAGAAGTCTCTTTAAACGACATGGACGAATTCGGCGTTGAATTGGGATTACAGGATTCCATTCTGTTTGACCGAAGTCTTCTGGGTGATCTGGTAACAACAACAAATACTAACCAGACATCCACCGCCGCTGGCATTCTGACATCCACACAGGAAATCATTCAAGCTGCTTCGAATACTCCCGGGTTTGCCTTTAATAATCAACCGTTAGGAAATAGTGGAAGCACAAGTTCCAGATCAACATCGAATAGCCTTGCAGGACAGGCGTTGTCCAGTTTTGCAGTCGGACGGCTCAATCCGGAAACTGGTTACGGTGGTCTGGTTCTTTCTGCAAGTAGTGAAAACGTAAGCATTCTGGTAAGAGCTTTACAGGAATCACGCAGGCTGGAAGTTCTTTCTCGCCCGCAAGTCATGACATTGGATAACCAGGAGGCTTTTATTCAAGTTGGTCAGAGAGTGCCACGAATTGCATCATCTCAACAATCTGCTGTCGGATTAATTAACACCATTGTAATGGAAAACGTTGGATTGATTCTGCAAGTTCGACCACGAATCAGCCCGGAAGGTTTGGTTGTCATGAATATTGATGCAGAAAAATCCGAACTGGGACCGGAAGCAGAAGGGATCCCTATTTCAACTTCCTCAGATGGTACTGTGATTCGTGCACCAAGAATTAACCTGACACAAGCTTCAACAACCGTCAGTGCATCAAGCGGAGAGACTGTTGTGCTTGGCGGACTCATTACTAAATCGACTTCAGATGTTCATCGCAGAGTCCCCTGGCTTTCAGAAATTCCGATTGTCGGAAACCTTTTCCGGTATGACAGCATTGCCAGCAAAAGAACAGAATTACTTATCATTATGACTCCTTATGTCGTTCGATCCCCTGCGGATGCTGAAATGATCAAGCAGGTGGAAGCATCCCGAATGCATTGGACCGCTTCAGACGTTCATGAAATTCATGGTGATGGCGCGTTTTGTGATCAAAAAGATTGCCCCATTTGTAATGCGAATATCCCGGTGATTTATCCGGACTCAAACCCGAGAGGAATTATTCCAACAGAAATACATGAAGGAAATCAGCAGCATTACCACCAAAACCATAACCAAAACCTGCAACCTTATGAAAGTAACTCTGAAAATGCACCGGAATTGAGAGTTCCACCAGAGCCGGAATTAAATCCGATACCCAGTAATCAAAAAACATCAGCGACCATGCCTTACCTT
>JAJRVU010000270.1 GCA_024277145.1 Planctomycetota bacterium
AAATTCCTCCGAAGTGTTCATGAAGCTGCGGTTCAAAATGGAAAGCTGGATTTGTGCTGGCTCACGCAGAATGACAAAGCGATTTCTGTGAGTTATAATTACCATCATCGTGGTCGGTTTGATTCGCTTGGCACCGTTTACTTAAAGTCTGCAGGTCCAGAAGCTGCCAATGTTTTAATGGGACGAATGATAGAAGATGGATTTGATCGATTTGATTCAGCATATTATATGAATCATGAAAAATTATTATTAAATCTGGAATGGGGAAATTCCATTGCCAGTTCTTACCGTTATTCTCATTTTCCTCTTTTATCTCCTCGTTCTCAGATGTTGCGAATGTACCAATGGGCATTCCATCGTGAAGAAAATTCCTGTATAGAGGTCGGGACAGAAGTAATGCCTGCAGCAACTCAAAATGAGCCTTCAGAAGCGAGAGTTCAGGGCGAGTCAAGGTTTAAAGTTGTCGGCTGATCTTTTTCAACCCCAGTTCAATTGTTGAATGAGATAGAATTTTCAATGAAAAAAGGTGAAAAGGAAATCATTCCTCTTCACCTTTTTAGTTTAACTAAACCGAAATGATTATTCATCTATGGTTTCTTTTGAGAATTCTGCAATCATTTTACCCACAAATGACAAGATACCACGTTCGATAACCATAGATCCTTTAATGTTATTATCCTGTCGCCAAAGTTTCAAATCAATGGTGTCATCTCCATTGGCAAATGCTTCTAAAGCCATTTTTCGACGAGGGATATCTCCTTTTTCAGGATTTCTCTTTTCACTGAGATCAATCCATGGACCGAGTTTCATATGAAGACTGGCAAATTGAGGATGTTCCTCTTTTTCGGGTGCTTCTTTGCCAGCAAGTTCGATAACTTTTTTCAATTCTTCCAGGGCATTATTACCAGCGGCGTACCAAATTGCTTTGTCATTTGTCGCAATGAAAATATTAGGATCACCAACAAACGTTGCGTAGTTTTTATGTTTTTCAAGATTTAAAAGCATTTTATGGATTTGAATGTCACCCTGTTTATCTACATTGAGTTCAATAATCTGTCCTTTGCGGGCAACGGGAATTTTTTTGAGGGCTTCAAGAACTTTTGCCTGATCAACACATCTTGATCCTCCTACAATGGTGTTTTTATCTTCAATCGTAAAGACCTCTGCAAATGCATCAAGAATTCCCTGGTTGGCTCCTTCAATCATGATTCCAAAGATCAGGTCAGAAATTTCATTACTGGCAATTTTTTCTTCGTCTGAGAGTTCCGTTGAATCATCGGTATGTCTTTTTGTCCGGTCTCTTAAGTTTTCAAAAACTTTAATAAAGTTAGTTTTTCTCAAATCATCAAGAGGGTGAGAGACACGGAGACTGAGAATGGAATTTTCTTGCTTGGGAACTGCAGCAAAATAGCTCGGTTCATTTCCAATCAATTCAATGGTTTTGAAAAGAGAACTTCCTTCAATGGCTGAAAAATCGAGTTCGAGTTCTCCCACTGGATTTTCAAGGGCTGTATCAAGTCTCCAGCCAAGAACGAGATCTTTAATTTCTGCATAAAACCGTTCACCTTCATCAAGCTGGGTGATCAGGAGCATTTTTCGTAATGCAAAATCTTCTTCTGTTTCGTTTTCTCGTTTTTTAATTGCAGCAATTAATTCTTTACGGTTTTCCTGGAATGTTTCATGACGAATATCAATTCCTTCTGGTTCATTCCAACCGTGTACAGCCAAATCGTAGCCTGAATCAATTAATGACTGGATAGCAGGAAGAGGTGAAGCCAGATTTTTAGGAACCTGATTCTTTTGTTCTGCAATAACTGCATACTCAATATCTTTGTAATACCTCATGAACCCGGTGAAGGTATCTTTAACCCTGTAGAAGCGTCTACTGATTGGTCTCGTTTCGATTCCATTTGGATAGAGATTTTCTTTTCGAAAATCTTTTAAACTTGTTTTCGGTACTGGAATGTAAACGATATACTGCTCCGCCCCTTTTCCATAGATAATATCAAAACGGAGTGGCTTAGCTGGATCAATTCCTATTTTGAAAGAATCGAGAAGGTCTTTAAGCAAGACCCATTGCTTTTGTTCTGTTTCATTTGTCAGCTTTTTGACAAGATATTCCAGATCTTCAATCAGGGCATCTGCCCCTTTTTGCATCACGGTAATGCTGGGAATGGATTTGTCGTTGTCATCAGCAGACAATTTCGTTGGGATAATGCAGACAATACTTAATAAAGTGATCCAACGAATTACCCGGGACATGTTTGGCTCCTTCAAAAATCAATTTGGCTTTTTATTTTTACTGCTGAGCTAACTTTTTCCAGAAAACCAGCATGAAATAAATCAGTATGAAAATTCAAAACTAAAAAGACTCATCAATGATGAGTTATAAGGTTTTATTTTATTTAAAACAGAACAATGGCTCTTAGAATGATTTAAATTCCTTTAATTATGTTATCGACATATTTCTGTTGAAAACTATTCGTTTAACGTGGCAAGTTAGTGTATACATATCAGGCGATTTAGGAAAGCTTGATTTAAGGCAGGGATATTATGTACAGTTTCCTGGAATGCCGTGTTTTAGTGCTTTTAGAAGAATATAAGGTAAGTTTTTATGTATAAAGAGGTTAGAGTGCATCAGGGGTTTTAGGCGTTTTAGTAAAATGATCAGGATTACCTTTTAGATGCTAAAATTCCTTCAATTGTTCCCAATAATCCAGAAATTCTTTCTGTGGGTGAAAGTCTTTCCTGTCGTTTCTGGCAGAAATTCCACGCCTCGATTGCAAATCCTTCAGCACTTAAATTTGCAGAGAATAGTCTGATTGCAATTTCTTTTGTAATGGGATCATGTAAATTTCTCAGGAAATCAAAGCCCTGAATATTTTTTTCTCTCGCAATTTTACTTGTGATGGCCAAAAACTGGACTGCCTTCCAGGGCTTCTCTGAATTTTTTCGTTTACTAATAATTTTTAATGCTGCGGAGACATCGTCATTTTGAAGGGCTGTCAGGTAACGTAATTTAATCAGGTGTAATGAAGGTTCGGTTTTATTGTTAAGGATAGCATTTGGAATTTTCAAATCTTTCCCATTCTGTTTTGATTTTTCCTTTATCTGCAGGAAGAGGTCCGTTGAATTATACTCACCAGAATTCCTGATGTCCTCCAGTACCTCTGATTCCAGATTCCAGGAAATGGCTGTTGAGAGTACGGAAATGGAACGGGAATGTCTTTCTTCAGCCAGACTGAATATTTGCTTGCAATTATTTCGATAAGTTCTGTACGCCGAAATTGTTGTTAATTTTGTTTCAAGTTCGAGAAGCGATTTCAATTCATTCTGAATATCCTGTTGTCCTCGTTTATTAAAGTCATCAATGAGAGGCTTTGCCTGGTTTAGCGAAGCTGCAGATTGTTTTAACCAGGAAAGAGATTGAACGATTGAACTCCATGATTTCTCCTGTTGTTTTAACAGGTGCTCAGCACGTGCAATTTCTAATTTAGTCATTGCATTAATGAAAGGATCAGAAGTCAAAGTGAGTTGAGATTTTGCAAGTTGTTTTTTATCTGGAATTTTGTAGTCTTCAGGAGCAGGTTGATTAGTAAGGGCTTTGTACGATTCATCAAGTAGTTGCTGAGCAAGTTTTTCACTGATGTATGTTGCTGCGTTTGTTGATGCTCTTGCCCATAAAAAAGCGTGGTATTTATTTGGGAGAGTTGTTATTTTAGTCTTGAAAAGGTTAAAAGCATTCGATTGATCTGAAGAAATAATTGATTTTGTCCGGGCATCAATCAGTGCAGACAGGCATTCGAGCCTGCTGATATCATTTGGACTATTTAATGCCCAGTTTTCAGCTTTTGTATCAAAACCATGAATTGCAAGAGCAATTGTGACAGTGCTCCACTGGGGGTACCGGGTATTAAATGATTGTCTCTGATCAACAAACCTGTCAAAATTAAAGTCCTGAAGGGATTGCGATTTACGAATTAACGCCAGACTTTGTCCGACTAAACCGGGTTGGTTGTATTTTGTAACAAGCTGGATTGCCTCTTCCTGTCTGTCAAGGGCGACCAGAATTGCAGCAACAGTTGTAGCAGAATCAATTGCGGTATGCCCCTGGAGAGGAAGCTGATTCTTTAAAGTTAATAGTTGCTCAGCTTTTTTAAGAGCTTTATCTTTCTCATTATTCTTAAGGTGATACCAGGTGATTTCTGATATTGGAAAGATTTTTTCATAAGTAGAGGAAGAACTGACAGCATCAAACCGTTCCAATTCTTCATTGGCTCTTTCAATATTACCAGTTATCGCACAGGCAATGGCTGAGAGTCTTCTGCAATAGGCTTTACTTCGATTGCGATCAAAAGAAGTCGCATATTCAGGCATTAGCTTGTTAATCGTTTCGTTAATTATCACTTCGTTCGAAACTGTTTCATTTTTTGACGGTTCTGTTTTATCATTGGCTGGATCGTCACTGTTGTCTTGTTTTGAATTGTCTGTTTTGGCAGTGGTGTCTGGCGATGTGCTTTTCTTGAATAAAGGTGCTTTATTGGGTTCTTTTTTCAAGACAACTGCAACAGCAATGATGACAAGCAGTAAGATGACTCCAGCAGAAGCAGCAATGATCAGTTTGGAATTATTTTTCCGGACTTTTTTGCCAGTGGTGTTTACTTTTTCCGTTCTTTTAATTTCGGGTGCTTTAAAAATGGGGGAGAGACATTTTCTATTTGGACATTTAATTTCTTTTGAAGCTGCATTGAGAGGAATGTAGCCTGTAGCATCACACATTGGACAGATAACTTTAAACCGTCGGCTTTTGGTCTGCCTGGGGCTTGCCTGAATTGCATCAGTTGGAATGACTGATTCAAGTCCTAATTCTTTCATGTCGTCAGAAGGTTGAGCTTTCGCAGTTTGTTTTCTACGAGAGGAATTTTTCTTTTCCGAAGTCGGGCTGGGGTTTCCATTTTCAGGTTGAGATGAAGCTGGTGCTTGAGAGGGCTTTTTCGGTTTCTTTGCAGCTTTCTGGGCACTTTTCGAGGCATTGCCCGACATGGGTGCACCACAGAATGGGCATACTTCAGCATCATCATCAAGTACAGATTGCCCACAACCTGGGCAAGTTGGTAAATCCATTGGGTGTTTTCCTGCTTTGAAATTGAATTATTGGCCTGAAACTCATCGGATGATTCATCAAATTATCTATATTACAGGTATTCGGATGTTTTTATCAGCCTGACTTTATTATCTCATTTTTCTCTAAAATATCAAATTAATACGATAGATTCCATCGAAATCAACTGCTTGTAATCAATTTCACAGTTGTGGTAAAGATATGCTGTTATATATAGTGCTCTACCGAGCTTTAGATACTCAGACACTTAACTTGCAAGAGACAGGCTCCTGGCTTGCTATTTTGATCTCGGATTGATGACATATTATACCGGTTTCATACTAACTCAGAAATCAAGTTTCTTTTAAAATTATAAATATTATTTCCAAAAACGGAGAATGACTTCGATGAGCAGCGAAACAATAAAAGTGAACGGTGTCGATTTAAATTGTGTCGATTTGAGCGGTGCCAATTTGAATGTGGATGCTGCGGTGAGAGACCGTTACAGTCAGGCTGCCCAGGCACAGGAGGCTTCTTTATGCTGTCCAGTTGAATATGATCCACAATTTCTGAAAGTGATACCGCAGGAAATTCTTGATCGGGATTATGGCTGTGGAGATCCTTCCAGACATCTTTTAGAAGGTGACACGGTTTTGGACCTTGGCTCTGGAGGAGGTAAAATTTGCTACATTGCTTCCCAGGTTGTTGGTGAAAAAGGAAAAGTTTATGGTGTTGATTGCAACGATGAAATGCTTTCACTCGCAAAAGAATATCAGGGAGAAGTCGCTGAGAAGATTGGATATGGAAATACACATTTCCTGAAAGGGCGCATTCAGGACTTGAAACTGAACCTTGAACTTCTTGAAGAATACCTCCAGCAGAATCCGGTTAAAACGAGTGGAGACTGGTTAAAGCTTGAAGAGCATGCAGAACATCTGAGAATCACCAAGCCTTTAATTCCAGATAATTCCATTGATGTTATTGTTTCCAATTGTGTTTTGAATCTTGTCAGACTCGAAGACAGAAAACAACTTTTTCAGGAAATGCTTCGTGTTTTAAAACGGGGTGGAAGGATTGTTATCAGTGATATCGTTTCAGATGAAATTGTTCCGAGTTACATGAAAAATGATCCCAAGCTATGGAGTGGTTGTATCAGTGGTTCGTTCCAGGAAACAGAGTTCCTCAAAACTTGTGAAGAGACCGGTTTTTACGGAATTGAAATTCTGGAAAGAGAGGAAGAACCGTGGGCTATAGTGGATGGAATTGAGTTTCGAAGCTTGACTGTCCGGGCTTATAAAGGAAAAGATGGCCCTTGCCTTGATCGAAAACAAGCTGTCATTTATCAGGGACCGTGGAAATCTGTTTTTGATGATGATGGGCATGAGTTAATACGTGGAGAACGAATTGCGGTTTGTGACAAAACGTTCAATATTTACTCAAAGGAACCTTATCAATCACAATTAACCATAATTTCGCCCCAGCAAGACGTTCCTCTGGATCAGGCTGAACCGTTTGATTGCCACCAATCTCCGATTCGAACAACGGAAGAAACGAAGAATAAAAATCAATCGATTACGATTTTACCTGCTGAAGATTGCTGTGGTGGATCAGATTGCTGCTGAAATCTGATTTGTGGATAAACGGGGATGATTCCTCGTTTAAATTCCAATTTACGTGGTTTATAGGAGAATAGTCATTGAAATAAGGGTTTTTACGGTCAGGTTCTCTTTAAATTCTTCATGATTCCCCTCCTTTATATTGCATTCAGAGATGGTCATAATGATGGCAAACTCAGAATCACCTGAAAAACATTTGTCATAGCGAAGCCGGGAATATAGAATGCAATCAGAGTACCTCTCTCAAAGCTGACAAAGTAATAGAGCGTTTCAATAAATGATATATGAGTGACAGTTTTCAGAATTCAACCCTTTTCAGTTTCGTTTTTTGGACAAGAGATACTGAGTCGATGACTTTACGCGAGAATCCACTTTTCTGGTCTTTTAACTGCGGCACTTGTTTTTTAACACGTGTACGGATCAGTTTCTATCTCCCGTTGCTCGCGGTTCTCCTGTCGTTCCAACTTGATAATCTCCGACTTGGTTTGATTATTAGTTTTGCATTGCTGGTGAGTTTAGTTTTGCACGAATTTGCTCATGTCTTTGCAGCCAGGATGACAGGCGGAATGGGTTCGGAAATATTGATCTGGCCATTGGGAGGGCTTTCTTATATCCAGCCGGGACCAAGTGGGAGATCTCATCTTCTGGTTGCTTTAGCAGGGCCTATTGTCAACCTGATCCTTGTTGTTTTATTCCTGCCTGCCACTTATAACAGCGGATTCCTTTCATCAGCCCTGAACCCCTTTCAGTTTCCGCAGATCACATTAACAGCAAATCATGTAATTGAGTTACAGGTTCTTTTTTTTAAAATTAACTGGATGTTATTACTGATTAATCTACTTCCAATTCATCCACTTGATGGATCAAAAATTATTCACGCCTTTTATTATCGTGATTGGAACCAGAAATCTGTTCACAGGCAAATTATGGCTGTAGGAATGATTCTAACCAGTGTGGGAATGATTTCCGGTCTGGCGTATAGTCATGTCTGGCTCGTTTTTACCAGTTCCGTTCTCCTGATCCTGAATTTTCATGAAATTGAAAAGATTCGCTTTGGAGAAAATAGTAACGATTCATATCTTGAAAATGATTTCCTCTCCTCAACTGAATCTTATGAATTAGAAGAAAACTCTAAATTTGATCAAGAGGCTTCTTCACATCAAGGTCTGGTCTCTCGGTGGATGGAACGGAGAGAAGAACAAAAGCGAAAACTAAGTCTGCATCAGGAAAAAGAAAACGAAATTCTGACAGATCAGATCCTTGAAAAAGTTCATCAATTCGGACTTAAGTCCTTAACAGCAGACGAAAAACGGATCCTGGATCGCGCAAGTGATCGGCTGAAAAAACGAACCAGCCAGTCAGACGACTCTGTTTGAGCCTAGAGCAGGCAATCTCCAGGATGTTGTATTATTAGCGGTATCCGTAGAGTGGCAAAGGAATGATGGTATAGGGATTTCCGGCTTGAGTACGTATTACTGTTTATCTTCGGTAGCTTGTTTTGCAGACAGCATAGATGGCTCCGCCGAATAGTAACAGGACGATACCAGCTTCGATAACATAACTGACAGAAGCGCCTGTTGAAACCTGACCGAGAATTGGCAAGTTCGATGCTGCAAAACTAATTCCGGGTGTCAGGAGAAACATCATGAACAGGCAAACTGAGGTGATAAAATGATTTCGTTTGTGCATTGTGAAACTTTCCAGTGTTTGTGCTCTGTTTTCTGCTCGGTTCAAGAATCAGGTATAATACTGAATACTATTAATGTCGTCGTTCTGGCTCGTGGGAGTATGGTTATTATTGATTAAACGCATCCTTCGCGGCCACAGAAAAGCGTAATACGCTTTAGTCGAGAAACTGTTTGATTGGTTCTTTCAATCGTCTGAAATTGGCTGTTGAAATGGAAACCGTTTGCCATTTCTCTGACCGTTTTCGAATAACTGTTTCGTATTCATCAGCCCAGACCCCAAAAAAAGAATAGTTTCGATTTTGAAAATTGTAAATGAAATCAAAACTCTCATTCCATTTTGTGTCAAGAATTTCATAAGTGAAAACCAGGAGGGAACGAAAACCGGCCCCAAAGATTTCCTGCCATTGCATTAAACTGCGCATGTCATCCTGAGTTGTCCAGTTTTCCCAGAGGTTCCTGTTTTTATCTCCACCGGAAGGAAACTGTCTTCCCTTCACATCAACTAACAAATTAAATTTCTGATCAGAGTAAACTATAAAATCAAAGGATTTGAGAGAACTATCCTTGGCCAGTGATCTTCGTTTCTCGTCGACTACAACATGAGGAGCTCGACGGTCTCGTAAGAACTGTTCAAAGGCAGCTTCGTAATGATTCCATCTTAATGCCATCTGAGGCTCAATTCATCGAAAATACAGTAAATAAATCTTCTCAAGATGCTCGTTATTATTGCGAAAGGGTGGTCGTTTGTCAATTAAATAGTTGAGTCAGGAACCACAGATGGACTCAGATAAACACGAATTCATTTTAAATAGAAAAAATCTAATTCATTTGCCAGCCTAAATGTTACCCGTGTAATAGCCAATCTCTGTGTTGTGACCGTTTCTCTGTGTCTATTTGTGTTTATCTGTGTCTATTTGTGTTTATCTGTGGTTCAAAAAAAATGGCGATAAAAAATTTCAATATTCTT
>JAJRVU010000271.1 GCA_024277145.1 Planctomycetota bacterium
AACAACTTTTTCAAAAGTCTCTGGTGAATGTTCTTCAAGATAGGCGGAGGCATTTTTATCCTGGAAATAACCAATTCCTGGATTCCCCAAAAGTCCACCTGAAAGCATTCCCATCGCACCGACTGCTCCCATAGTGATCGCTCCCCCTTTAGGGAAACGTTCTCCCACAACTCCCAACATGGTCGGCCAGAGAAATGCTTTTCCCAAACCGTAGACAGTAGCAGCAATGAATATCAAGGTAATAGTGTTTCCTTCAATGGAACCTAGCCAGTACAAGCCAGCAACACCTAGCAGTGAACTGACAAACAGAAGTCCAATCGGGTTGATTTTTTCAACAAGTGGTCCTGCAAAGAACCGGAGAACAAACATCAAGGCTGAAGTATAAATGATAACATAGATTCCTTTTCCTTCAGACAGTACGCTTTCCATGATTTTTGTAATCCAACTGTCCGTTCCGAGTTCGACATAACCAACTAGTGCGTGAAGAACAAGTAACAATAAGAGGACTGGAGAAAGGAATTCCATCATCATTTTGCCGAAACTGATACCGGCTGCATGAACTTCAGAAACAGGAAATTTCTTGGCAAAGACAATAATTCCATATAGCACTGTAGGAATCAGGAAGAACATCATGTTCATTTCCCAGGAAAGTTTTGTAATTATAGCGTTCTTTCCACAAAACAGGATTACGACAATTCCACCAATAATCAGTCCCGCTGGCCAACCCGCATGGAGAATATTCAAATAGTGAGTTTTCTTTTTGGGATACAAAGTGGCCACCAGGGGATTAATCGCTGCTTCACAAAGTCCATTCCCCATGGCAAAAAGAAACATGCCGATGAAGAGACACCAGTAAACAGCATTCTTTCCTTCTTCAGGACCCATGCTTTCATAAATAGGTGTTGCTGCCAATGTTAGCAATCCAGATGCCAAGTGGAAAAGGAAAGCGAGAATCAAAGTGGTTTTGTATCCAATTTTATCGACGAAAAAACTGGCACCAAGAATGATGATACCTGCACCAGTTAAACCACCACCACTAATTTGCCCCAGTTCCAGCATGGTGAAACCAAAGATGTTGCTCCAGTCAATCATAATTCCACCGCGAACAGAGAAGCCAACACCTGCTGCAATTAATGTCATAAAGCATGCGATGAATATTGGCATGTGAGAACCAGAATTGTTGCCGTTCGTTTCGTTGTTCGTCATAAACTTGATTCTTTATATTGCGGATTAGTAAGTCACCAATCCTGTGTGATAAATATGTCTATTTCAAATTGAGCAGATAAATGGATTCAACGGATTCTGAATCCAATCTTTGGATGATTTCCATAGAGAGAAAATTGTAGAACCTGAAATCCTAACCGTTTTTAATGGTTTTTTCCAGAAACTGGGGCAATGATCATCAATTTTTTCAATTCTCAGGGCAATATCCGGGCAGCTTATCCTGTCTGGGGAGAAAGATCATCCCTGTTATAGAGAGAGCATATTAGATATTCTCATCCAGCAACCGAACAGAATCGGATGGATCAAATATTATTTGGCGGTAGAGTTTGCCTCTTTTCGACAGATTAACAATTGGTTTCTTTTTTCAACCTGAATTGTTCCCGGGAAGGTATATGAGCCCCCATCAATGGTGATCTCTGCCAGTTTGTCCCATTCGGTGAAACCCATTCTCTGACGTGGCCAGTGTTTTGTGATCCAGATGGATTTAAAGCATTCCCGGATTAAATTTCTGGGAAGCGAAATGAGTTCATCGGAGTTAATCCTGACTGCATCTGAAGCAATATCAACTATTGCTTTCTGTAAAATCTGATTCACCATATAGTCAATCGTTACAGAAATATCTGCAGATTGGCTGGCAAGCCGGAGAAGGGCTTCATCAATTTTCGGGTTAAAGTCTTTTCGAAGCTGCGGAAGTAGTTCGTTCCTGATTCGGTTTCTTGTCCATTGGGAATCTTCGTTTGTTGCATCAATCCGAAATTCCTGCCCAACTTCCGACAAATAATTTTCCACACTTTTTCGACTGATTGAAAGCATGGGACGAATCAGCGTTAAATCATCATCAAGTTTTCGCCAGGAAGGAATTCCCTGTAATCCTGAAATACCCGTTCCCCTGATGATGTGATGCAGTACCGTTTCCGTTTGATCATTGGCTGTGTGGGCAACTGCCAGGAATGTGCAGGAATGGTCTTTTGCGGTTTTTTGCAGGAAACGATATCGAGCTTTTCTGGCAGCTTCTTCAATTCCAATCTGTTCACTTTTAGCGAATTGCTGAATGTCCTGTTTTTCCTGAACAAGAGGGACTTTCAAGTTATCACATGTTTTCTCAAGCCAATGGGCATCTTCATCAGAGGTGGTTCCTCGCAGGCTGTGATTGAGATGGGCTGCGGTGATTTGAATTCCCAGATCGTTTTGAATTGCAACGGATCCTGATAACAGTGCGATACTGTCCGGTCCCCCTGAAACTGCTAACAGGATAGAAGAATTTTCTATGTTGAATTCCTGATAACCAGATTTTAATTTGGTAAGAAAATCGGTCATTGATAGATAGAGTCTCTTTTTTTAAGGGAGAAGAAAAAATTGCGATTGTTTTATCTGGATGTCAAAGCAGGTAACGCTGTACACGAGTTCCGGGTTTTATAGTTCAGTTTATCTGTAATTGAGATTGAGGGCTATCAATTCGTACTGGGAATTTCCCAGAAAAGGGTGAGGTTCTGTCTATTAGATCAGTCTGGTTGGTTGACCACGTGATTTGCTTTGGTAGTATGAACTTACAGAAATATTTTATTGTCGGGAAACGAGACTGTTTCCTCAATTTATGGAATATCTGTTTTATAATATATGTATTGCAAGAATAAAGGATTGATTTTTTTGGACAGCGTGAATGGTTGTTCTTTCATCTTTTATATCCATTGACGGAGAGCTTGCAATTCCACTTATTCAGATCACATCGGAGAAATTGAAAGATCTCGGATCTTCTGAGATGTAAGCGGAACCAGTAATTATTATATCGAAACTATTTATAACCATGTGTAAATTCAATGCTATTAATTGCTTTGAATGAACCAGTTTATATTGTGACTAATAAAATTTATTGATCACAATGACAACATTAGTCTTGAATTCTTTGATATTCACTTCAGTTGAAGTGACTTGTTTTTAATGGTGGTTGCTAAGTTCTTTTGAGTTGAAATAACTGTTTTTCAATCATTTTAAGAATGAAGCCAGGATTTAGTTTAAGATGATTTTTTTGAAAGTCTCTCTATTTGATAGTGCTTCAGAACATTTTCAAGTTGCTTTAAACTGACCATTAGAAATTACATGTTGACGATTCATTAATTTACACCGGTTTGGTTGATTCTTAATACTCAACCAAAGTTTCTTTATTGAATAAAGCTGCTTTATAGTTTTGTTCTTCTGGTTTTGCCTGGGCATTTCAGATGCTTTCAGAATTTTCTTTCTTCGTTTATTTATAAATTTGAAGGAAGAGACACAATCATGGATAATCCCACTCTTTATGGTCTCATCGGCGTAGCCATTGGCGGCGCTATTGGGTTCTTTTTTGAACGTCTCAGGCGTGGAGCTGCTTATCAGGGACGAGATGAAATTATCCGTCTTGCTGAAACTGAAGCAGAAAACCTCAAGAAGACCCAGGAATTATTAGCCAAAGAAGAAGGGCTCAAGAAACGGGAATCTTTTGAAAAAGAGATTGAAAGCACTCGAAAAGAGTTGAGGGATCTCGAACGGGATTTAGATAAGCGAGACACTCAGCAGAATGAACGGGTTGAAGATTATCAAAAACGTGAGCGAATGCTTGAGTTGACCCAGAATAAACTGGTGGATCGAACAAGGGCGATGGAAGCTCGCGAAGTTGAACTTGAAAAAACGATGACGGAAGTTCAAGAGCAGCTTTATAAAGTGAGCGGTCTGGATAAAGATACTGCTACTAACATGCTTTTAAAACGTGTTGAATCTCAATTGTCTAATGAAGTTGGCGGATTGATTCTTACCCACAAAAGTAAGTTGAAGGATGAAGCTGAAAAAGAAGCTCGCGAAATTATCGGGATGGCTGTCCAGAGATATGCAGCCGAACATACGTCTCAAATGGCAGTTTCCACTGTTGATATTCCAAGCGATGAAATGAAAGGGCGAATTATCGGGCGTGAAGGTCGAAATATTCGTTCGTTTGAAAAAGAGACTGGCGTGGATGTGATTGTTGATGACACTCCAGGCATCGTGATTATTTCTGCATTTGATACCGTCCGCAGGGAAATTGCTCGATTAGCTTTGACAAAATTAATCAATGATGGCCGAATTCATCCTTCCCGAATTGAAGAAGTGGTTGTTGAAACTCAAAAGGAAATGGACAAACATATCAGGCAGCTTGGACAGGAAGCGTGCCAGGAATCGGGCGTACTGGGCTTGCATGAAAAAGTGATTGACTTAATGGGTCGGCTGAACTTCCGGGTCAGTTATTCCCAGAATGTAAGACGACATTCCATTGAAGTTGCTTTCCTGACAGGAATGCTGGCTGAACTTCTCGGGCTTGATGGAGACATGGCTCGTCGTTGTGGATTTCTTCATGATATTGGAAAAGCTGCTGACCATGAAATGGAAGGGGGGCATCCTGCTGTTGGGGCTGAACTTCTCAAACGATATGGTGAAGGTCCGGAGGTTGTCCATGCAGCTGCTGGCCATCATGATGATATTCGCCCGGAATACATTTACACCGTTTTAGTGGCAGCTGCTGATGCCATTTCTGCTTCCAGACCGGGAGCAAGGCGAGAGACACTTGAGAAATATATCAAGCGGTTAGAAGAACTGGAATCATTGGCTTGTGGTTTCCCGGGAGTAGAACAATGTTTTGCAGTGCAGGCTGGCCGGGAAATTCGAGTGATTGTTGATCCTCATCAAGTGAATGATCGTGAAGCAGCCAAGATGGCAAGAGATATTGCTCAGGCTGTGGAACAGTCCATGACTTATCCGGGTGAAATTAAAGTGACGATCCTCAGAGAAACGCGAGCAGTCGGCATCGCGAAATAATCATTGTTTTTTGCGGTTTTTAAGACAGTCAATTACAATGCCAGCAATATATTTTGCCTGTGCTTCTTTTCCTTTTGAGCTGAAGTGAACACCGTCCTGGCTATGGTACTCCGGGTGATCGATAGTCAATGAGAATAGATCAGATGTTTTGTACTGTTCTTTCTCGATAAATTCAGCGGCTATTTTGTTTCTCTGTTTGACACGTTCTGTTTTATCTTTGTCCAATTTATTGATTGTGCCATTTTTGCGAACTGGCGTGGTCATTGCCCATATAATGGTTGCGTTTTTTGCATGATTGTTCAGAAGTGTTATTAGATCTGGGAAACCTGATTTGTATTGTTCTTCTGAATAATCCCAACCATGTAAACCATTGTTGATATGAATGACATCGAATTGGTATCGCTTCAAAATGATTTTCAGGCCATTAAGGAAATCCTGATGAGTAAGAAAAGCTGATGTTGTATAACGAGCACAGTTAGCTTTGTCTTTGAGTTCCTTTTCTGTAGCATTAAAATAACCACGAACAATTGAGTCACCCACAAACAACACGCGAGGCAGATTGTTTTTATTGGCATTGGTTACCCAGATGTCTGTCCATTCAATTCGTTCGTGAATAGGAGCATTCTCACCCGTTTTTTCATGTGCCATTACATTTGAAAAAATGGTTATAGAGAGGGTGATTAAAACTATGGAAATTCTTAATCGGTTTGTTTTCATATTTATCCCTGGATTAAATAAACGTTCATAATAAAAACGAATAACTTCACTTACCGCTGTCCTAGCTCATGGACCATCTCAACAAGAGCTTTTACATTGGCTGGATCCATGTCAGGCATCACGCCATGACCCAGGTTAAAAATATGTCCCGGGCGGTTTCCTGCAGAATCAAGAACATCTTTGGCTCGTTCTTTAAGGACATCAAGATTCGCATAAAGAGAAACAGGATCCAGATTTCCCTGAACAGCGACATCGTTTCCGAGTAAATCCCAAGCTGTCCCCAAGTCGATTCGCCAATCAAGTCCGAAGACTGTCCCTCCTGCTTTTCGTTGTAATGGAATTAATGATGGATTCCCGGTGAGAAAATTGATGACGGGTGTTCCCGGAGTGATTTCATCAATTACCATTTTGGTGTAGGGAAGAACATATTTTTCATAATCTGCAGTTCCGAGACATCCTGCCCAGCTATCAAATATTTGAACCGCCTGACATCCTGCTTCTATCTGGGCGTTAAGGTAACGGGAAATACTTCTCGAAAGTCTTTCCATTAAATCTTTCCAGACTTCAGGATGATTGTACATCAGTTTTTTGGTGTGGATATAGTTTTTTGATCCTCCTCCTTCAATGGCATACGAAGCCAATGTAAACGGGGCACCAGCAAAACCAAGAAGCGGAATATCCGCAGGTAAATCTTTTCGGATGAGTTTGATTGCATCATAAACAAATCCTAATTCGCCTACGTCTTCCAGTTCTTTCAAACGGTTTACGTCTGCAACGTCACGCAGGACGTTATGAAGGACCGGACCTTCTCCTTTAACATATTCAAGGTCCATTCCCATCGGTTCAAGAATAGGAAGCAGGTCAGCAAAAAGAATCGCTGCATCAACCCCTAATATTCTTTGAGCTGACAAAGTCACCTCTGCAGCCAATTCAGGTGTTTTACAAAGTTCAATAAATGTG
>JAJRVU010000272.1 GCA_024277145.1 Planctomycetota bacterium
AAACATTAGGGTACAGTTTATCCGACGACGACTTCCAGAACATTTTTGACGATTTCATTAAACTGGCTGACAAGAAAAAAGAGGTTTACGATAGTGATATTGTTGCTTTGATTCAAAATCAGATTGTTTCCGTTCCTGAAAAATGGGAAATTGTCAGTTTTCATACCTCTGCAGGAACTGGAGCCATCCCAACTGCAACGGTTGAATTACAATTTGACAAAAAAGAGATCCATTGTGACGCAGCGATTGGAGATGGTCCGATTGACGCTGTCTTTCGTGCTCTTGAACGAATTACTGAAATCAGTGCAACGCTGGAAGAGTTCAATGTTCGCTCTGTTTCTTCCGGGAAAGATGCGTTAGGTGATGTTTCTGTTGAAATCAGTGTTGGTAAAAAACGATATCATGGAAAAAGTGTCAGCACTGATATTGTGGAAGCAAGTGCCCAGGCTTACCTTTCTGCATTGAATCGCGTGGAAGCAGATCGTCAGTTGTCAAAAAATTCTCCCGCTCAACCGGAAGTGACTGAGACAATCTGATGTATTTCATCAGTTTTCCAAATTCATTTTATTTTGAAGGTGAAGATCATTAATAAAAGTTTTCTTATTATCCCTGTTTCTGCAGTGATTATCATCAGCCTATGCGCGTATAAAATGAACAAGGAATATCCTGAACAAAAAATTACCGGGAATCAGGAATTAAAACAACTGGCGCCCGTTTTTGAACTGTTTAGTCAGAAAAATCAGACTGATGTCATTCGTTTGCGCGGTTATCTCGGCAGGCACCAATTGTTAATTGCATTTTTTGATGGAAAAAAAGGGGTTGATCAAAGCCCTACCATTTCCAGTTTAAAAGATCATTATGATCTGTTAGAAAAAAAAGGTGTTTTCGTTTTTGGAATCAGCGAAGAAATCCCACAAGTAAATCGAAAAATCATTGAAGAGACAGGAAAAATTCCCTTTAAGTTACTTTCTGATCCCGGGTTTGATGTTATCAGGCAATGGGGATGCTACGATGAAGAGAAGCAGACAACAGTAGAGAAAATCTTCCTGATTGATCGGACAGGATATGTCACGTGGGAAGGTCAGTTCCCTAAAGAAATGGACAGCCTCGAAGAATTTTACAACACCTTGTAATCACAAAATAGCGTAACCACAAAAATAGCGTAATCACAAAAATGGCCGACACCGGAAACGAAATATAAAGAAGCAAAATGACAGACAACAATAATACAGATCAAGACTTACAGGAATACCCGGAATACATTTCCGGCCGTCTGGTGGTAAGCGTGATATTTGGATTTTCCATCATCATGATTGCGGTTTTGTTTTTTTACTGGAAAATGCAAACAGGACCATTCCTTCCTTTGCAGAAAGCATTGGATAAACAATTTCCGGGCTGCAAACCTCTTGTTCAGGGAGGTCAGCGAAAAATGCACAAGAACACCCCAAAAATTTTACAGATCACCATGAAAGTCGAGTTTAATCCAATCGAAGTGACCGATTCTTCAAAGAAGTATGTGAATACCGTCTCACAATTTATTGCTTCGAATTGGAAGCTTTCTGAATACGACGAACTCCATCTCCATTTCTACAAATTGAATCCGGAAAAAAAATTACAGGAAAACGTCTTCAAGCAAGATGTGAAAGAAATTCTTTCCCAAAAAGAATCGTCCTGAAGAAAATGCTTTTAAGCTGAAGGCTCATCAGGAATTCTTGTCTGTGATAATGTCGCTACTGATACCGTCACCGCTGATAATTTCACCTATCTCAGAATCAAACTGAAAGCCCTTTCCTTGAAGCTCCCGTTGAAATGATTCTGATTGCAAAATTGCCTGGACGGCTTCGATGGAAGCTGAATTCATCCTGCTTTTGTGAATAATGAAGTCATAGTTTTCCTTCTGAATGGGAATCGCTGTCAGATCATATTGCCTGACAACCTGTTCGATGGCAATTCCCCAATCCGCTCGATTTTGTGAAATCGAAGCAGCAACTGCATTATGTGATTTTGCCTGTGCTGCATAACCCGTCGGCTTTATTCCTTTGAGGAGTTGGTCCGTCAAAATTCTTGTCCCGCTTCCGGTATTACGATTCACCATTCTGCATTGCGAATCCTGCAACACAAAATCAATCGCTTCTCTAAAATCTTTGTCCTGAAATCGTTTGTCTCCGTTACGATGTATGAAAGCCTGTTGACGGTGGTATCCGCGTATCAGGACTAAATCAGAATTTAGAAATGGGGTGTTATATTTATCTGTCCGATCATCATAAAGGTGGACCCCAGCAAGGTCACATTCATTTCGCCTGGCTGCTTTCAAACCGGAAGTACTACCAACATGAAGAGCTTTTGCTGAGAAGCCATCCTCTTTTAAATGAGTCATCAGGAGATCCAGCCCGAGGCAATGACTCCCGATAATGACGACATCTGCAGGTTCAATTTCTTCACTGAGAAGCTGAACCGAAACAATTTCACCTTCATCAAGATATTCTGTATGCTGATCAATCTTGATAAATCCATCCGCAAGGCTGAACGTAGTGACAGAGCCAGATCCTTTTCCTAAAGGATAGGCAATCCATTCAGAATCTTTCCGAATTAAATTAACGAGACAATATTCTGTTCTTCCTCGTGCAGAATTTAATCGAAAGGGAATAGTTGCCTGAAAACTTTTTGGTGAAGCTTTTGGAACACCTGCATAATGACGGATAACAGGAGCCACAAATTCATGAAACGTGAAGATGGCAGAAGTCGGAAATCCGGGCAGGATGACAATCGGCTTCTTTCCAGTCACCGCCAGACAAATAGGCTTTCCCGGTTTTAGAGAAACACCATGAGCAATAATTCCCGGGTCAGTCAGTTTTTCCACCGCACGGTAAGAAAGGTCACCCGCTCCTTTTGAAGTTCCGCCAGAAAGAACAACAATATCATATTCTAATGCCTGACTTAGATGTTTCTGCAACAGTTCTTCGTCGTCGCGAACAACACCCAGCGGAATCGGCTCTCCTCCTGCCTCAGTAACCGCAGCTGCCAAAATATACAAATTGGAATCATAAACAAATCCCGGAGGACAATCTTCACCCGGAGGAACAATTTCATTTCCGGTTGAAATGATGGCCACTTTCGGTCGTTGAAAAACCGAAACTTTTGTCAGGCCAATCGCTGCAAGAATTCCGATTTCTCTTGAAGTGATTTTTTGACTCTTCCAGAGAACGGTTTCTCCTAATGAAATATCGGTGCCGGTGAATGTCATATTATCCCCTGTTGAAACAGCACGAGACAATACGACTTTCCCATCCTCAATATCAGTATCTTCCACCATCACAACAGCATTAGCTCCCCGAGGAATCATTCCACCCGTTGCAATCAACGTTGCTGATCCCGGATTAACTTCCTGCTGAGGGGTAACGCCTGTTGAAATCGTTTCTTTATTCAAAGTGAGGATTTTTGGGGAATCTTCGCTGGCACCATAAGAGTCTTCAGCCTGAATAGCAAAACCATCAACATTAGATCGATCAAAACTGGATACATTGACTTGAGAAACCACATTTTCCGAAAGAATTCGATTCAGGGATTCATGAAGGGTAACTGTTTCTAATCCAAGTGGAACAAGATTCAAATGAGAGTGAAACCGCGCAGTTGCAGTTTCACGATCAATCACTTTCAAAAACTGTTGCTGTTTTGCAGGATCAGAATTCATCTTGATGTTCTATTGTTGAAGGAAATCATTTTCGAAGAAAGGAATAAATTCAAGAGAAGCTCAGCAATCATCATAACAATATACTGTAACAATTGATTCTGGAGGATAACCTTCATATTCTTCTGGCACAATCACAAAGCCATCTGCTTTTGTTGTTGAAGAAAGGATAGAAGCCCCACTGATTGCAAGTGGTTCAATTCCCTCTTTACCGATGCAAACCCTGCAATAATCGAGTCGGCCAATTTCAGAAACTATCTTTTTATTGACCTTCATTTCTTTGGTTTTATACGGCCAATCTGATGATTGATAACCCATGATCCTGATTGCTCGCCTTGCAAAAAAATCGTACGCACAGAGACAGGAAACCGGATTACCGGGTAGCAGAAAAACAAGGGTGGGACCAATTTTCCCAATCCCGGTTGGACTGGAAGGACGCATCGCAATTCCATGAATTTCCAGTTTTCCAACTTCAGAAACAAGTGAGGGAGCATGATCATCCTTCCCGACACTCGACCCGCCGGAAACCAGAATGATATCTGCTCCATCTTCTATTAAGGCATGACGAATATCATCTCGATGGTCTTCGATAGATATTTTTTTTTCAAGAACTCCACCATCCCGATGAATTAAAGATTGAAGCATAAAAGAATTAGAATCGTAAATTTGATTCGGTTTAAGTGGAATTCCCGGTTCAACTAACTCCTGTCCTGTCACAATCAATCTGACGCGAGGTTTCCTCACCACCGGAATATCTTTGATTCCAAGCGATGCCAACAAGCCAATGTCCTGTGGTCGCAAGCAACGTCCCGTTAATAAAATAACAGAACCTTCTTTGATATCTTCACCCGGTTCTGCAACATTTTTTCCGGGAGAAACTGAAGAAGTAACAGAAACGATATCCCCTTTTTTCTGTGTCTGTTCAACCGGAATAACTGCATCTGCTCCATCTGGAACAGGAGAACCTGTCATGATTTCAACAGCTTCATTTTTTAAAATGATTCCAGTGAACTCCATACCGGGAAAAGATTGTCCCGCGAGTTGAAATTCAACCGGATTAAAATCAGATGCGCCAGATGTTTCCAATCCATGTAAAGCATAGCCATCCATTGAGGAACGCCGGAAAGAAGGAACATTCACTGAAGATTGAATGTCTTCACTTAATATGCGATGAAATGCATCCTGGATTGGAACCGATTCACTTTGCAGCATCACGCAGTTTTTATCAGTCCATTCAATCGCTTGCGAAACCGTCGAACGATTTTTAAATCCTTTCATTCGGACATCAACTGGCTTCGGGGACATGGAACTCTCATTTTTTAAAAGGTACGAATTATTTCAAAGAAGCAAAGCAGTGCAAATATCATCAACGGATGTAGCTAACAGGATATCTCAATCAGGGATTGGAAAGCCAGCCTTTTTTAAAGCTGCATGATATTCTTCAGGCCTGTTGGTGTTAATCAACGATTCCAGTTCAGGATCCACTTTTTTTAGTTCTTCACAAGGAACCTGATGAGTGTTAGATTGTTCAAAAAGATGTAAGGGTCTTAATTGATTTTCTTTAATCAGGCTTCGAATTTTTTCGACCAGGCCAATTTGATAAACCGCTGAAAGTGAATGGTGATATTTCCCGTCATAAGGAACTGCAATTTCATACGAGTTCGATAATTCGATCATTTTAGAAATGAATTCCGGTTTCAGGAAAGGAGCATCACAACTACTGACATAAGCAATTTCTGTTTCAGGGCTTCTTCTTTTCATCTCAGCAAGACCAGTCAGAAGCCCTCCCATTGGACCAAGATCAGGAAGTTCATCATGGACGAGATAAACGTGATCATGGAATTGGGGAAGAGATTGATTTTCATGAGCGACCACAATTATTGGCGAAAGAACCGTCTCCAATATTCCGATTGTTCTTTCGATGAGAGTTTCCGGACCAAATGGCATTGTTGGCTTGTCGTTTCCCATGCGTCGACTTCGACCGCCACACAGAATAATCCCACCAACCGATTTCTTGGTAATTTCTGAATGTTCAGATTCTGGATGTTCAGAACTTTTTTGTGACAACGGATTCATCCCATTTCTATAAAATATTTCCTGATCAATGCTTTGAGATATTTCCTAACATTGTTATCCTGATCAAAGTATTCTAATGTTTAATCTTGAATAAACATTGATAAATTGATCTCTGAATTATTTTATTTGCATATTGGCAAATCTCAAATGAGTAAATCCGAACCGTGGTATAAAGATGGTCTTCGCTTTACATGTACAGAATGTGGGAACTGCTGTACGGGAGCTCCCGGGACTGTTCGCGTGAGTGGCGAAGAGATCGAAAATATTGCAAAGTTATTGGATAAACCAATAGGCGAAATCAGCCTGTTCCATACCCGTTCCGTTCCTGGCGGGGTTTCACTCACAGAGTTTGCTAATGGGGACTGTACATTCTTTGATCCAGCAAAACGAACCTGCAAGATATATGAAGCCCGACCGGCTCAATGCAGGACTTGGCCATTCTGGAATTCTAACCTTGAGGACAAAGAAACGTGGGAAGCAGTCGAAATGATTTGCCCCGGCTCTGGAGAAGGCAAGTTAGTTCAACTCGATGAAATCCTTAAAAGGTCTTCCGAAGTGGATGTTTAAGCTCTGCTGGTCTGATAGAGAATTACATCTGAATTATGGCTGGCTTCAAGACGTTCTTTTAATTATTTCAGGCTACGAATCTGACTGCTAATGATGCATTTTACTCTTCAGATAATCGACTTAATCTCTTTGATGTAATGTATTTGCTCTAATAATTAACATCTGGCTAATCCCATTCTGAGCGGCTGTGGACCCGATTCAGGAAGATATTTGGTATAATATTCCGATTTTATGAATTATTCCGAATTTTTTAGTCAGGAAAAGTCGATGAAATAGATAGATAGTTCCGTTATGGTTCTGTCTTGATATTTGTTCTTTCACAATTTGGACTTAGGAACATTTCAATAGGAAACAGGCCTTTCTTCTGTTTCTTGAAATGATCATAAGTGTTTGTATTGCAATGGGATACAGTTATTCCACTTCTAGAGTGTCATTATCCGTTTTTTGGGTCTGGCATTTCAGAATTGGATAAAACGGATAAACATTGGTAATTTGAAGAGAAGAAATAGTGTTACTTTGTTCTTATTGATAGGTATCAAAGATTCAGTTCCAGCTTGATTACACAATAATCGGGTTGACACTAAGTCCTATTACCTATTAAAGTTGAGTCAAGTTTGATGTGTATCAGCTAGTGAGCTGAACTCTCCGACATCACCTCTCTCGGGAGAATCGGAACGTGACGAAAAAAGAAATCGTAAAAGCCATTTCTGAAGAAATTGGTTTGACTCAATTGAAGACCAAAGAAATTGTCCAAAAGACTTTTGATGCCATCGTTGAAACTCTTGTAAGCGATCGGCGTATCGAGTTACGGAATTTTGGTGTCTTTGAAGTGAAGAAGCGGGCTGCACGTAAAGCGAGAAACCCTCGTACAAGTGAAGCTGTTTATGTTGCTGAGAAGTATGTGGTAACCTTCAAGCCTGGTAAAGAGATGGAAGAACGGGTCAGAATGTTGACTGAGGCGGAAGCCGCTAAAAGTCAGCAATCGACACCAGATTCCACATCACCAACAGAAGGCTCACCAGCTCCTCAAATAGATAATAGTCATTCTTCACCTGATCAGACGCAGGGATTCAGTGGCAATTAGCCAGAACCATAAGAATGGCATATGGTTAAGTTCTTCTAATTGATTAATAACACCATTTGAATTTTATTCAAATGGGACCGATAATTTTACCTATACCCTTACCTGTATTGCTGTTTGGATCATTTGATTCTGATTATTGTCTTAATGACATTATCACCCTGATCTGAAACAGTTCCCACCTGATACAATGGTTCGTGAATTTCACGCAACCACACTTCCTTATTCCTAAGTCTTAACTATTAATATAGTTCGGTTAATAAAGAATTCCTTACCGGGTTTTCTGATTACCGTGCAGTGCCTGATACCGTTTATGGAATCTCCGTGAGATTTCTATTCAGGCATACTTAGTCAAATCAAATCACATTAATTAAATAGAATACTGATTCTGAGAATCATGGCCTGAAAGTGAAGGGCGATGAGCGATCAGAAAATTAAGAATTCTTTAACGGAGATGCAAAAATGCGGAAATGGATTTTCGGCACTTTATTGCTAGCGAGTCTGACTTTTCAGGCAGGTTGTTTTATGCCTATTTACTCATCATTGCCTGACGTAAGAACTCGTCAATTGGTTTTCGTTTCAGAAGGGTTTCGCCACATTCCAGAAATCTGGGAACGTATCTGGGGACTTGAAATGCCTAGCCTGGCAACTCCTTACCGTACCCATGGTGGTGTAATTTAGATCTGTATCGAAGATCGTTACAAACATTTCCCTTATAATGCAACCGGGCATTATAAGTATGGAATTGTTCGTGCTACCTGACGTTTACTCGGACAAAGGATTTTGCACGGGTATCAAGGCTTGGAGAGTAGATTCCAAGCCATGAATAACACCCTTCTTATACGACTTCAGTCATCAAGAACAATGAAATCATCATCTGACTCTTCATCATCGAACTGATCATCAAATTCGTCGAAAAAATCTCCTTCATCTTCATCTACGATGTCATCTGCTCCCAGTTCATCGTATTCTTCATCATCCTCTATCTGGCTCAAACTGGCTAATGGCAGCGAGGATGGAGTCTCTTTCTTTTTCTTATCATGCGTTTCGCTGAGAGAACTGCTGTTTTCTTCCTCTTCTTCATCAAGAGAAATTGGAAAATCCATACTCATACCCGGATCAACTTCCAGTTTCTTTTTTTTCTGAGTTGGGTTGGGAGAAGGTTTACTTTCAACCGGTTTTTTGTCTGCAGGCTTTTTCTTTTTTGCAGATCCAGAAACAACTGCACTGTTTTTCAGGCGATAATCGACATCACCAATCGTCACTTTATCTCCCAGATTTAAATCCTTGACCTTAATAACTCGTTTTCCATTAACTTTGATTCCATTCATGCTTCCTAAATCTCGGATAACAAGACGGTTGTCGACCTGCGCAATGCAGCAATGTTTACGAGAAACTTTTCGGCTTCTTGTAAGGACGACATCACAATCAGGATGCCTGCCAAAGAAAACCACCGCTTTATCAATCGGGATTTTCTGGCCTTTGGAAACGGGTTCAAGAAATAAACTCATCGAGAGAATACTCCAATTGGGTGAAAGAATTGACTCGCTTAATAGTACCTGATTAAGGTACTGGAAAGCTCTCTTTTTTCATGTAGTTTTTTAGAATTGGTTTTAAATAAAACGAATATTCCTTTTAGGTCACCTTCAAGCATGAACACCAAGCGATTTTCCTCCATCAATTGCAATGGAAGTTCCCGTGATCATTTCTGAATCATCACTCGCCAGATAAAGAATTGATTTTGCAATTTCTTCAGGGGTAATCATTCGATTAAGGGATTTTGCAATGGGGCTGGCTGAGATAAACTGGCTGGCCAATTCTTCACGATTGTCCGCTTCGTTCAGATCAGCATTGATAATTCCTGTATTGCTGACAGGTCCGGGGCAGACTGCATTGACCCTGATGCGGTCCGGCGCGTGGCAGAGAGCCAGACTTTTCGTCAGCGCAATTAACGCCATCTTACTGATGGAATAAACCGGATCATGTCTTCTTGGAAGGATGCCAGCATTGCTGGAAACATTAATAATACTTCCACCCGTTTCCTGTTTTTGCATTTGTCCGATAGCGTGCTTACAGCCAAAAAACGGACCTTTCAAATTGGTGTTAATACATCGGTTCCAATCTTCTTCAGAGATTTCTGTAATGGGATTCACCATGACAACCCCCGCATTATTCACAAGGATATCAAGGTGACCCTCCCCTTGTTCAATGGCAAATTCAATCAGTTTTTTAATGTCAGATTCTGATTGAACGTCACATTCCATTTGTTGAATATTCAATTTTTGAAATAGTTCCCGGTTCTCTTCCCGGAGTTCATAGTCCCCTATAAAAACACAGGCACCTTTTTCTGCAAGTAAACAAGCGGTTGCCAGACCGATCCCACTGGCTCCACCAGTAATCACTGCTGTACGGTTTTCAAGAGGTTTCAAGGCCATTAAAAGCTATTTTCTATCTTAAGATTTGATTAAAAAACAAGATTTACTTCGCATTAATACTCTTTTCGATTATGATATATTCACCTGATGTTTTCATCATGAAATAATCAAACAAAGCTAAGAAATAAAAAGTTCCTTTCAAATTACTGACTCTTCTTTTAATCTTTGTTCGTTTTACATTGCGGTCGATGATATCAGTAGAAATTCGGGCTTAACACCAGATGCAGGAAAACGCATGAAACTGCCAAATCGGTTCTCTTCAAAAAATATCAGCCTGGCTTTGACCTTCTTATACCTTTGCATAATCATCCTGCCTGTTTCTGCAGAAAAAATTCGTTCTTCTAAAAGCAACAGAAGCGATATTCGATTAAAAGTCAATCATCCGGTTGTCATATTTTTAAATGAAAAATTGCGAGAAAGCTGGGAAGACAACGAGATCAAACCTTCCGAAAAATCGGGTGATGCTGAATGGCTGCGAAGAGTTTATCTGGATATTGCAGGTCACATCCCCAATGCAGACGAAGTCACTCAGTTTCTTAAAGATAAAGATTCCAATAAAGGAGAGAACGTGATTGAACAGTTGCTAGAAGGCCGCAGTTACATCAGAAACTGTACCACAATCTGGACA
>JAJRVU010000273.1 GCA_024277145.1 Planctomycetota bacterium
ATTTTCTTCATCAGTTACCAACATCGACTGACTTCGATAAGAAAACCGAAAAATTGAATTGGTTGTATCGCAAAGGTGTATATCTGTATATACGGATTCTTTCGAAAAACTAAACGAACACCACCTGCCTTCAATCGAAGAATTTTATGACGGTTTGAATAACAAAGAATGTAAATAGGCAGTGGGCCGAAACCCAAAAATATGCTTAAAAATTGACCCTCGTTGCATTCTTTAGTCACCAAGGTTTGATGGTTGGGTTTTGTAAAGGGACTCTTCAGCAACATTTTTTGACTTGTTGTCCAGGGTAAAATGAGATACTTTTTGAGAAAACATGTAATTTGTGAACAAAAATTTTGTGCACTCTCACATAATATAGTAGTTCTGCTACTTTTTTATAAGGAAAATCAAGTTTGGAGCAATGTTGATGATACACTAGTATAAAAATACTTAAGTGTTTTTCTCTTTGCAGCGATGAGATATATGAATGACCAAAACGACATAGACAGAAAATTCATGGGTCAAAGGTCATGGTCAAGGTCATGGCTTTAAGGGATACTTAAATTTTAAAAGAAAAAAACCCAGATATTTTGAACACAAATGCATTTTATTTCTTTGCATAGGCATCCTCTCCTTGAATGATATGGAATATGATGATATATAATAAAGTTCTACAAAGAAGAAAAAGTGTTTTTATTGCGAGTACGTTTTTAGGCGCACATGAAACCGGAAGTGATCTGAAATGAAACATTGACCCTCATATAATTATCATTCTTATTCCCAACATTGAACAGAATTGAATTGAAATAATTTTCGTCTCGATTATTCATTATTGGGATTAAAGATATTAATTAAATAGGGATTACTTCATATATTTTTTATTTGAGATCATTTCCTGTCAAATTTAATCAATGAGAGGGAATTAATACTAAGATAATCTAAATGAATAAACTAAGGGACAAAAAACTTAGGTTTCTTAGTTCCATCAGTTTAGATATAAATAGATGTCCCCACCAACAATACAAGGGGGAAATCCAGAGGGGGTCTGGATCCCCTTCAATTTTTTGTAATATATTGATTGTATATGGTAGGCCTATAAAAAGAATATCAAATTTTCACATCTTTTACTAAGGTACCATCCATAATTATTTTCAAAAGAAACATATGAAGTGTGCCATACTCACTAGCATAAAGATGTTTAAAATTGGGTTCTGTTTGTTTTTCATAACTGAATTCTCCCCCCCCCCCCCCCCCCCCCTCCCTCTCCCTCTTCATATACATCCACTAGACCATATCCGATGAACGTTATGCACCATCCTTTTTAGTGATTAACTGGTAGTTTCGGACTCGTGTCATTAATTCACATCAAAATCATGTCTCATTTCAACTGGAAAGTTTCAGACAACATCAAATGAATATATGTTACTAGAGAACATCCATGCCCAAAGTCACAGACCAGTCCAACGCAGATTGAAGCCTTTGATTCTGATTTCACAGATGATTTTGGTAATTTTCCTGCATCTTTTGACATGAGGAATACAATGAAGCAGCATCTTCATATGAACATCTCAAGGTTCACATGTACACATCTATGAAAACATATAACATTCAAATTCAAGAGCATGTTTGTAGCAGCATCAAGGTCATAATTCTAAAATTTAAAAAAAATATCAAGTTGCTCTGGTTATTAAATTGCAGATGAGAGGATGTGACTGGAAATTATGAGCCATTGTTTTGAAAATAGAAACAACATGGTGTTCATCAATTGTGTTTATAAGTTGTTATAAATTCAAGCCTGTTACCCTTTTGACTTTATACAAATAAAGTTTATTTTAAATTTCAAATAAATTCATAATTTTTGACAAACCTTGACCCTGCTATTACAACAAAAAGTGGTAAATTACAATTACCTAGTTAAGTGTGTGTCTCATGGGTATTCTAGCTTCATAAATAATATCTTTAAAACATGATTGTTCAGCAAAACAACCAATTGACATTTGTAATTCATTCATTAACTAAATTTGATGTTAATTTTTTTATTTGATAATGGTCCATTCTACATTTTGTAGGGATTAAGTTGTGTCTAAAAGTCACCAGGCATTTAAATTAAAATCTTATTCCAAGATCTCTTCTTCATCACTGTCTCCATCATCCTCGTCACCATCGTCAACTTTATCATCATCTCCCTTATTGGTACATGTTTTGCTGCATGTGCAAGCTTCTGTGCAGAGAAGTGAATGTTTTTTACATTGGCACACCTTTGTCGAACAGTCCTTTTTGCAATGACAACTTAAAAGTTCCATTATTGCCTTTGGAGCTGGTGGTAATGTCATCCACTTAATCGCAATTCTATCCCCATCCATTTTCCAGCCATGACCAATAGGGGTTGGGACTTCGGGAAATGCTTTAAGAGCGTTTCTCCAGACATATGCCTGAAAGTTTGCCCTCTTAATGTGTAAAGACAACGAGTCCTTGTTTGGTGGTAAGCGCCCACTTTTCACTTGAGTTTTTGTAAAATTCTCATGTCTAAGCTGATTCACTGACATTGTTGATTCAGAACCATATAACTTACAAACAAATGTTTCACACACAATAAGTAAAGATTCAGATACATCAGAATATGATCCAAGCTGATTCATGGCACTTACAGCATCTTCATCTTTTAAAAAAATCGATAAGCTCTTTGCTTTCCCCTTACCATAGAAAGAACTGACCGAGTCACAGCCGGTGAACGAATGTAGTCCAAGCAAACCTCTTGCCTTATCTACACCTAAAGATGTTGATATGCTTCCAATGTCTATGATTCTTCTCTTGTTCTTGATGCCAGTGTCAAAGTACAAAGAAGACTGGATAGACTGATTATGAGTCACACCCAAAACTGCAACATCTGTATCTGGACTTCTTATGACAACTGCCTCGTGTTCTTTTCCAGCATGTGCAGCATGTAGGAACATCCTTGTGTCTGCTTCTTCATGGTTACAGAACAATTCTGGAACCTCTACCGATGATGTTTGAGACCCATTACTAGTTAAAGAGTGACACTTTTCTCCATGAGCAACTACTAATGTAATACCTTGCAATCTCCTTGTGTAGTGTGGTTTTCTCCACTCATCAAACAGAAACTCAATAAGTTCACCCTTGTTTTGGCCATTCGCAAGAAATTTCTTCCACTGCATGGGTTTTTTCTGTGAAGCAGACATCACTTTAACTCGTATGTCTCCTGAAAATGCTCTATTTTCTCGCTCAGCAGTCTTGATGCTTAATGGGAAGTACCTATCTGGCACAAAATCTACTCTTTTGCACCGTGGGGCTGTAGTGACGGTTAAAAGCACACTTAGAACTTTCTCAGCAAATTCACCAAACGTAGAAACATCGCAATTAACAAGTTGTTGTAATACAGCCATTGCGTCAAATATCCAAGCAGGATTCTTGTCAGCTAGACTTTTGAGTTCCACTGGTGCATGGTCCTTTTCTAGGAGTTGAAGAAGTTTCGACTTGCACGTCTTGACCAAACATCCTCCTGGCGTCGCAAGGGAATATGGATAAGTTCCAAGTGTGTAGGTGAACAGATCGTGAAGGTCGACTCTCCGATGGAGATTGTTATTGATGACCAACATCGAGCTGAAAAGATTACGGTCTTCCTGGACATTAAGTGTGGGAGAAACTTTTACCACTTTCTTTATACTGTTAAAAGTTTTCAATTTTGAAAGCTTCAATGTGGAATAAAAGTCAGTAGTGTTTTTTAAGAGCCTATCATTAACAAATTTCAAGAACCTTTCCTCTCCAATGGCTTTCGCACTCAACAAATCAGATTGAACTTCTGGTGGAGGGACGTAGCCAGCTGTAAGATGCATTAATTGGTCGCAATCTTCTGTGAATTGATTTGTAAAACCTTCTATCGTCTCCATCACTCTTAAGACATCTTCCTTATCTCGCTGAAGGCGGCTGTGGTCCTTATGGTGCCAAATGGAGCCGTCATTCAGTCCTGCCATTTCCCTACATTTGGACAAAGTTGCTGCTCTCTCTGGGGATGACAATATCCACTTTGCCACAGCACCACTTTTCAGACTGAAACCAACAATTCCTCCTGGGGACTTCGTATCTTTGTTGAAAGTTTGCTCAATGGCCATGTCACAGGCAACCTGTCCAAACTTGTTGTTTTTTGAACGCTGAACAACAAACTCGCCTGAATGTAGCTGCTGACTAATACTGGGATGTGTGTTTGGTAAAGCCATCATCTCCAACCAGTAAACTGAGCAATACCTCATATAGTTGTGTCTGTCGTATGCAAACATCCAAGGCAGCATAGATCTAATTGCGGCAAGGTGTAACTTAAAATGTCCTGTCCTCGTTGCTCTGATAAAGTTTAGCACAGCTTGCATGATGTCCAGGAATGATGACCAGAAAGAAAACATCTGGGATTGATTAAGCAGGCAGAATTTACGGTACATGTTATGAAGTTTCTGAAAGTCTTCATTTGTCAAATACTCTTGAAGGTTTTTAGCATTACTTTTGATGACTTGAAGTTGACCAATAACCTTTTCCTTTACTTCTGATTGTGCTGTGTCCTGTGTATCAAAAAATGACTGCCAGCGTAAACGATGAAGAGCTTCGTAAACTATCTTAAAGATTCGAGTTGCTCTATTATATTGCTTCCCACTCATCACACCATTCATTGAGCCAGAAGCAAGAATACCTGATTCAATAAGTATATCTTCCAAGCCAGCATCCCTGAATCTCTTCCCTATCACTGCCAGCATGACACAGGTTGTGTGGAATGCTCCCAGCCTCAAGACGATCTTACTAAATTTATCTTTCTCCTTCCACAAGACCTGTTGTGCTTTGCAGTATATAGCCTCATCAAGCACAACAACTATCTCCTCTTGGTGTAACTTGGAACGAATCTCCAATGATTTCAAAAGTAAGGAGTACACTGTTGACATTTCAGTTGGGCTGGCAGGAATAACTGGCAAGTAGCCAATTCTGCTCATCTTGGGAACCTCTTGTTTCTGCATTGAATTAAAGGCAGACCAACCAGGTATAGTCTGCTGTGCAGTCTGTGTTGTAATAACTTCACATGTCTCAGGCATTTCCAACCAGGGTTGTGCTGTTGAAGCTGATGGCATGTCTAGTAGACCTTCTGTTGTTGCGGCAGTAGACTCTTCTGGCAGAGTTTCGCTTATTGATACATTCGTATAGGAAGAACGGAGAAGCAACCATGCAAAATCTAGTGATAGGGCATCACTTCCTGCCGACTTGTCTTCATTAAGCAATGATGAGTCCAACTGGTATTCTCCTGGACCTTCCCTTTTAGATTGGAAATATTGTGGAAGTGGTTGAACAGGGTTTGGCAAAGAACGCTCTTTAGTGCGCTTTACTTGTGAAGGTTTATGGGTATCCCTCTCTTCTATTACATTTCTCTGAATGACAATGCCGTTCGTGTTGTGGGTGGTGCCCTTTCCAGAAAGGGTTTCTTCCATCAAGTCGATGTTGTCAAAAACTAGAGTGCTATACTCAGAGGGATCAACATTGTCAGGAAGCAAACTATCTTTCTTGACAACTTCCTTGGCGATGGCAGTGTCAAGCTCCTGCAAGTAGCTTAGAGAAACTGAATGGCCAAACCGGTTTAACATTACCAAGACTTGGACATTTTTAGTCAGATGACGGACACTCACTCCCAGGGCCACATGTTTAGGGGTGGCAACTCTTCCTCTAGAGTGGGCAAAGATTACATCTTGTGCGATAGATTGTATGCGAACTAACATGTCTCTGGGAAGCTCCACCTTTTTATCGTCTTCAAACAGTAAATCTTGGCAGTCTGGTGAAATTAATAAAGCTAGGAAGTTATGAAGCTGGAAAGGAATTATATCGTCTACAACAGAATCATTCACCTGGTTGCTTGTTGGTGGCCACTGCAGCCCATCCCTAGTATTGCTAATACTTCTCCGCAAAATTTGAGCAGCGTGGTATAATTCTCTTGTATCATTCACTTGTACATGTACGCCTTGTCCCAAATTTGTTGATTCCATCTCACTAGTAGCAGAACTTTCACTAAGAGAACTACATGAACTTACATTAGTTTCAAGTAAAGTACCTTTGGGAATAAAGTCTGAGTAAACTAACTCACATCTGGTTCTTTTTGGGGGGCGCCAGAAAGAGATCTTAGGCCCAAACCTGGCAAGCAGTTTCTTTTTTAGCTTTTCTGTCCTGATTTGTGTATTGAATCCACCTTTAGCATCAACAAAGTCCATGTATTGTTCTTTCAGCTTTGAAATTTTCACAACCTCCCCCTTTAAAATGACTGTCCCTTCCACATACAGAGCAAGGTTCTCAAAACTTTCATCATGAGCTTGTGGGTTTTCTGTTGATTCATGTGCAGTTCTTTCAAGATTCCCATCAACATTTCCATGTGTTCTAACATACAAAGAATAACAGTTCTTGTGGTAACACACCTCAATGGCAATTAAGTCCTTATCTCTTATTTGGATCAGTAACTGTTCGTCATTGTTCTGCAG
>JAJRVU010000274.1 GCA_024277145.1 Planctomycetota bacterium
CATAATAAACCAGTCCGCCCGTAATGGAACGAGACTCTGAATGATGATGTTCAACGATTGGTGGCGAGATCGGAACCGGTCCCTGTTTTCTTTCCGGGCGAAAAGGATGGTTTCCTTCGCGTACACTCCATCCATAATTGGCTCCCCGTTTGACCAAGTGAATCATTTCCCAGAGATCCTGCCCGACATCTCCCAGCCAGAGGTCACCTGTTTTTTCGTCAAAGCTCATACGCCAGGGAGCACGATGCCCAAAAGACCAGACTTCAGGTCTTGCTCCAATTGTTTTTGCGAAAGGATTATCTGCAGGGATGCTATATGCTTTGTCTTTTTCAGGATGATCTACATCAATTCGAATGATTGATCCAGGTAAATCAGAGATATCCTGCCCTGTGTCATCGTTATCCGAATCGGATGAACCATCACCGCAGGAAATATAAAGATATCCATCAGGTCCAAAATCGAGATCACCCCCTGTATGACCATCTGAATCCCATTCGATGATAATCTTTTCAGATTTCATATCGACTTTTTTAGAATCTTTTCCAGTCAGTTTATAACGTGCAACCCTCATGAACCTTCGAGGTTTTATATCGCCGAGTTGCGGATTGTGCATGTCACTGACAACAAATATGAATCCATTTGATTTGTAATTCGGATGAAAAGTAAAACATTGCGTTTGTCTTTTTCCCGGTTTGTATTCCGTTTTCTTCTTCGTTTTTTTATCGATTACTGGGTCAGGTAGTGGATCAGGTTTGAAAAATCCTAATTCAACCAAGTCTGCCTGCTTTGCTTGATAATTTTCTTCCAATGCAAGCAGTTTTCCATCCAGTTCCAGAATGAATAACTGGTTTGTTCCCGGCTCAGGAAACATTGCAATCGGTTGGTTAAATTTTAAATTTGGAAAAGCAATCTCTAGTTTATAGGGAGGCAGCGGTTCCGGAAATCCTTCCACACGAGAAGTCGTCCACGGAATCCTTTTGTTCAATCCGAAAGGCTTGTCATTCTTTACTGATGTTATGGTTTCATTCTTCTTTTCGATATCAGCAGCTTGAAGTGAGCTAGGATTGAATTCTCCAGTAAGAATATAACAGGAAATTATCGTTAGAAAGATAACGTGGTGGATTAGTTTATTGAAAAACATGGAATTGACCTACAATAAGGCATTATTAATATTTGTTTTATATTTCGATAAATTCCTTTTATCATCTGCTACTTAATCGGCTTTCCATTCCGCCGATCAAACTGAAACGGATTGCTTTTGTCATCCGTGATCGTAACTTTCAAAGGGGGAGCAATGCGCCCTTGATCAACTTGAACTCTTAAAATATTCTGTGCTGCAAATGGTCGATCGTAAATCCATGTATGCCCATCACCGTGAATAAGAAGGATTGGCTTCTTGAATTCTTTTGCAACTTTCATAAATGGATCAAAAAAATCGCTGTGAAAAACATTAGGATTCGCATGAATAAAGAAAACCAAACTGCTGACATCAGCACCGAAGCGATGCAAGTTTCGGCGAACCCATTCAAACCCATCCCGATGTCGTTGCTTCCATTCCGCCAGATCAAGAATGCGACCACCTACGATATTCAATCCTACAAACAGGACGTTACCCTTTACAAATGAAAAATTCTCTTCGTGTTCAAGTTGTCGGAACAAAGGAAACCGATGCTGCCAATGTCGATCAAACCGCATAAAGTATTTGTTCCAATATTTCCAGGCTTGAACCGGATTGGTGCAGTCGTTCCATTCATTGTCGCCGGGAATAATAAAGACCGGTGCAACTGATTGACTCAGCATTCCAAACACCTTGTTATATACTGCTTCATTACAAGGAGCACTTCCTCCTTTAATGTCGCCTACATGGATGACAAATTCTGCATCATCAGGCAGTTCGGCAATTTGTTTGGGCAGCAGGATATTTTCTTCCGGCTTATAAGGTACATCCCCCATCGCGTAAAAGGTGACCAGTTTTTTAACCGGGTGATCGGGCTTTGCCTGTTCCTGCGCAACTATACTATTTTGGCTGGCTATGAATGATGTAAGAATCAGAATCAGTAGTAATCCGAGTTGTATCGTCTTCGAGTGCTTCATTGTTAATCCTGATGAGGTTATTCAAGAGTATTTTTCTCTTAAGAACTTTGCAGCAGCAACTTCGTTTTTCAATTTGGTATAAACTTCGTCGATACTTACTTTAGCACCAGAACCGGGAGCAAATCCACAGTCCGGGTTTAATGTAATCTGTTGAGGGGAAAGAAATTCCAATGCCTTCTCCACCCGAGCGACAATTGTTTCAGGTGAATCGATTTGTCCCGGAAGACAACTGACACAACCTAAGCCAATTTCAATCCCTTCAGGTAGTGCACGAAAAACAGACATCTCACCCGAGCCAGGAGTTGTGAATTCCATTGTAATGTGGTCCGCTTTTAAACGGGAAAGCTGTTTCAAGATTGGGTCATATCCCCCTGAATGATCTGCTTCTCCTCTGGCTCTAGCACCTGCACGACGACAAAGATGCACGCCCAGTTTTATTCCTTCAATCCCATCAACAACCTGATTGTCCATATCGACTGCAAAATCAGAAGCCTGCTCAGGATTGTCGTATTGTGCACGAATTGTTTTATCAACAAACAAGCAGAGATGTGGATCATCAATTTGAATGATTGTCACACCTTCTTTTTTCAAGAGTTCAACTTCATTTCGCAAGATGGGAACGCAAGCCTCAATGAATGATTCACGCGTTGGGTAGGCTTTGGATGATTTTTCCGGATCCCACATCCGTTCGCCTAGCAAAGCTGGTGCGGGAAGTGTCGCTTTAATGTGTCTGTTGGTGATTTTTTTAAGAAACGCAACTTCCTTTGCAATGAATCCCGGTTGCTTGGGGGAAAGTTTATCAACAACTATTGTCCAGGGACAACCATCCGCAGGATTGGTGCTCAGTTCAAATCCATGCGCCAATTCAGCAATCACGCCTATGTACGATTTTCTCCACCATTCTCCATCTGTAATCACATCAATACCGGCAGCTTCCTGTAACGCAACGGCATAATGAACCGAGGAACCCATCAGTTTTTGGTATTCATCTTCTGACCAATGGGAATCATCGGAAATTAGTTCCCGAACAAAATCGGGACGGGGGAGCGAGCCTATTACAGAGGCAGGAAAAAGTGGAAGTGTCATTTGATCTATTTCTCCAGATGTTGTGAAGCCCATTTCTGACGCGCGTATTCAAAATCTTGCTGAGTATCGATTTCAATGTACCCGCCTGGCGTATCCGCGTGATGCATGGGTACGCCCGATTCGATCATGTCTTCCAGAAGATGGATCAGGTAGGCTTTTTCAAATATTTTCGATTCACGATAAGGTTTGCCGGCAAATTCTTCTCTGCGTTGATGGTAATGTTTTTTGAGTTGTTTCGCGCCTTCGGACGAAAACTTGGCCACTCCAATGTATTCACCATAAGCATCCGGTTCAGCAATGTCCCTGTGAACAGAAGTGACTTGTCCATTTTCGACAGTGACCTTTTCTCCATCATCACTCGGATGCTCGGTTCGAGCTTCATATCGTGTCAGCCAATCTGTATCCACAAGAAGAGAAATGTCGTTCGCATTTTTAAGAAGTGCTTTAACGCCATTGGAGCTGAACAGAATGTCTGAATAACAGCAGATAAAAGGCTCGTCCATTAAATCTTCTGCATGCATTAAAGAAGCGAGGATATTATTATTCGGCCAATCTGCATTATGCCTGAAAGTGAATTCCGGGTAAGATTCTTTCACTTTTTCAATTTGATATCCGCCAATGAAGCAGAATTTGTCAATTCCATTTTCACGAAAAGCATCTAACGTCCAGTCGAGAATTCTTTTTCCTGAAATTTCTGCAAAACATTTCGGGGAATCAGCCGTCGTGGGCATCAACCGACTCCCCCGCCCTGCCCCTATTATAATCACCTGCATGTGTCACCTTGATTTGAAATAACGCTCTTAATAACGCACTATAAAACATAAGAATATCTTTATATATAATCAGGATGACTTTGTTTGTTGAGGAAGTCAACAGAGGGCAGCAAAGTGAGAGGAACTTCAAGCTGAATTGATCAAAATAAGAGTTCATCAAAACAGGAGAATATGAGTTTTCTAGTAGTTTACTAACCTTGACTAATGTGAATATTATATCCCGAATTTCTTGCATCGAATTAATAGAGATTTTGAAATTGCTTCTTTACGGAGATGGCTGACTTTCAGATAAGCAGGATCAGAGATTAATCCAAGGAAGGATTTTTCGTTAGGCCATTTAACGACAAATATCAGGTCTGCGTTCAAGTCACCAATAATATCTTTTTCCGGAATGTATAATTCCTGTCGTTTTGCTCCATGCTTGATTGCGATTGGACCTGCAGCCAACAGATATTCCTGATATTTTTTCTCTCCGCCATTCGGCTTGTACCAGATTACATTCAACATATAAATCGGCTTGTCTTTACTTTTGGATATCGTGTTTAAATCTGTCGGCTTTGTGGCGGGCTTTTCATCCTGAGCACGAACCTGCATCATCAGTAGTACGAGAGCAAAAACCGCAGCGGCAAAGTATCGAGTTGATTTCATAATATTTTCCTTTGATAATCTGTATGTAGAAATAAAATTAGTTTGTAATGATAAATCGATCTCAAACAATTCTTCTCAGAACTAAAGAATCGCCCCTTCTTGTAAATATGATTATTAATTAACCCTTAATCCATCTAAGAATACAAGGATAAGTCGCCATAAACTCTTTTTTCGCCTCATGAATGCTAAATAATATCCAAAATGATCGTGACAGAATTTTATTATCTGATAAGATGAAAATGAACTGCATCAAAATCAAACGATTAATAAAGGAACAGTCAAAATGGATCAAAAACGTTTTCAAACAAGCAAACCTTTCTGTTTATTTATTCTGGCATTCTCTTTTCTGGGTTACCCAAAATTCATTCAAGCAGATGAGAATGTCGCATTGAAAAATGAAACTAAAACCTTCAGATCTCCATTAATTTCACCTGAGGCTAAATCAGCACCATTGCTCAACCATCCTCTCGGAATCATTAATCAGCCAAGCGAAAATAAAGAAGTTGAGTTAATCCGAAATCAGCTAGAATTGATGAAAGAGTCTCTTGATGTTATGAAAAAAGAATTGCTGCTTATCCATTCAAATTTAGGGAATCATGAATTCCAAAAAGTAAACCAGCATTCCACCCGACAACGTGAAGAGGGATTCCGTGCTCTTTACACAATGAATCGGGATGGATCTAATGTTCAATATCTGGTCACTGCCCCGAAACAGATTTCAAGCGCAACTCCTGAATGGTCACACAATGGATTAATGATTGCCTTTGATTCTGTTGATGTACTTCAGAATTTTCAACGCAGCAAATTATTTGTTTACGCTGTCGGAGGACCTTTTAAAGGAATGTTCAAAGACCTCGGCTATGGTAACGTTCCAAGCTGGTCTCCTGATGACAGCCAGATTACATTTATGATCAATTCTGGAAATCCGAAAAATCACCAAGCTGGTATATGGGTTATGAACTCAGATGGGACTGACCGCAAATGGATTTGCACATGCTGGTACCCAAGATGGTCACCCGATGGATCAGAAATTTGTTTTCACGCCTACTTTGAAAATCCTCAGGAGATTCATTTCTATAATGTGAAAACCGGAGCGATTCGTAAAATTCTGGGATCACCAATGGCTGCCAAATTTGGCGGAGGTACATGGTCGCCTGATGGCAACAGTATTGTCTTCATTGGTATTAAAGATGGAAAAGAACATCTATCCGTCATCCACAAATCAGGAAGCCCGAAAACCCTTAAAATTCTTTATCGCGAGAATAATTCTGAAAGAGAACTGGTCGGTCCACCAAGTTGGTCACCAGATGGAAAACAGATCGTTTTTGCTCGTCAGGAACCTGGTAAAACCGGTTCTCAAAGCCGAATCTGGCATCATACTTATCTTTATTCGATCTCTGCAGAAGTCCCCAGTGCTCCCATCCTTCTCGAAAAAGAAAAAATTGGATTGATCAACAGGGGAATGATGTGGTCTCCTGATAGCCAGAAAATCATTTTCTCAAGCGAAAGATAAGAGTTGGACAAATATTAATCACCAACACCGTGAAGAATCGGCGACTTTTTTCAAGAAAGTGGTTTTTCATCAAGAGAAGCTGCGTGGATTTCAAAAGGAAGTAGCACACGGGGGGCAACCGTATAAGCATCTCGCATGCAGCGGTTCAATGCAACTCCACGGTATGATGCGCCGACGAAAGCAAGTCCAGGCATTTCTTCGCAAAACTGTTCCATTTTTAGCACCCGTTCCCGATGGCCGAGAGTGTATTGGGCAATTCCCATTGGATGGCGAAAAACCCACGATTTTAAAGGTCTTTGTTTGATGTTTAATGTTGTCCCGGTGTTTTTGACTACCAGATCTATTAAATCGGAATCGGACAATTCAAGAATTTCGGGATCATGTGCCCCGCCAAAGATCGAACGAAGCAATACCTTCCCATCAGGAGCCTGATTCGGAAAAATACAACTGGTCCACAAACATCCTAAAGCACGAATACCATCCCGGCGTGGAATCAAATGGCCGAACCCGTTCAGTTTTTTGGGAATTTTATCTTCATCGTATACGTGACAGACAACAGCAACATTGGCGAATGAGATTTCCTTGAGAGCTTTCGCAATATCCGGGTTCATTTCTTTTATGATTTCACATGCCCGATGAGACGGAACAGCCATCACTACCGCATCATATTTTTCAGTCAGACCATCACCAGAAACAATGAACTGATCATTTTCTCTGCGCAGGTTGGTCGCTGTTCGATTTTTCTTAATAATATCAGCCAGTGATGCTTCCAATGTGCTGGTTAGCTGTCCGGTTCCCCCCTGTAATGTTGTCAGAACACCTGAAGGGCCAGCAGGGCCACTTGATTCAGTATTTTCCTGCTCCTGTTTATTATCAGACTGATTTTTTTCAAGTTCTGTTTTTTCAAGCCGTTTCTTCTCACGCTGCTTGGCGAACATCGCTTTGAAAAGACCGCCATATTCCAATTCCATGGATCGCATTTTCGGAAAAGTTGCAGGGAGGGAAAGTTGATGAATATCACCTGCGAAAATACCGGAGACCATCGGGTCCAGCATGGTTTCTGCAAACCCGCTTCCCAATCTGCGACAGCCGAAATCATAAATGGTTTCGTCATGATCATCTTTTCGGGCTGGCGTGAAATATTCTTTTGCAACCCGAAGTTTTTCCCACGGGCGTAATAAACCAGTCATCAGGAATTTACCGGGAGAAACGGGAATCGGTTGCAGGCGATTTCGAGTGTAGATGAAACGATTTCCAGCAGCTTCATTA
>JAJRVU010000275.1 GCA_024277145.1 Planctomycetota bacterium
AAAAGCCAAAGTGGTTCCATGTTCGGAAGGCCTGATCTCCCCCACTCACCAGAAAGGAATCGGATTTCATCTCCATCCTCTTCAATACAATCAGTGCTTGCATGACCAAGCACATCATGAGGACTTAGCATCAGGTTTGCACAAAAATCAACACCCAATCGATTGTGGTCAATTTCATCCAGATTCAATCCAGAATGTTCAACTGCCAGCATCGCTGAAGCAACACCCATTTGAATTTCCCGGCACATCACCTTGATGCTTTTTCGCTGGGTTTTCAGATATACTTTACGAGCAGATTTTACAGTGAAGTCTTTGACTTCCCCGCCAACATTCTGAGGCGATGCACTGTAAGACAGCGATTCAATAGGTCCAATTCCACTTTGACCAGTGGAGAGTGATTTCCAGAAATTGTCTGCACCGATACCAACCGGACTAACAACACCAATCCCTGTAATGACGACCCGTCGTTCCTTACCGTTATTTTCACTCATGTTTCAATTTTTTTATTCTGAAAAAAAGCAAACATTCAGAGACAGGTTAACACCCCAATCTCATCCAGTCCCCATACTATCTCTGAATCCTAACCCATCTCGCAACAGTGTTTCATATCAAGGCGATTTTCTCAACCCCCACCCAAGTGACAAAACCATGACAAATGAGTTTTAGTACTATCTTTGCTGGATGAATTATAGCCAGATGCTTGAATATAAGTAGTTCGCAATACCCCATTCTACGAATGAAACATTATTCCAAGTCAAAACAGGGAATCAACCACAGAACAGAAGTACAGACGCTATTCAAATCTAAGGTAAGCTGGCATCAGCAGTCTTTACAAGCTTTATGTCGCTCGCCCCAGCACCAGGCAGGCATTATGACCCCCAAATCCAAAACTGTTTGAAAGAACATAATTCACCTTTGTTTCCCTGGGTTCATCTGGAACATAATCAAGGTCACAGTCCGGATCAGGATTTTCAAGGTTAATTGTTGGTGGAATGACCTGATTCTGTAACGCCAGCATACCGACAATAAATTCCACTCCTCCGGAAGCCCCGAGAAGATGCCCAAGCTGACTTTTTGTACTGGAAACAGCCATTTTTTTCGCGTGTGATTCAAAGACTTTTTTCAATGCGAATGTTTCAGCTTTGTCACCCAAAGGGGTGCTCGTTCCATGAGCATTGACATAATCAATGTCATCAAGGTTAAGCTTCGCATCTTTTAAAGCCTGCGTCATGGCATAAGATGCTCCTGCTCCAGTTGGATCAGGAGCAGTGATATGTGAAGCATCTGCAGAGACACCATACCCTAGAACTTCTGCAAAGATAGGAGCTCCTCTTTTGATCGCATGCTCTCGTTCTTCCAGAACAACAAGCCCTGCACCTTCTGCAAGAACAAACCCGTCACGTTCCATATCAAATGGACGGCTCGCTCTTTCAGGCTCATCATTTCGGGTTGAGAGTGCTTTCATTCGAGCAAAGCCGGAAACACCCATCGGCGTGATTGGTGCTTCCGTTCCACCCGTGACCATAATTTCTGCCACATCATGCTGAATCAGTTTAAACGCATCACCAATAGCGTTCGTAGCTGAAGCACATGCAGTCGCAATAGCAATATTAGGTCCTTTGAGTCCCCAGTTGACCGAAATATTCCCACCGGCTGCATTAACCATAATTTTGGGAATCATAAACGGGGATACGCGTGAGGAACCTCGGCCAAACAGATTGCTATGCTGGGCTTCAATTTCCTGAAGTCCACCTATGCCACTGCCAACCAGAACCCCACATCGAAAGGGGTCTTCTTTGGTAAAATCTGCTTGGGACTGATGAATCGATTTATGTGCAGCCGCCATAGCGAACTGGCTAAAGCGATCCAGCCTTCGAGCATCTTTTATGGTTAGATCTGTATGGTCGGACAGGCTGAAATCTTTAATTTCACCTGCAAATTTGACTTTAAGATCAGAGGAATCAAAACGTTCAAAAGTGGTAATGCCACTTTTCCCTGAACAGAGTCGATCCCAAAAATCTGAAAGTTCAAAACCGAGTGCAGTAATAACAGATCCACCTGTTACAACAACGCGCCTGGCCATGCGCTAATTTTTCTCCTCAATGTAACTAATTGCATCGCCAACGGTTTTGATTTTGTCGTAATCGTCATCTGGAATTGTGACGTCAAAAGCGTCTTCAAATTCCATAACCATTTCGACAATATCTAACGAATCAGCTTTCAAGTCTTCAACGAAAAAACTTTTTTTATTCACTTCTTCAGATGGAACCTGAAGCTGATCACTAACGATTTGCATTACTTTTTCTTCGACTGACATATTAAATTCTCCGGTTTAAAATTGTTGACAAAAAAAATGTTGGAACCAGCTACCAACAAATGCCCCCAACCGAAACTCTGCGTCAGTTTTTCATCACAATAATTGAAAGCGAAGATATACCGCCTTTAATAAATTGTGTAAACTCCAATCACCACTTGAGTTGAAAAAAATGAAGACTCTTTTTGCCAAACTTCTTTCTGATTCAAACAGAGCATTGAAAAGTGCCGTCAAAATGATCGATATCTCTTTACCAGATAACAACTTATAAATTTTATCAAAACGACACATAACCCATATCCATTTTAAATCCGACAAACTTTTTTTCTATCTGAATCTTATAGCAGATAGATATTCTGAGATTTCCAGAGACAGCTTCATCCCGCAGAACCTGATCATAAAGCCACATATCCAGCAGAACGATCCAAACAAAAACAAAAGCCCTCGAAATCACGCAGACAGCGCAAACCAACTCAGAAAAGCTTCATTGGGGATAGAAAAACGAGTACAGAATTCACGATATAAATCGACCGATAGAGATAGAAAAACAGAGAGATGATGGATGATATCGGAGTCATTCAACCGCATATATGGATGGGTATATGATGATTGTTGATATCGATGATTAGCTGGCAAGAAATGGAGAGATCAATCAGGAATCGTTTACGACCGTGCAAGGAGTTTTTCTTTTAATTCGTTTGAGTAGCCCGCTTAAAACACGTCCGGGACCGATTTCATAAAATTCTTCGATTCCTTCATCCAGTAAATACCGAATGGATGGCTCCCACTGAACCGGGCTTAAAACCTGCCTGACTAATAGTTCACGAATCTCTTCGGGATCTTCGTGTGGTTTCGCATCCACGTTGGAAACAACAGGAATCCTGGGAGAATTAAGTTGAACTCCAGCTAATGCTTCTGCGAGTTTTTCATCAGCAGGTTTCATAATTTCCGTATGAAAAGCACCCGCAACAGCCAGTGGCATTGGCTTACCACCTGCTTCATCAACAAGTGTAACAAATTTTTCGCAGGCTGCTTTTGAACCAGAGACGACAATATTCCCCGGGCAAAGAAAATTCGCCAATTTGATAAGCCCTTCGGAACTTGCTTCTACGCAAAGTTCTTCCACTTTTTCCTGATCAATCAATAAAGCACTCACCATCCCGGAAGGTGTTGCGTCAGATGCTTCCTGCATTGCTTTTCCACGAAGCTGAACAATTCGTAATGCATCTTCAAAAGAAATCACACCAGCAAAAACCAATGCAGTATATTCGCCCAGGCTTAAGCCTGCAGCGATAGAGCATTGATCAACAACTTCTGGAGACTCTGCACGAAGTTTTTCTAAAGCAGCGAGACTCGAAACAAATATTGCAGGCTGAGCAATTTCAGTCAGATCGAGTTTTTCTTTCGGACCTTCAAAGCATAGCGAAGCCAAGTCATAACCTAATAAATCGTTTGCCTGCTCGAACAACTGTTTTGCAGCTGGAAAGTCTTTGACGAGTTGAGACCCCATCCCGACATGCTGGGCACCTTGTCCTGGAAATAAGAAAGCTATCTGACTCACGACAATCCCCTTCGGATTACTTGATCGTTTTATTTTATCGATGAAAATTCAAACGGGTCAACAGATTGACTCGGGATACTATTTTTGCGTCATAATTATATAGGTAGAGTTAATGAACCGTTTCAGAGCACGACACCGGAGTGCGTCGCAGTTATTAACCTTAATCCTAAGCCTTGACAAGGCATTATCATTTTTTATTTTTGGCGAGAGACTCTGCAATTCTGGAATTAATTTTCCGATTTTTGAGCAATGTTGCCATCTTGAGAGCATTCGTAATGGAATGAGCATCGCTGGAACCATGACAGATAATACAAATACCATCAATCCCCAGTAATGGTGCTCCACCTGCTTCTCGATATTGATATTGTCGAGTGAGATCTTTGAATGCGTTTTCTGCTTTTTCTCGCTCATCAGAGAGTTTTGGCAAGACAGCACCGGCAATTTTTCGCATCATAAAATCAGCCATCCCTTCACTGACTTTTAACACAACATTCCCGACAAAGCCTTCGCAAACAAGGACATCTGCTTCACCCTGATAAAGTCCGCGCCCTTCAACATTCCCGATGAAGCGATCTTTCAAGTCACTCTGCATTATGAAGGCATGGGCGTCACGATAAAGCTCGTTCCCTTTTCCATCTTCGCTTCCAATATTCATTAATCCGACTTTGGGATCGTCAATGCCGAGCATATCATGGGCATAAATTGCCCCCATGACTCCGTATTGATAAAGGTGTTCTGCCCGTGCAGCCGGATTAGCTCCGACATCCATCAAAACAGACTGCCCCTTCATAGTGGGTAACAACACTGCAATTCCGGGACGTTTTACCCCTTTAATAAAAAGGCGTGTTCTTAAGCCGGCAGCGACAACTGCTCCTGTATTTCCTGCACTGACAACAGCATCGACTTCGCGTGCAGCCATACTTCGCCAGCAATTTGCGATGGAGCAATTTGGCTTTTTACGTAGGGCATCGGTAGGCTTTTCTTCCATCCCGACAAAACCTTCAGCTGGTACAACTTCCAGACGATCACCATTGTAGCCCGATTGATTGACTAGATCTTCAAGAAGAGGCTGATCCCCTACAAGCAAGACTTCCAGCTTATCATTATCTTTTAGAGCTGTTATGGCACCATCGACATTAGGGGCAGGTGCATCATCCCCCCCCATTGCGTCCAAAGCAATGCGCATAAATCCGTCCTACTCCTCAGTCTCTACAAGGGTTCGCCCCTGATAATAGCCACAATTAGGGCATACTACATGAGACGGTGCAGGTGTTCCGCACTGAACGCAATATGACAATTGAACTTTCTTAATCGCATTATGACTACGTCTTTTTCGTCCCTGGGATTTGGACATTCTTCTTTTTGGTACAGCCATCCCTATTTTCCTAAATCACTAATATATATGCAGTTACGGTTGAACATCTACAACAGTTCCTCAACCTGAAATATCAAAAATATATCTGAAAACCGAGTACGATCAGAAAACAGACTCTTTAAAAAATGCTTCCGGGATCAATCAATGAAATTCAGTATGATCTTTCGCCTGAAACATACTCAGCATGGTATGCAAATCATAAAAGAGATGTCAAGGATGAGACATCTTTCAGCCCGGAAAAGTCACGGTTCTCTTACATTTTCACAGAAACTTTCCCCAAGCTACTGCCAGGTTGAGCCAATTGAAGTGAAAAACAGCAATAAATACCATTTGGAAAGCAAATTCTGGGGAAGAGTTATTAAGAATCATACCCGTTCAGGGACTTGAATCCGGTTCTTCTCATCCACAACGATTATTTTGGGGGTGTAATTTTTTAATTCTTCTTCTGAATATTGAGCATAGTTGGCAATGATGACCAAATCACCCGGTTTCATTAAATGTGCTGCTGCCCCGTTTATACAAATCACTCCTGAATCTGCTTCTCCGAGAATTGCATATGTTGTAATTCGTGTCCCGGAAGTAATATTGTAAATATCAACTTGTTCATGGTCCAGAATATCAGCCGCTTCGAGCAATGTTTGATCAACCGTCACACTACCTGCGTAGTGTAATTCTGCCTGAGTGACCGTTGCCCGGTGAATTTTAGATTTTAATAACGTTCTAATCATGACACACTTAGTTTAAGGATGGAAATCTACTCAAAATTCAAAAACAGTGAAGGCAATCAATTTTGCTGATGGGGTTAACTCTTCATTTGATAATATAATCTGTGAACTAGTTCATTTCCTGTCTGGACTACTCTTTTATGTATCCTCAAGATTCAGATTTATACAAACTTTTCAGATGAGTTCTCGGAAGGTCTTCAGTATGCAAATCAAGGGGAATCAACAAGAGGAATGCCTGGCAAGTCCATTTTGCTTTACGAAACACTCGCCAAGAATTATTTTAGCCAGTATCCTGATGAAAGAAAACTCTTTTTTACAAAAACATTCTCATAAATCCATGTCGCGTAATCCATTAAGCAATTTACACTCTCTTTAGCAAAGATAATAGGATTTAACAAAAATCGCCAAATTGCAACAAAAAGAAGACATACAGGTATAATATTTCAATTCAATTTCTCATAAAATGACTTCAGATTCCATATTTTAATAAGTGCACTGCTGCATTTATGTCCATAATACCACCAGAAATAGTTACCTGATACAAACTTCTCATATAGTCACTCGGACCAATATAAATGAAAAAAACTGTGGATCAACACAATCCATCTCATCAATCATCAGACTCTTTGGACAACCTGATAAACAAAAAAGTTGCATCCCTGTTCAAAAATATTTTTTTCATGGTTCTGATATGTGGCATTGCCACACTCGTTTTAAAATTTGCAACGAATCGTGGCCATGTTGATCACCTGACAAAAGATTTCGCAATTTTTACTATCTGGTTTTTTCCTTTTCTAATCGTGGCTCGCTACATACTTAAATCCAAAATCAACCACCGAATCATCTACTTCATACTGGCAATTTTCAGCATTGTCACTGTAGATCTAGCGTTGGAATTAACAGAAGAAATCCCCTATTTTGACAATTTTTTTCTATTGGGACGAAACAATTTTCTCAAAGATGAAATTCATTACATCCTGGTGATAAGTCTATTCTCTACTTTTTTCTATCTCGTCTATTTATGCGTTGTCACACTAAGCGAGATTTCTCAAAAACTGGTAGCGAACCAATTTGTCATCCGAGAAGAAATTCGGCAAAAGGAATTGGCCCAAAAGTCTTTCAGTGAAAGCGAAGCTCGCCTGAAAACTATCTTTGATACTGCAGAAGATTATATTTTCATCAAAGACAAGCAAAAAAAATACATATTGATGAACCCGGCCATGGCTCGGTCGATTAACAAAAAACCATCAGATCTCATAGGTATCACCTACAACGACATTAAGGAATCACCTTCTAACCAAAAAGAAATAGAATTTGACGACGATGAAGTTCTTAAAGGTAAAAAAGTGGAAAGGGAATCGCATTACATAATTTTAGGGGAGGAAAAAGTAACACATACTTTAAAAGTTCCCATTTTTGAAGAAGATGGAAGCATTTCCGGAATATGTGGAATTGCAAGAGATATTACACAAAAGAGAAAAAGGGAAAAACGGCAAAAAGACCTGGAAGAAAAGATGCTCCAGACACAAAAGCTGGAAAGTCTCGGAGTCATCTCCGGTGGAATTGCCCATGATTTCAATAACCTGCTGGTTGGAATATTGGGCAATGCAAGTCTGGTTCAAATGGACAACAACCTGTCTGTTGAAAACAATAATAGCCTTAATGATATTATTTCTTCTGCAGAAAAAGCTTCTGAATTTTGCGACCAACTTCTTACCTATTCGGGGAAAGGACAATTTAATTTAGAACCTATTAACTTGAATGATTCTATTCATGAAATTTTAAAATTAATGAAAAAAGTCATTTCAAAAAAAGTGAGTTTGGTGACAAATTTGGAGGCCGGGCTTCCGAATATTAAAAGCAATACTTCACAAGTTCAACAGATTATCATGAACCTGATTACCAATGCTTCTGACTCGTTCGGAGGAATTGAAGGGACAATCACCATTAGTACGGGTCGGGTGAATGCAACAAAGGAACACCTGGCAACCAGTTACTTGCATGATGACCTTCCCGCGGGTGATTACCTTTACCTTGAAGTGAAAGACACGGGTTGCGGAATGGACAAGGAAACGATCACTCAACTATTTGACCCCTTTTTCAGTACTAAATTCGCGGGACGCGGTTTGGGAATGGCTTCCACACTAGGAATAGTTCGTTCACATAAAGGGGCCATTTTCGTTGAAAGTAATCCTGGTGAAGGAACACTCTTCAGAATTCTGCTTCCCGTTACCAATCAGCCTGTCAATAAAAAATCATCTCCGAAAAAGGTTCACAATTTTGGCAACGCTCCCGGTACCATCCTGGTCATTGATGATGAACAGGCTGTTCTGAATGTCACAAAAAAAGCTCTGGAACTGGAAGATTTCAAAGTTCTGGCTGCATCTGACGGGCAGGAAGGACTTGAGATCATTAAGAAACAGCATGAGGAAATTTCTTTGATCCTGCTTGATTTAACAATGCCAAAGCTCAATGGCAAAGAACTGATTGATCACTTAAAATTAACGTATCCAGATATTCCCATAATTTTAAGTAGTGGTTATGATGCTGAAGAAGTCTTGACTGAAGAAACAATGCAAGCGATCGCTGGATTCTTAAAGAAACCTTATACGGTTCAATTGCTGCTTGATAAGGTATCAAGCATATTGAGCATCAGTTCGCAAACTTGATAATTAGAAACAAAGAAATGACTTATTTTGTTAAACCTTAACAGCCAATTCTGGATTTTCAATGAATACGCCTGAAGAACAAGCAAGCCCATCATCTCTTCATCTCAACAAGCAGATTGCTCCTCTCTTTAAGAAAATCCTGTTCACGATTACTCTTACCAGCTTGTTAACCGTCGTCATTGAAATGGTCGCCAACCATAATATTGTAACTCGCCTTGTATCAGACAGCTTGATTTTTATCGTCTGGTCAGTTCCATTTTTTTTCCTCACTTTACACACCTGTAAATTATCCATTGACACTAAAATCAAATACCTGATCGCTACCATTTTCAGCATTATAGCCATTGATCGATTATTAGAACTTACGGAAAGAATTAAGTATTTTGAAGGGACTTTTATAATAGGCCAAAACAGTTTTTTGCATGATGAAGCTCATTACATTCTCACACTGGGAGTCATCTCCGCTTTCTTTTCTCTCACTTATATTTGCATCAACATGCTAAGTGAAACATCTCAAAAACTTGAGGAAAACCAACTTGTCGTTCAGGAAGAGATCCGTCAAAAGGAAATGGCCCAGAAATCATTCAGTGAAAGTGAAATACTTCTCAAAACTATTTTTGATACTGCAGACGATTTTATCTTCATTAAAGACAGGAACTGTAAATACGTTTCAGTGAACCCCGCGATGTCTCGAATGACAAATAGAACCCCTTCTGAGTACATCGGAAAGACCTATAGTGATTTTGAAGAATCACCTTCTAACCGGGATGAAGTTGAATTTGATGACAATAAAGTTCTGAATGGGGAGAAAATAGAAAGAGAAGCGAGTTATATTATATTAGGCAAAGAAATAGTCATTCATACATTGAAAGTTCCTATCTTTGAAAAAGATGGAAACATATCTGGAATATGTGGAATTGCACGTGATGTTACTCAGAGAAAAGAAGAAGAAAAACAAAAGAAAATTCTGGAAAAAAGAATGCTTCAGTCGCAAAAACTGGAAAGCCTCGGGGTGATTTCGGGTGGAATTGCCCATGATTTTAATAACCTGCTGGTTGGAATTTTAGGCAACGCAAGCTTGATTCAAATGGAAGAAAACCTGCCTGAATCCTGTGATAATAACCTAGATGATATCATTTCCTCTGCAGAGAAAGCTTCTGAATTTTGCGATCAACTTCTGACTTACTCAGGAAAAGGACATTTTAATTTAGAATCAACCAGCTTGAATGATTCTATTTCTGCGATACTGAAAATAATGAAAAAGGTCATATCAAAAAAAGTACGTTTGGTGACCAACCTCGAATCCGAGCTTCCGAACATTAAAAGTAACAGTTCTCAAATTCAACAAATTATCATGAACCTGATTACCAATGCTTCAGAATCGTTTGAAGAAATAGAGGGAACAATTACAATAAAAACAGGTAAGATGCATACTTCAAAAGAATACATGGATTCCAGTTATCTTCAGGATGATCTTCCCGCTGGGGAATACCTATATGTAGAAGTCATTGATACGGGCTGTGGCATGGACAAGGAAACCATCACTCAACTGTTTGATCCCTTTTTTACGACAAAATTCGCTGGTCGGGGTTTAGGAATGACTTCCACATTGGGGATTGTCCGCTCACATCAAGGGGCCATTTTTGTTGAGAGCAATCGGGGTGAAGGAACACTTTTCAGAATTCTGTTTCCTGTAACAAACCAACCTTTACCCCAGCAGTCCGTTCCAGCAAAGCTAATTAATTTTGGTAGTTATCCCGGAACCGTTCTAGTCATTGACGATGAGGAAGCGGTTCTCAAAGTCACCAAAACAGCTTTGGAACTGGAGAATTTCAAAGTTCTGACCGCAAAAGATGGACAAGAAGGACTTGAAATCGTCAACAAACATCAAGAGGAGATTTCCCTGATCCTTCTGGATTTAACGATGCCTAATTTGAATGGAAAAGAATTTATTGAACGGATGAAAGCCATGCAATCGAATAAACGAATCATCTTAAGTAGTGGCTATGACGCTGAAAAAATGATGACAGAAGAAATGATGAAGGAGATTACAGGGTTTTTAAAGAAGCCTTATACGGTTCAAGAATTGCTTCATGAAGTCCATCAGTCTTTGCAAATCACCTCAACTGTCCGAAAAATGGTCTAGCACTGGCAACCACACAATCTTTAAAAAACATCATTATCCTGTACAAGACCTGAAAAACCGGTGTAAATAGGCCTATAACCGGTAAGACCTCCTTAAGGTCACTCATCTCACTTAAACCTTGACGATATGTACTCTGGCAAGTAGGCTAATACGTATAAGTATCTGTTTAAGTGTTCAATTTTGTTTGTGACTTTATCCCTATCGGGTGGGTGAGATCAATTTTGTTCATGAATCATTCCTCATGACGAGGTATTTGGCGAGGCGGGACCATGCTGACAATCCTGGGAAAAAAGCACAGCTTATGTGATGGAATCACTCGGCGGAGTTTTTTAAAAATTGGCGGGCTTGCAATGGGCGCTGCTGGCGGGATTGGTCTCCCTGCTCTTCTGAAAGCTCAGTCAGAAAACGGAAATAAATCTTCCCATAAAGCAATCATTAATATTTTCTTGAGTGGAGGTCCTCCCCATCAGGATATGTGGGATATCAAAACAGATGCCCCTAGTGAAGTTCGTGGTCCGTTTGAAGCAATCTCGACGGCAGTTCCCGGTATTCAAATTGGAGAATGCTTTCCCAAAATTGCAGCGATGATGGACAAGATGGCTGTGATTCGTTCTGTGGTGGGAAGTGTCGGGCATCATGATGGTTATCAATGTATGTCTGGCTGGAATCGACGCGACAAGCTTAGCATCGGCGGGTGCCCAAGCATTGGTTCTGTTCTTGCGAAATTGAAAGGTCCTGTTGATCCCGGAATTCCTCCACATGTAGGCTTAAGCCAGAAGATGGGACATATAGAATGGGCAGAATCGGGAAGCCCAGGTTTTTTAGGAGCCACTTACAAACCATTCAAACCAGATGGTCAGGGAATGTCAGATTTAAAACTGAACAACATGACATTGGACCGTTTATCAGATCGAAAAACCTTACAGAAAAATTTTGACCGCTTGCGAAGTGATATAGATTCTTCCGGCATGATGAAAGGGATGGACTCCTTTACCCAAGCTGCATTTGATGTTTTAAGCTCCAACAAGTTAATGGATGCACTTGATATCAGTAAGGAATCTCAGGAAACACGTGATCGCTACGGCGATGGCAAACCTTACAAGTACCAATATGATGGTGCGCCAACAGTGAATGATCAAATTTTGATGGCGCGTCGACTTGTGGAAGCGGGAGCCCGTTCCGTTTCTCTTTCTTATGGTCGATGGGACAGTCACGGTGATAACTTCGGGCTTGTCAGGCATCACGGACCTCGATTGGATCAGGCAGTCAGTGCATTGGTTCAGGATTTGGAAGAACGGGGAATGCTCGATGATGTGACTGTTGTTGTCTGGGGAGAATTTGGAAGAACCCCGATGATTAACAAAAACTCAGGACGAGATCATTGGCCACGAGTCAGCTGTGCTCTTCTTGCAGGAGGCGGTATGAAAGTTGGCCAAGTGATTGGTTCCACTAACCGACTGGGAGAAGCTGCTGCCACCCGTCCTGTTCATATGCAGGAAATCATTGCAACGCTTTATCATAATCTGGGAATTGATCCGCTGAACACAACACTGATTGATAACGCGGGCCGACCACAATATCTGATTGAACGTCGAAACGTTGTTCACGAACTGGTCTGAACAGAAATGAATTTTTTCTGATTGCGAATCTTCAAACAGCATTGCCAGAGCGTTTCTAAAAATGATATCTGATATATTTCTGACAGATATTACATTACGAAACAATATTGTACCACGCAATGAAAAAAACGCAGATGAGTTTTGAATTCACCTGCGTACCAATAATTTAGTTTTTTATTTTGAGCGATTAAGGTAAGACTTCCTGTGCCTTCGGCACCCAACCAACAAGTTGGTCGGGCCACCCCTTGAATGTTACCTCTACATATCAACTTTTTGCGAGTTGTCTGAGGACGGTGTGAAGGATTCCGCCATTGCGGTAATATTCCACTTCTACGGGGGTATCAACCCTGCAAACGGTTGTGAAACGAACCTGAGACCCATCCGTTTTTGTTGCAGTTACCTGGATCGTTTCTCCCGGCTTTAATTTGTCTGAAAGTTCAATATCAAAGACTTCCGTTCCATCGAGATCAAGGGTATCCCGATCTTCCGTTTCCCTGAACTGCAAAGGAAGAACTCCCATGCCAACAAGGTTAGAGCGATGAATACGTTCGTAAGATTTTGCAATGACGGCTCGAATTCCTAAAAGGAAAGTTCCTTTTGCTGCCCAGTCTCTTGAAGAACCGGTTCCGTATTCTGTGCCGGCTAAAACAACGAGTGGAGTTCCATCTGCGATGTATTTCTGAGCTGCATCATAAATAGTAGTTTCTTCGCCGGTGGGGAAATAAACCGATTCTCCCCCTTCTGTTCCGGGTCTTAAAAGGTTTCGCAATCGAATATTGGCAAAAGTTCCTCGTGTCATCACGCGGTCATTTCCCCTTCGGCTTCCATAGCTGTTGAAATTAGATTTTGTGACGCCGTTATCTTTCAGGTATTTACCAGCAGGTGAGTCTTCCTTGATTGCACCAGCGGGACTGATGTGATCTGTTGTTACGGAATCACCGACGGAAACAAGAACACGCGCCCCTTCAATGGAGGAAATTGGTTTCGGTTCCGTTTCCATGTCAACAAAGAATGGAGGCTCCTGCACGTAAGTGCTTTCAGAATCCCATTCAAAGATTTCCCCTTCCGCTCCGGAAATTGCCTGCCATTCAGGGGGTCCCTGAGTTGCTTTGCTATATTGTTCACGGAAGATTTCGGGTGACATGGAACTATTGACAGTTTCCTTAATTTCTTTAGAGCTTGGCCAGATATCTTTGAGGAAGACATCGTTGCCATCGGTATCCTGACCGAGTGGATCATTGTTCAAATCGATATCAACAGTTCCTGCAATGGAATAAGCGATGACCAACGGAGGAGACGCAAGATAATTTGCTTTCACGTGTGGAGAGATTCGTCCTTCAAAATTTCTGTTCCCGGAAAGGACAGCTGCTGCTACAAGATCACCTTCGTTAATTGCGTTGACAATTGGTTCAGAAAGGGGACCGCTGTTTCCAATGCAAGTTGTACAACCGTAACCGACCGTGAAATATCCTAATTCTTCAAGAGGTTTATCAAGGCCAGCATTTTGGAGGTATTCTGTGACAACACGTGACCCGGGAGCCAGTGACGTTTTGACCCACGGTTTGGGCTTAAGTCCTTTTGCAGCTGCATTTCTTGCAAGTAATCCTGCACCAATCATGACGGAAGGATTACTGGTGTTGGTACAACTTGTAATGGCTGCGATGACAATAGAGCCATCAGATATTTCGCCGGGGCGTTCTTCATCTTTGACTGCAATCGGCGAAGTTTGTGAATCTTTTCCGAAGACTTCCGTTCTGGTTTTTTTCCAGGCAGGTTTCATTTCAGAAAGAAGAATTCGATCCTGTGGTCTTTTATGACCTGCAAGAGAAGGCACAACCGTAGAAATATCGAGTTCCAATGTGCTGGAGAATTCCGGTTCCGGTGAATCTGAAGTTCGGAACATTCCCTGCTCTTTGTAATACCTTTCGACGAGATCAACTTCGTTGTCGGTCCGTCCAGTGTTTCTCATGTAATTCAAGGTTTCATTATCAACGGGGAAGAATCCCATCGTCGCACCGTATTCGGGAGCCATGTTCGCCAGGGTTGCGCGATCTGCGAGCGTCATATTTTCCAGGCCGGGTCCAAAATATTCAACGAATTTCCCAACAACACCATGTGCTCGCAACATTTGTGTCACGGTTAAAACCAAATCGGTTGCAGTAGCACCTTCGGGAAGTTCACCCGTTAATTTGAAGCCGACGACTTCAGGCATAAGCATGTAAATCGGTTGTCCAAGCATGACGGCTTCCGCTTCAATTCCACCCACACCCCAACCGACGACGCCCAAGCCATTGATCATTGTGGTGTGACTGTCTGTTCCGACAAGCGAATCCGGGAAGGCAACGCCATCACGCGTTAAAACACCTTTGGCCAGATATTCCAGATTGACCTGATGCACAATTCCAGTTGCAGGAGGAACAACCATGAAATTTTCAAAGGCCTGCTGCCCCCATTTTAAAAACTGATATCGTTCCTGATTTCGTTCGAACTCTTTATCAACGTTAAACTGTAATGCAAGTTTGGAAGCGAACGCATCAACTTGAACAGAGTGATCCACAACCATATCACATTGAACAAGCGGATTAATTTTTTTGGGATCGCCCCCCATTCGGACCATCGCGCTACGTAGCGCTGCAAGATCAACAATCGCGGGGACACCGGTGAAGTCCTGAAGGACCACCCTTCCCGGCTTGAAAGGAATTTCCACAACTTTCGGAGAAGCTGCATTCCACTGGGCCAGATTATTGACATCTTCTTCGTTGACGATGAAGCCATCCACATTTCTCAAACAGGCTTCCAGCAGAACCCGAATTGAATAAGGAAGCTTTTCAACATGTCCAATATTATCGTCAATTAACTTTTTCAGGCGAAAGATTTTGTAGTCCCCGCCAGCAGTTTTCAGTTGAGCCTCTGCACCAAATGGGTTTTGAGACGGCATAATCAAAATTCTCCTCTATAAATTGTGAACCTGATGTTCAAAGTACCAGTAAGATGGCTATTATTAACTGTTCCAATACCATATATCTGTTTCCCCCCGATGCTAACAATCTTCGGATGAATTGAGAAGTGTACCTTAATTGAGATTTCTGAGTCTCTTTCCTTAAAGGTGATTTCCCTGCTTTAAAATCTGATTTTTACTATTGTTCAAGAAAATTTCCATGAAAAACCCCGGTAACATTCCTTATCCGTTTGAAGCACGGGTTCGGGTGGAATCCTATCTTCATGGGATTCGGATTGATCGATTTCTTGCCCGGCATTTTCGGAATTACACGGTTTATCGCATTCAACGAATGATTTCTGCGGGCCTGGTATCCGTTGATGAAATCAGGGTCAGCCTGGATTGCAGAATTCATCAAGGTGAAGAAGTTAAAATCAGGCTACTGGAACCTCCTGACAAACTTCTTGAGCCAGAATCAATTCCGATTAGGGTTCTGTACGAAGATTCGTGGATCATTGTTGTCGACAAGCCGGCGGGTCAGGTTGTTCATCCGGTTGGAATTTATCAAACGGGTACACTCTGCAATGCGGTTCAATTTCATTTGGATCAGCAGACCGCTTTAAAAGGATTATTAAGACCGGGTATCGTTCACAGGCTGGACCGAATGACCAGTGGCGTGATAGTGATTACCAAAGATCATATTTCTCATCGTCGTCTTTCGATTGATTTTCAAAATTCGAAAGTTTCTAAAACTTATCTCACATTAGTTGAAGGAGAGATAAAAGAGACAAAAGGAATGATCGATCGCCCGATTGGTCTCTTTCCGGGAAAGGGTAGCATCCTGATGTCTGCATCGACTGACGCAAAATTCCCGAAGCCTGCGAAAACTCGTTATCAGGTTCTGGAAACAGTTGAAGGAAAAACTTTAGTAGAAGCATTCCCGAAAACGGGACGCAACCATCAGATTCGTGTCCACTTTGCAAGCATCGGACACCCTGTTATTGGTGATGAATATTATGGAGCTTTTGGCAAAATCTTGAAAGATCCTTATGCGCGAACTCAACAGGAACCAAAATCGAGCAGGGTTATCTCAGGCAGCGTGAAATCAAATGTCACTGAGCCTCGCCACGCACTTCATGCTTCTGAACTCAATTTCAAACATCCTGTTACCAAAAAAGAGTTGAAGATCAAAACCTGTTTTGAAGCAGAAGAAATCCTCAACCAGTTTCTGGAAATCTCTGCAATGGCAAGCAACTGAATTTTCTGAATGTAAATTCTCCGGAAAGATTCAACGTGCATTCTTATGAATTTTTCGAAAGATTTTGACTGCTTGTTCGTACTCTTGAATCGCTGCCTCGGGCAGGATTTATTTTTTCTGAATCAGAATTGATATTGCTCGCAAGGTCGACTAAAAAAAACGATTTGGACATGATTATCAACATTAAGCAAATCCATCAAAATATCCCTTCTTTTGAGTTATTGGATTCAGCTTCTTGAATGACCACTATTGATGCTACATCTTGGGGAACAATCATTTATCACTTATCAAGAATAACAATTCGTTACCTCACTCTATTTAATGTCATTATTTCGAAAATTGATATCAATTCCGTATCCAGATCATTCTCGTGCTATATTTTCAGAGTTAAACATGTCAAAACGTCCGGAGTTCCGCAGATATTCATTTTTTTGTGATTTTCAAAATGAGGAATTCCAGACATTACAGTTCCACCCGGAAAATTAATTAACAGGGAGAGCCATTGTGACCTCTACAACCGATATAAATAGCAAGACTGAAACTTCTACAAATAAACGAACCATTGATCTGATTAATCCATTTATTGAATCTGCTGAAGAAACATGGGCAACCATGCTTGAGTCCCCTTGTATTCGGGGCGAAGTCCAGCGGGTTGTGGATGGGCATCATATGCAAAACCTGACATCCACTATTGGTATTAGTGGTGGGATGGCAGGTGCGATTTCCATCAGCATGTCAGAAAAAACCGCCCAAAACATTCTGTTTAAAATGACAGGGTTGGAAAGTGAAGGCGTTGACGAATTTGTTCGCGATGCCATTGGCGAAATGGCCAATATTGTTGCAGGCAAAGGAAAAAGAGACCTGGAAGATTTCAGCCTGAAAATCAGCCTTCCGCAGGTAATTATTGGTGAAGATTACACTGTTTACGCCCCCCGCTGGGCGATGCATGTCTATATCCCATTTACCTCAGACCTCGGTGAATTCACTCTGGATGTTGGTTTTGACCAAAATCGAACCGCATGAAAAAGCAAAAAAGAAACGAATTAATCAATATTCTTAAGAGGCATCTTCGTGATGCCTCTTTTTTGTGCGCTGAAAAAGAAAAAGATCTCACGCAGAGATCGAATTTTGTAGGGTCTGCTTTGCAGACCATTGAATGCAGAGAAAAGAATTGAAAGAAGAAATATTAACACGAAAGCAGGAAGACACCAAGTTTATATGGGACATTCAAAGGGTGGCCCGACCAACTTGTTTGGTTGGGTGCCGAAGGCACAAGAAGGATTACCTTCATCGTTCAATGTAGATCAAATGCTCAAGACACCATCAGATTTTTGTTACTTTATTGCATGCGAAATATTAAAATGTTTGCGTATGGAGAATCTTCTTGTCGCTAACGCGACCCAGCCGTTTCGGCCGGGCCACCCTGTGTTTTAGTGCCGAACAATGGTCTGCACAGCAGACCCTACTTTTTCATTATTTTGCGACGATTGATCGTTAGCTACTGAGTTCTTCCAAAGCGGATTCACATTCTTCCAGTCGAGATTCGATATCTTCACAAGAATCCATAGATTCTGAAAAGAAGGTGGAATCAATTTCGACTTTATTCAGGCCATCAAATGCAGCGACTTTGTAACATTCTGCCATCGTAGGATAGTTGAAGACAGTATCACGGAAGTAATCAATTGTCCCTTTCATGGCCATCACTGCTTGCCCGATGTGAATAATTTCAGTTGCGGTTTCGCCAATGCAATGAACTCCAAGTAATTCTCTTGTTTCGCGATGGAAAAGAATTTTCAGTAATCCGGTATGGTCACCGATGATCTGTCCTTTTGCAATTTCCCGAAAATGGGCTATTCCCATTTCATAAGGAATTTTTTCTTTCGTTAATTCTTCTTCATTCAACCCCACCATGGAAATTTCAGGGATAGTAAAGAGTCCGTAAGGCATTTCACCACAATGTTTGAAGGGTTGGTTAAACATGCCGCAAACTGCTCGCCTGCCCTGCTCCATGGAAACAGAAGCGAGAGCTGGAAAGCCGACGATGTCTCCGACGCCATAAATATGGCCGACCCTTGTTTTATGATTTTCATCACACCAGAGCCGTCCTCGTTTGTCTCGTTCAAGTCCTGCAGCTTCCAGATTCAGATGTTCTGTATCGCCAACTCGACCGACTGTGAATAAAGCTGTTTCGCTGATCAATCGTTTTCCACTTTCCAGGTGAACGACAACAAAGTCTCTTGGCATGTGTTCAATTCCGACAACTTCTTCACCCAGTCTGAAGACCATTCCCAAAGCTCTGCAGTGAAAAAGCAGAGCGTCGATAATTTCACGATCACAGAATTCAAGAAGACGCTCCCGTCCATCAACAACGGTCACACGTACTCCAAGGATGGCATACATGATTGCGTACTCAATACCAATCACTCCTCCGCCGATGACCGTCATGGACCGGGGAATTTCATCCAGCTTCAGAATTTCGTCTGAATCAAATATATTTTTTCCATCAAAAGGAATATGATCTGGTCGGTTTGGCTTTGTTCCACAACCTAACAGAATATGTTCGCCTTCAAGAACCTGTTTGGAATCCTTATTCTCGACAATAATTTCATGAGGACTTTTGAAAGATGCATTTCCTTCAAATAAATCGACGCCATTTCTTAGTAACTGATCCTGAATCACATCCAGTTCCAATTGTGTGACATGCGCAATCTTATGCCTGAGATCGTCCATCGTGATATCCCGTTTGTGTCGGTATTGATCACTGTAGACATCTCGCTGCCTGTAACCTGTCAAATGGAGTATTGCTTCCCGCATGGTTTTTGACGGAATGGTTCCGGTGTGAAGGCAAACGCCGCCAACGGTTTCCATTTCGCGTTCGACAAGGGCCACTTTTTTTCCCATTTTGGAAGCTGCAATAGCGCCTTTTTGTCCTGCAGGCCCGCTTCCAATAACAATAAGGTCGTATTTCATTTTCATTCTCGTGATGTTTTTAAAGGATGAGTATTGGCGTTTAAAAGCTGGAATCATTCTTAACGAAGTCGTATCAGAAACATCGACCAAATGAGAATTTGGAGAGCAGGCGAAATATAGTCTATTTGCTTAATTTGGTTAAAACTGGTCCTGTTTGAGGATTTTAACGATTATGCAGGTGAGAAATCGCTATTGTGAACGAATAGATAGCCAGAATTGGCTTTCAAAACATTCTATTTCACTGATTCGGGAAATGAGAACGTCTTCAATCACGTACAGGTTCAGTCGCGTACAGGCCAGAATTTAAAATATTCTTGTTATTCCGATTAAACCGATCATATGTTCATTAATCGCAACGTTTTTCCATTGAAAATCCCACATTTCTGGAAACCTGAAATAGAGTTAAGTAATCCATTTTGATCCGTCAACCTGTAACTTTTTTGATCTGAATTGAGTTCAATTGCGTTATCAAGCTCAGAGACGGGAATAAACAGAACATAAATGACCACCATTTCTATTGAGAAATGTTTTTTGATAAGTGATTCAAAAAAAGTAAGTGATCTTAAATAAACGGTCCTCAATTACTTCCAGGATAGGAACCTATTGATATGTCTAACGACCAGAATTTTCCAAGCCGTAGACCATACAGACGTAAACCAGGCAATGTGGGACCAGATTGGCTCAGCGGTCTTTTCCAATTTGGTGCTTTTTCTTTTATTGTCGTGGGTCTTGCCATCGCTGCGATTTCATGGGTTGGTTTAAACCAGTTCCGAATCAATGTCGATCCGGGAGAAATCGCAATCATCATGAATAAAGTCGGGAAGCCGATTACGAATGATAATGAAGTTGCCCCTGGTCCGGATTATCAGGGAATTCAAAAAGAATACTTGAATGAAGGTGTGAAATTCGTCAATCCATATACAACAAGTTGGAAAGTAATTTCCCAGGAAGTCATTGACAAGGGTGAAATGGGGATTCGAATCAGCCTGACAGGAGACGACCTGCCTTACGGTGAATTTATTGCCAAAGTTGATAAAAATGGAGATCCAATATCAAAAGGGATCATGCCTGGCGTACTCCGAGCAGGACGATATCCGATTCACCCCTATCTTTATAAATTATTGCGTTCCAAACCAATTACTGTCCCAACCGGTTTCCGGGGAGTGGTGACCAATCTCTCTGGACCAATCTCAAAAAGTCCAAATACATTACTGGCTGAAGTGGGCTTCAGAGGGGTTCAGGAAAAAGCAGAAACGGAAGGAACCTATTATTATAACCCATACGAAAAACAGATCAGCCTGGTTGATTGCAGGAGTCAGCGATTCAATCTCTCAGAAAATAAAGACATGGGGTTCCCTTCCCGTGATGGTTTCTGGATCAGCCTTGATGGCGTGATTGAATTCCGCGTGATTCCAGAAAAAGCAGCTGAAGTTTTTGTGACATATAACGATGTCGATAACGGACTTCGTATTGATGATGAAATTATTCGAAAAGTGATTATGCCTAATGCTCGTAGTTTCTGCAGGATTGAAGGTTCCAATAAATTGGGGCGTGATTTCATTCAGGGAGTCACAAGAAAAGAATTCCAGGAAAAATTCCAGGCTGAGATGCGAGAAAAGTGCGATGATCTGGGAATCCAGATTATCCAGGCAGTGATCACCAAAATTTATCCTCCACAAAAGATTGCTGCCCCTATTCGTGAACGAGAAATTGCGAAGCAGGAACAAAAGCAATACTTAAGCCAGATTGAACAGGAGCTGTCTGAAAAAGAGCATGCGATTGTTGAAAAACTGGCAGAGCAGAAATCCTTACTGGTTCAAATGGAACAGGAAGTTGTAAAAATTCGGAATGTCGCTAAGCGAGAACAGAAAATTGAAATCACCAAAGCGAATCAGCAATTCGAAGTGGCGAAACTGAAACTGGAAGCTGCAGAGAATGAAGCTGCTGCCATCCTGTCTCGTGGAAAAGCGATTGCTGAAGTGATTAAACTAAAAAATCAGGCTGAAGCAGCAGGTTGGAAAGAAGCAGTAGCTGCATTTGAAGGTAATGGGCAGGAATATGCCCAATTTGTTCTCTACAAGAAAATGGCTTCTGCTTATCAGAATATCATGATCAACACTGCCAACAGCCCAATCATGAAAATATTTGATTCCTTCACAGCAGATTTGGAGAATCCTCAATCCAAAAAAAGTTCAGTCGATAATTCGACGACCAAGAACAAAGATTCTGATCCTGCGAATTAACAGACATCTGAAATTCGTTATTCAAACAAGTATTAAAAAATAATTCCAAACTAACAATCTCCGACTGGAGCTAATAAAAAATGTCGACTTCAATAAAATCAAAAATGGGTGAAAAACTGATCGTCTCCGGAATACTGGTTGCAATTTTACTTGCTATCGGCTGGGTCTGCATCGAATGGGGTTACAACCGTGTTTATGTTTATGAAGGAACCAGCGTTCAACTCACCTATCGTGGTCCTAATATTCCAATCTTCGTTGGAAACCTGCCGAATGCAGGGCAAAATTTTGCCGAAGTTGACAAAGATGGTTCCCCTCTTCAAAAAGGTGTGCTTGAACATATGTTGGGGCCGGGAAGACATTTTTACTGCCCGATCTGGTGGAAAACAAAAATCATTGATGACTACGTGATTAACGAAGGCGAAGTCGGCATTGTTGAAAGTTTAATGGGGAAAGAACTTCCTCCCGGCGAGTTCCTCGTTGATGGTGATATAGGAACGACTGATTCCAAAGGAATTCTCCGAAAAGTCCTGATTCCGGGAAGGTATCGTATCAATACCTTTGGCTATAAAGTTGAAGTGATCAAAAAGGGAATTTTGAAATCTGGTGATCAGGAAAAACATGTTGGCTGGGTTACTATTCCAACCGGATATGTGGGAGTCGTTACAAATCTTTCTGCAAACCCTATTACAAAAGTGACCAAAGGTGTTCAGAAGAATGTTCTGTCACCGGGAATTTATCCTGTTAATCCAAATGAGCAGCATATTGATATTGTTGAAATTGGATACCGCGAGCACAGCATTAAAGCCAGCCTGGTTATCGATAAAAATGGTCAACTCAAACTGGATGAAAGTGGCTAACCGATTCCCATTCCTGATGAGGCAGGGATTGCTTTTCCATCGAATGATGCATTTGATATTTCAATGGACTTCACTGCAGTTTGGGGAATCCTTCCTGAAAATGCACCAAATTTAATTAGCGAATTTGGAAATATTGAAGCAGTTGAAAACAAAGTTGTGCTCCCTCAAATTAAAAGTATCTGTATTAATCTCGGTTCTGCATTAGGAGCAGAAGAGCTTCTTGTGGGAGAGTCCCGAAAGAAATTCCAGGAAGATATTTCCAGTAGTTTTAAAGCAGTCCTGAAAGAAAAAAACATATCGCTGCTTTATGGTCTTGTTCGCCATATTTATATCCCACAAACCGTGCGAACACCGATCCAGAATAAATCGATTGCGGATGAAGTCAAACTCACGATTAACGAAAAAATCATAACCAAAGAAAAAGAAGGTGATTTGAATAAAGCGAAAGCAGATGTCCTTCTTGCAGCCGAAGAAGTGTCAGCAGAATCTGAAGTGAAGGTTGCAGAAATCAAAGCAAATGGCGAGAAAGAAGCGGAAGAAATTCGCGCACAGACTATTAAAATGATTGCTGAAGTTGATAAAGACATCGCTGAACTGGAAGCCAAAGCAACCATTCTTTTAGGACAGGCTGAAGCTGAAACAGAAAAAATGGCCCAGGAAGCAAAAGCGGGACGGTTCAAACTGGCTGTGGAAGCATTTGGTTCCGGGCATGCATTTAATCAATGGGTTTTTGCAGAAGGTCTGCCTGAAGATATCAAGCTGAATATGCTTTACGCAGGTGAAGGAACATTCTGGACCGACTTAAACAAGTTTTCGGATGTTATTTTGGGACGTCAGATGCAACAGCAGATGAACTTGAACAAAAAAGGGAAACGTTCTTCAACCCCTTCTAATTTCCTGAATCGTGCGAAGAAATAAAAGAATCATCACGCGGAGATCGCCAAACCGCAGATGTTTAAAAAAGGGAATATTTTAACACGAAGACAGAAAGGGCGCTATATTTTGTTGAACACTCAAGGGGTGGCCTGACCAACTTGTTGGTTGGGTGCCGAAGGCACAGGAAGCCTTACCTTTATCGTTCAATGTTTGTCAAAGGTTATCTTTATTTTTCAGGGTTTGCGAAGAGTTCCAATCGACCACAATTCACGCAGCGGAATCCCTTTACCCTTAGCTGACTCTTTGCAGGCCACGAGAAAAAAGATACAGAGAACCTACCTTCTCGCCAAGATAAAGGCGTTCCATAACCGGGTAAATAGCCTTCTTCCAGTTCGCCATCGCAACGGAGGCATTTCAGTTCTGAGGGTTGACTACCCATTTCTTTGATAACTGAGGGATCCATAATTCTTTTCTTCGCGCGTAAAAGGACTCGCACATCCAAATGGACATGCGAGTTTTAAATAATAATCAAGCTTAGAACGTCTCATATCTGGTCTGCACAGCAGACACTACAGAAGTCGAATATGCGAGTCTTGAATAATAAATCAGGCCTAGTCTCTGCTGCTGAGTTTGGAGAGCAATCGAAGGATTTCAAGGTAAAGCCAGACCAATGTGACCATTAATGCAAATGCGCCGTACCATTCCATTGCTTTAGGTGCTCGCATTTCTGCTCCCCGTTCGATCAGATCAAAATTGATAATCAGATTGAGGGAGGCAATAATGACGACAGCTACACTGAAGCCAATTCCAATCCAACTCGATCCATGAATGTAGGGAATACTCATGCTGAAAAACATGTTCAAAACAATCGAAACCATATAGACAAGGAAGATGGCCCCCGTTGCTGCAAAGACACCTGCTTTGAATTTTTCTGTTGCTTTAATCCAGCCGGACTGATACGCCAGAAGCATCATGAAAAGCACACCTAAAGTTAAAGAGACAGCCTGAACAACAATGCCTTCGAATTGAGCATTATAGTAACTGGAAATAGCTCCGAGAAACAGACCTTCCGCCAATGCATAAAGTGGTGCAGTGAATGGTGACCAGAAAGGTTTAAAGCTTGTTACAATCGCCAGAATGAACCCTGCAATTGCGCCTCCCCAAACCCAGACCATTGCCTGTCCCGGATTACCATTGGCAATTGCTTGAGAAGCAACACTCCAACTCAAGCTGCCGGTACAAAGCAGAAGGAATAGCAAGACCATTGTTTTTCTTGCAGTCCCCTTGATTGTCATGTGTTCGGTGGCTTCAAAGGTTTGGTATTTATCAAACGTTTTTTCAGATAAGACTGGGCTACTCATAACTTCTGGAATTCTCCGGTTTCGGGAAGAATGGAATCGTCAACAAACCTTGACAAATATTCAGGTTTCATACATTCACAAGGATATCGACCAAAATCGTGATATGCAAGATAATTTGCGGTACAAAAAAGGTTTCGCTTCAAAAGAAAACAGGCATGATTCCACGTAAAACAGTGCCATATTACGACTAGACGATAATAATAGCAGCAATAATCTGGGGCACGACGGCAGCAGACCAAGCATTATTTGCTTTCTGTTTTTTGAGTCTGCTTGGTAAGGAACTCTATCAGGTCGAGGAACTCAGCGGGAGCAATGGTCTTCACCAATCCTTCCGGCATAGAACTTGCCTTCATGTCCTTCCTTTCATCAATGGAATCTTTGGCAATGACAATTTTTTTTCCTTTACCGTCATCAGTAGCGACTCCCAGCGTGATCTCCTTGTCATTTTGTTCCAGAATAAATCCGGTGAGAGATTTCCCTTCGTCGGTAACAATGAGGACAGTTTCAAAGCCTTTGGAAATTTCTTCATTGGGCCACAGGACATTTTTAATAATTTGCTCTTTGTTGAAACGGGTTCCGACCCCATCAAGTTTTGGTCCGAAAGGTTTTCCTTTGGTTCCAAGCTGATGGCAGGCAGAACAAACACGTTCGTATACAACAACGCCCTTCTCCGCTTTACCTCCCCTGATTTTAGCAAGAGTGCGGATTGCATTTTGCTTCTGATAACCCGAACGGCTTGAACTCTGAGCAATCTTTAACGGTTTCACCGCTGCTCCTCCCGGACCAGAAGCGAGGACATAGGTTTTGTAGTAATCTTTGGCAGCTGCAGAAGAATTCGCGAGAAATATCTCTTTTTTCTCAATGGACTCGACAACCGGTTTCAAGGCGTGAAGTGTGTGTTCCATCGTGTATTCCAACCAGTAATCCATAGGCTTTTCAATCACCTGCAAAGCGATTTCAAGAGCCTCGTGCGTTTGTACAAAACTGAGGCCACGTAATGCTTCTAGCCGAACTCTAGGGTGTTCATCCTTAATGGCTAGCTTGAAGACATTCAATGCGTCTTTATAACGAATGATCTCATTTGTAACTGTATGCACGGCAGCAGAGCGAGCGTGGAAATCTGCAGATTTCATAATTTGGAAAACAAGGGCCGGGTCGACATCACGGAAGCTTTCCTGTATCCATAACGCTTCGCATAATTTTTCGGGTGAGGCATCATCGCCAATCCATTTGTTAATTGCAGCGAGGACTTCATCTTTATTACGTGTTCTCAATTCACGTCGAGCACGGTAACGCGTTCTTAACTCGTAAGCAGTGAGTTGATCCAGAAGTATTTCAATAGATTGACCAGCCTGCAAAACAGGTTTCAGAAGCGGTTTTTTCGTGTTGACAAGCCGATAAACGCGGCCATGTTCGTGATCGCGGTTTGGGTCACGTTGCGAATATTGCATGTGACCAATTAAAGCATTACACCAGTCACCAAACCACATGGCACCATCAGGACCAATTTGTGGATCAACCGGACGGAAAAAGTTGTCCGTGGAACTGAGCAAATCCTCGACACGCTTTCCGGAAAATCCTGCTGTCCCTTTTTCGTCTCCTAAGTCAAACAGAGGCATACCATGCATATTGATCACACAGGCGTAAGTAAATTGTCCCTGAAATTTGTCCGGGAAATGTCGGCTATACAAAAATTCGTTACCAACTGCGGGACGCATGCCTTCGTTGTTGAAGTTCGGTTGAAGAGTTCTACGACGTGAAACGGCATAACCAGACAAGGGACTTGTCCAATGTTGCTGGGCGTTGGTCCCATCACCGACGACTCCCATGCCCCATTTGTCGAAGACCATACACCAGGGATTTCCATAACCAGGAGTCCGGAAGTGACGGAATCGCCATGATTTCGGATCCAGAACATACCCGCCGGAAGGACCTTTCATGCGGAAGGGTCCCCAAGGGGTTTCGAGGGTTGTTGACATGGCAACTCCTTCGAGCATGTGTAGCAATCCGCCGTGTGACCATTCCCAGGCACCCATAGCATGGTGAGTGTCATCGGTAGCGATCCCATCAACCACCTGCGTAATTTTATCTGCTTTATCATCGCCATTTGTATCTTGCAGGAACAGAATTCTTGGTTCATCCACAACCAACACACCATCTTCATAGAATTCAAAACCGGTCGGGCAGATCAGTTTGTCGTAGAATGTTTTACAAACATCCGCTTTGCCATCACCATTTGTGTCTTCAAAAATGAGCAATTTATCACCAGGCTTTGCTGAACCAGGCAGCCACTGCGGATAATTGACCATGCAGGAAACCCAGAGCCGACCTTTGCTATCGAACGTCATCTGGTTTGGGTTTGCCAATTCAGGAAATTCACGTTCTGAAGCAAACAGTTCGACCTTAAACCCTTCGGGGACTTTCATCTGTGCGATGGATTCTTCGGGAGTGGGATATTTGAGAGTCTTTGGTTCCCGCATTTTGCGAAAATTGTCGTTTCGTGTGCCGAACATTGTTTTGGGAATAAAAACTTCACCTGTTTTGGAATCATCCGGTTGTGAAGGGACGGCTTTGCCACCTGCCAGATCCCAGATGTACTGATCGCGAACGGCGACCATTTTGCGAATCTTTTGATACTCACCCGGAAAGGTTTCCGTATCCCAGGTTCGTCGGCCACCATAAACATACCAGCCATTGAGCATTCGGTAGTCTTGCAAATGGAACCATGACTTATCGTTAACCACTTTTCGCAAGCGTTTAAATAAATCGGAATCCTGATTCATGGGTGAAGACTTTGGAAAGAGTTCTTTTTCCAAGCTATTGGCGATCAACTGGTCCCCTGCCTCATTGGCGTGGATACCATTGATCGTGTATTGCAAACCGGGTTGTTTTGCATATTCTTCCATCGTGGGTGTCAGAATGTCGATGTAAGGAACATTGATTTTTGTTGCCAACTCTTTGATGGCAGAAGAATACTTTTTCAGGGCTGCATTGTTTGCTCGACCATCTGGAAGCAGCTCGGAATCGGTTGCTTCAAAGGCCATCGGGCTGACCAGGATGAACCGTGCTTCACGGTCCTTTTTCGAATATTTCTCCCCGTACTTTTCAATCCATAATTTGTACTTGTCCTGGAACGATTTAATCGCTGCAGGAGTTACTCCGGCAAAATGTTCGTTGAAACCGAAAAAGCAAATAAAGAGTTCCGGGCCAAATTCATCCATCGGGCTGTCAATTTTGGTGTAGTTGTCGGGACGCTGTTGATTTCCGACTTCATCAGCAGGCCAGCCGAAGTTCCGTACAAGTAAATGTTTTTCGGGAAACCGCATATGCAGGAGCGTTTCGAAATGCCCTTGCAAGTTCATTCGCTCTGCAAGCGAATTACCCACAAAAGCAACTCGTTCGTTATTACGAAACTCAATGTTTCGTTCTGCACCATAAGAAGTACTGAAACAGGTAAGCGTAGCCAGCGTTATCAAGCAGGTAGAAATTATGCGTAACATCGAAGTCAATTCTTTATTCGTGGGAGAAACAGGAGTTAAGTCATGTACAAATCAAAGAACGTTTATTTTACGGTGAGAGGGTATGGTTTGTAAATGAACATGGGTGAGATTTGGTATGGGTGGGTTTTGGTAAAATGATTTATAACGGGATTTTAATCGGAGATTTCCATTTGGGATTGCCTGAACCGGGCTTCGTGTCCTTCTGCATGTCATATTGGAATGAAACACGTTAAAGCCCTCATTTCAATGGATTGGCGAAAATTGTATGCCAAAACGTACGAAGTCAATTGAAAATGAAGGGCTAAAAGAGGACGACATATTTGCCCGAGCGCTGGACTTTTTGACAAAAGATGATTAGTTTCGATAAACATAACCGTTACTTACCAACTGGGTTTTTCATTCTATTCATTTTTTTCAAAGCCGGAGCCGACCGATTCATGAATGCATTTCGTAAATTAAGTATTTCTGTTGTGATGTTGGTAATTATCACCTCGGCTCTTCTCCTGAATATCCAGACAAACTCGTCCTCTGCTGAAGCAGAGACTCTTCAAGCAACGCCTGAATTGAAATGGTATCGTGGAAACATGCACACGCATTCCCTCTGGAGTGATGGCGACGATTACCTTGAAATGATCGGGGCATGGTACAAAGAAAGAAACTACGACTTTCTTGTCTATACCGATCACAATGTCCTCTCCAATACAGAACGCTGGATTGATGTTATTAAAAACAAAGGTGGGCAGAAAGCCTTTGACAAACTCAAAGCTCGCTTTGGGGAAAAATGGGTTGAAGAAAGAACCGTCAAAGGGAAACATGAAGTCCGCTTGAAAAGATATGACGAAGTGGTTGCTCTGCTTGCTGAAAAAGATAAATACCTGTTGATTCAGGGCGAAGAAATTTCGGATAGTTTTGGCAAAAAACCAATTCATATGAATACGACAAATATCCAGGAAGCGATTCCTCCGATGAAAGGAAAGTCTTTCGTAGAAACGATGCAGAACAATGTGAATGCTGTTCAGGCTCAAAGGGAACGAACGGGTAAACCGATCCTGATTCATTTGAATCATCCGAATTTTCATTACGCAATTACTGCAGAACAGTTAATGAGAGTTCGTGGGGAAAACTTTTTTGAAGTTTATAATGGCCACCCTTCCGTGAAAAACCGTGGAGACGAAAGACATGCTTCGACCGAACGAATTTGGGATATCATCCTAACCAAACGAATTTCCGAATTAAACATGCCCGTCATGTACGGACTGGCAACAGATGATGGGCATGAATATCACGACATACCAAGCGGATCCAAAAAAAGTGAACCGGGGCGGGGTTGGGTAATGGTGCTTTCTAAAAAACTGGAAACAGAAAGCCTGATTCATTCACTGGAAGCGGGACGATTCTATGCTTCTTCAGGAGTGACACTTGAAAAGATCAGTCAATCGAACAAAGGAATTGAGATAAAAATCAATGCAGAAAAAGGAATCAAATACACGATAGAATTTATCGGAACAAAAAAAGGATATGATGCAACCAGTTCGCCGATGCTCGATAAAAATGGAAAAGAGATGAGCGTGACCCGAAAATACAGTAATGAACTCGGCATGGTTTTAAAGAAAACAGAAGAAACCGAAGCGAGTTACCAGTTTCAGGGAGATGAATTTTACGTTCGAGCAAAAATTACATCGACAAAACTTCATGCGAACCCGAGTTTCGATGGAGAAGTTGAACAAGCCTGGATTCAACCTGCTCTTGGTCCTGGTGCCCCTGACCAGAAAATAAAATGAACCCATCTGATCCTGAACAGAATGAGACTTCACCGAAGAACACCCTGCCCCCATTATGGGAATTCTGGATTGATGTCGGTGGAACGTTTACTGACTGCATCGCCCGTTCACCTGATGGAAAGCTCAATTCATTAAAAACTCTCAGTTCAGGAATTACTAAAGGAGTTCTTGAAGAAATCAATTCCGGAAAATCTTTTCGGGATTCTTCATACCAGGAAACCAAGCCTGATTTCTGGAAAGATTACTCCATCAATTTTCTGAATGAAGATGGCGAATCCATTTTTTCAACTTTGATAACTTCCTCAAAAGCGAATATCCTTACCCTTTCTGATAATCTTCCGGAACATATCAAGCCGGGAACTCGGTATGAAATTCATTCCAGTGAAGAAGCACCAGTCTTTTCGATTCGAAAAATATTAAACTTGTGCCTGAATGAAAACATCCCAGCCGTTTCTGTAAAACTGGTAACAACAAAAGGAACTAATGCGTTATTAACCCGTACCGGATGCAGAACAGCTTTTGTGACGACAAAAGGGTTTAAAGATGTTTTGCTTATAGGCAATCAGGTTCGCCCTTCCCTTTTTGACCTCGAAATCAAAAAACCTGCTCCTTTATTTGAACAGGCAATCGAGATTGAAGAACGAATCAGTTCTGATGGAACAATTCTGGTTCCTGTTTCAGTTGAGAAAGCGCGAGAGAAATTCAGGAAGCTTAAAGAATTCGGAATAGAATCCGTTGCGATCTGTTTTCTTCACTCTTTTGAAAACCCTGTCCACGAACAGCAAGTCAAACAGATTGCCATAGACGTTGGCTTTACGAATGTTTCAGTATCGAGTGAATTATCCCCATTAATTAAAATGGTTTCGCGGGGAGACACCACGGTTGTGGATGCCTATCTGAACCCGATTTTGTCTGATTACATGAACCAGATTCATGCAAGCATTAATCAAAACGCCCACAATTCCGAAGAGACAGATTCTTCTTTAAAACTGATGACGTCAGCTGGCGGGTTGGTGGATCACAAATATTTCAAAGGCAAGGATAGTATTCTTTCAGGTCCTGCTGGAGGCGTAATCGGATATTCTCGAATTTCAGAGCAAGCTGGTTTCAAAAAAGCAATCGGGTTTGACATGGGAGGAACTAGCACGGATGTTTCCCGATACAATGGTGAATACGAATATGAATTTGAAACGGAAAAAGCGGGAGTCCGTATTGTCTCACCCATGCTTTCCATTGAAACGGTTGCAGCAGGTGGGGGATCAATTTGCGGATTTGATGGCGTTAAACTTTTTGTAGGCCCACAAAGCGCGGGAGCTGATCCGGGCCCTGCCTGTTACGGCCGGGGTGGTCCGCTTACTGTAACCGATCTGAACTTTTATCTTGGAAAAATCATCTCTGATCAATTTCCATTTCAACTCGACCAAAGCAGTGTTGAAAAACATCTACAAAACATTTGTGACGAAATTGAGCAATCCCCATTAGGAAAATCGTACAGCCCGATTAAACTGGCGGAGGGGTTCCTTGAAATTGCCAACGTGAATATTGTTCGTGCAATACGTAAAATATCTGTCAGTAAAGGTTATGATCCATCGGAATATGTACTGGTCACTTTTGGTGGGGCCGGTGCTCAGCATTCCTGTTCAATCGCTCGTTCATTGGGAATGAAAAAAATCCTCATTCATCCTTTTGCAGGAGTATTAAGTGCATATGGAATGGGTTTAGCGGATGTTCGACGTTTTGCAGAGAAGAATATTCTTAAAGTTCTCGATAAACATAATCTGGAAAAACTGAAATTTGTTTTCGATAACTTATTTGAAAAAGCGTTATCAGAAGTCCGATCAGAGAAGATGAAATTTCAGAAAATCTGCAAACCAGTAAAATCCCTTGAACTGCGTTACCAGGGAACCGAGTCGGTCATACAAATTCATGAACCAGCCGATGGAAATTATGTTTCGGTTTTTGAGAATCAGCATTTACAGGAATATGGATACATCCATTCGGAAAAACCGATTGAAATTGTGACAGCGAGAGTGGAAGTTGTAGGAAAGGTTCCTCACGTTGTTCCTGAAACAAAAAAAATAATTAAACGACAACCTGTATCGGGCAATTTTCAAAACGTCTGGTTTAATCACCAGGAACATCGAACACCTGTATTTTTTCGTGAAGAACTTCATCCGGGAGATGAAATCACTGGCCCTGCAATTATTTGTGAAAAGACTTCCACAATAGTTATTGACCCTGATTTTCAATGTTTAGTAACCGAGAGAAATGAAATCGTTCTGACTCAGATCGAATTGACGAACGCTGAAAAGACGAACGCTGAAAAAAAAACAAAGCAGGAATTATCCGAGAAAGTCGATCCGGTTCAGTTGGAAATATTCAATAATCTTTTTGCTTCCATCGCAGAGCAGATGGGAACAACACTTCAAAAAACATCGTTTTCAACGAACATCAAGGAAAGGCTTGATTTCAGTTGTGCCCTTTTTTCTCCGGTGGGTGATCTGGTGGTGAATGCTCCTCACATTCCCGTCCATTTAGGAGCCATGAGCGAAACAGTAAAATCCATTCTCAAAGAGAATTCTTCCATCGAAGAAGGAGATGTTTTTGTAACGAATGATCCATATCGGGGAGGATCCCATCTTCCAGATATCACCGTGGTGACGCCGGTGCATGATACGGAAACAGGAAAACTGATCTTCCTGACTGCCAGTCGGGCTCATCATTCTGAAATTGGGGGAATTGTGCCGGGAAGCATGCCTCCGTTTTCCAGAAATCTTTTAGAAGAAGGAATCCTGATCCGGAATTTTAAAATGGTTTCAAAGGAAACTACCTATGAAAAGAAACTTTCAGAGCTTCTTCTTTCGGGTCCTTATCCTTCACGGGCGGTACATGAAAACCTTTCCGATATTTCAGCCCAGATTGCAGCCAATGCTATTGGTGTTCAACAAATCAAGTTGATGATCAGAAAATATTCACTCCCAGTTGTCCAGGCTTATATGAATTATATTCAACGGGCAGCGACTGAAAAAATGAAACAGGCCCTATTAAAAATTCCGGATGGACAATATTCATTCACGGATCATCTTGATGATGGTTCTCCTGTCTCTGTTTGTGTTCGTATTCAAGGAAATCAGGCAGAAGTTGATTTTTCAGGGACTGGTCCTGTTTTATCGAGCAACCTGAATGCGAATCATGCCATCGTAAAAGCTGCTGTACTTTATGTTTTTCGCTGTCTGATTAAAGAAGAAATTCCGCTCAACAGTGGCGTGCTTGAACCTGTCAAAATTATTCTCCCGGAATGTTTGCTTAACCCTCCGGAAAAAGAGAGTGCAGAAAAGTGTGCTGCGATGGTGGGTGGGAATGTTGAAACCTCTCAGCGAGTTGTTGATGTGCTACTAGGTGCATTGGGAATGGCTGCTGCCAGCCAGGGTACAATGAACAATCTTAGTTTTGGCGATGACACCTTTGGCTATTACGAAACAATTTGTGGTGGTTCCGGTGCGACGAGAAACTCCGATGGAGCTGATGCAGTTCACACCCATATGACAAACACCCGATTGACCGATATCGAAATTCTGGAAAGACGTTACCCTGTTCGAGTTCAGGAATTCTCCATTCGTCAAAATTCCGGAGGAAACGGAGAACATCATGGCGGTGATGGAATTATCAGGGAACTGGAATTTCTCAAATCAATTCAAGTTGCAATGCTTTCTGAACGGCGAGAAAAATATGCTCCATTTGGACTGGAAGGTGGAAACCCCAGCGAGTTAGGCGAAAACAGCCTGATCAAATCAGGCGAATCTGATTCAGAAGATTTAGGTGGAAAATTTTCAATTCAGGTTGAAGCAGGAGATATCCTGAGAATTCAAACGCCTGGCGGTGGGGGATTCGGAAGCCCTGAAAAATCTTAGGCCCTATAAGATCCTGCAATATTTATCACATGAATCTCAGTCTCCTTCCTTTTTTTCAATAAAATTTCTACTGGTCGAATCTCAAATGGTCGCAGAATGCCCCCGCGCAGGTTAAGATGGTTCTTTATTAAGTCACGGTTAGAGCAGTTTTTTTAATGTAATCAGTCTGGCTCGTGGATGTACGATTTTTATAGATTTAAACGCGTCCTTCACGGCCACAGAAAAGCGAAATACGCTTTAAGACATTTTTTAAGTCATATTGAGATAAAGAGAAGGTTAATTTTATGCGAGCGAAAGTAGATGAAGCAATTGCAGATGTCGATTTTGACAGCAATGATTATCAGGTTGTGCTTAACACAAGCATGGGAACAATCAAGGTTGATTTGCAACCGGATATTGCACCAGGGCATTGCAACAACATTATTGGATTAGCACGAATCGGGTTCTATGATGGAATTATTATTCATCGAGTGATCCCTGACTTCATGCTTCAGTTAGGCTGTCCTCAGGGAACCGGAACAGGTGGTCCGGGCTACACAATTGATGCGGAATTCAGTGATCATCCACACAATCCGGGAACACTTTCCATGGCTAGAACAAGTGATCCTAATTCTGCAGGTTCACAGTTCTTTATCTGCACTGCTCGGGTTCCTCATCTTGATAACCAATATACAGTGTTCGGCCAAACCGCTGATGAAGATAGCCTGAATGTCGCTTTGGAAATTGGTAATGTTGAAACCAAGGCGGGAGATCGCCCGGTAGATGACGTGACTATTGAATCAGCTGAAGTGATCGTCACCGCAAAGTAAAACTGCTGATCGGTTCAATGTAATATAAAAAATTAAGGAGAGGGGCAACTTGCCTGCTCTCCTTTTTTTATGTCCATCGTAATTGATTGATCAGAATATTTGTTTATCAGGATTCCTGATCGAAGTTATCCTGTTCCCTGAAAAAATCATCGAGCCAGAATGGCCCCTCGAATTTCATATTCTCAACTTCTTTATTAATGGAGCGAGAATCTTCGGTTGATTCAGGGGGATGAAGGGATCGAATTCGGAAGTCATCCCAGATCAATGTATAAATGAAACAAGGTTCTCGGTTAATCGAATAGGCTCCTGGCTGGCTTTCCCAGAAACTCATGCATTTTCCCTGCGGAGGATTCGTGTAGATTTTCTCTTTACAGCAATCGCAGACTAATCCCACCGGAGACATCTGGTCTTCGATTCGTTGATGAGCTAAACAGAATGTGAATTGCTGAGAATGATTTTCCATACCTTAATTATACGAAAGAAGACCAATTCAGTACCAATATTCTTAAATCAATTTTCACAATCTCCAATGAATTCTTTAATACGCCCACCTGTAGTCGGTATAATCGTTGTCATCGATTTAACCACTCCCCTTTTAACGAACTATCCATCTTGAGAACCACGATCAAAAACTCGCTAAAAGTGTGTTCCTTTGACCACTCAAACATCTCTTTAATACGTGAATTAATCCAAACCCACTCTTACCAAGTGTTAATAATGAGGCAACCATTTTGAATCTTTCAAGAAGAGACTCTTAAGTTGATCGAGATTTCAACAGCAGTTTGATATAAATACAGTTCTGAAAACAAACGTATAATCTTGATAAAACTCCGTTTTTTTAAAAGCCTTTTGAGATACTTAAGAAGAAATTGTAAAACGAAATGATCAGCGATTTAATAGAGAAAATGCGAGGAATTATTCCTCCCGTGACCACACCACTTTCTGAAGATGGCAAATTTGATCCGGCTTCTGCTGAAAAACTTTATGGCGAAATGATGGCAGCCGGTTCACATGGTTTGTTCCTTTTCGGTTCTTCGGGAGAGGGACCAGTTCTTTCTGAGGAAGTGAAAACCGAAGTTGTTAAAATTGCCCAATCAGTCACACAGGGGAAAGTTCCTGTTTTTGCGGGAATCATGGCACCCGGTACTGAGCAAGTCATCAAAGAAGCAAAATGGGCAGAAAAACTGAATGTGGATGCAGTTGTTGTCTGCCCCCCTTATTATTATCCGGTCACACAATCGGAAGTGCTCAATCATTTCCGTCTGGTCAAGCAGGCAACGGACTTGCCAATAATGGCTTACGATATTCCTGTGACAACAAAAATTAAAATTAATTATGAAACGATGCTGACGATTGCTAATGAAGGTTTGGCGATTGGAGCTAAGGACTCGAGTGGTGACAGCGTTGGTTTCAGTCGACTGATCAATAACAGACCAGATAATTTCAAACTTTTCACAGGCACAGAAGCCCTTGTTGATGCCATCATGCTTAAAGGGGCAGACGGAACAGTTCCGGGATTGGCTAATGTTGCCCCTGAATTGTTTGTCCAGCTTTACGACAAATGGAAAGCTGGCGAAATGATTGAAGCCTTATTGATCCAGAAAAACATTCTTGAACTGTATGAAGTCATTTTTTTACCAGATGGTTCTTTCAACTTTGGCTATGCATTAGGATCAATGAAAACAGCTCAAATGCTCAGGGGCTGGATTACATCCAATAAATTAACTCAACCATTTGATTCGGTTTCTCCGGATCGGGTTGAACGAATCAGAAAAATCATGATTGAAATTGGAATTCTATAATTCTGCGATCCTGCTTCAAAACCAGTGTGTCATAATTCATGACTTTTTAAATGGATAATTTTCATGTCGTTCCGTCTTAATCAACTTGCATCTCATTTGATTGATCAATCCATCAAGAATGCTGATCATCTCAAAATAGAGGTTCACACATTAGAAAGTGGCGGGCGCGTTCTGGATTTCGGGGTTCAAGCAACAGGTGGAATTGAAGCAGGAATCAGGCTTTCTGAAATTTGCATGTCTGGCCTCGGAAAGATTTCCCTCACGCATGGAACAATTCAGGAATCTCATTTTCCGTTTGTTTCAGTTCAAACAGATCATCCGGTTGAAGCATGCCTGTTAAGTCAATATGCAGGGTGGGAAATTGCCTGTGAAGGTTTCTTTGCAATGGGTTCCGGTCCAATGCGAACCATTGCCCAGACGGAGCCTTTATTTGAATCCTTTTCTTACTCAGAATCGCCTGAAAGAATTGTTGGAGTTCTCGAAGGAGACCGAATTCCGGATCAATCCGTTTTTGATTACATTTCAGAAAAAACAGAAACACCATCATCTCATATTGATCTTGTCATTGCACCGACTGCGAGTATTGCAGGGAATCTGCAAATTATTTCTCGATCAGTGGAAACAGCAATTCATAAACTTCACGAACTAAATTATGACATCAATCTGATTCAAAGTGCCACGGGAATTGCTCCCCTTGCACCAGTTGCAGATAACAGCTTGAATGGAATTGGCCGAACCAATGATGCAATCCTTTATGGTGGGACTGTCCATTTAATAGTTTCAGGAGATGATGAAGCAATCCGGTCGAAGGGTCCACAGGTTCCGGCTAATTCTTCCCCAGTTTATGGCAAACCGTTTCTTGAAATATTTGAAGAAGCTAATAAAGATTTTTATAAAATTGATCCGCATCTATTCAGCCCAGCTGTTGTCAGCTTCCAGAACATTTCCACTGGAAGAGTTCACACTTACGGCGAGATTTCAGAATCAGTCCTGATGACATCATTCGGCCTGTCTCGAAATTAAAAAGTTGCACGCAGAGATCGCTGGGATGCAGAGTAGAGAATATTTTTTCAATTTAAACTCCATCACAATATCGGCTACAAAAATTGAAAATCATCGTCATCGGAAATCAAGGAAGCTGGTACAGCAACGAATTAATTCGTGCAGCTGAAAAACGTGACCATCAATCCGCTCGAATTGATTTTCCGTGTATCACTGCGAATCTCGGTTCTGAATCTCCGATGCTTACCTCAGGAGAGTTTGACCTGACTGTTCAAGATGCAGTGATTGTCAGAACAATGCCCCCCGGCTCTTTAGAACAGGTTGTTTTGCGGATGGATGCCCTTGCCTGTCTGGAATCATTTGGCGTGCAAGTGATGAATTCCCCCAAAGCAATTGAGTGCGCTGTTGATAAATACCTCACAACGATGCGGCTTCAAAACGCGGGATTGCCTGTTCCCCCAACTATTGTTTGTGAAGATGCTGAATCAGCTTTAACTGCTTTTGAAACTTTGAACGGTGATGTTGTCGTCAAACCCATTTTCGGTTCCGAAGGTCGCGGGATTCTCAGAGTTTCAGACCCTGATCTAGCACTGCGAACTTTTCGAACACTCGAACGAATTCAATCAGTTCTTTATCTTCAACAGTTTATTCCTCATCAGGGGTACGACATCCGCGTCCTTATTCTGGATGGAAAAATCATTGGGGCAATTCGCAGGACATCAACGGATGATTTCCGAACGAATGTTTCACGAAACAGCAAAGCAGAATCACATAACCTGACAGATGACGAATGCGAACTGGCTTTAAGATCAAGCAATGCAGTTGGAACCCGATTTGCAGGTGTTGATCTTCTCTATGACAATTCCGGAAAATGTTATGTGATTGAAGTCAACGCAGTCCCCGGCTGGAGAGCATTCCAGAAAGTAACAGGAATAGATATTGCGGAACGAGTGATCGTCTCGCTGGAAAATGGCACAGCCTGAAATGTAACACGCCAATAGGATTTCGTGATTCAGAATTTAGGGATTCAATTGTTGCAGATGCTTTTTGCTAAACTGAATAATTTCTTCTCGTTTTGATGTTGGCAGTATCGCTGCTCGCATCACAAATCCATAAGCCTGTCCAACCTGATAATCGGGAACAAACCATTGGAAGTCCCAAGCTGGATTGGAATTCCCGCCACCGGTTGGGGATTGTGCAAACCAGATGTGATCCTGTTTACGAAACATCTGAACGTATGCTTGTTGATGACTGATTCCATAGTACCACGGCTCGTGATAGACATAATCCGAAGGATGATTCACCAAGGTTAAACTAAAATCAGGATGAACCTTCCAATCCTTTTTTGACCATTTGGGTGGGTGAGTTGATTTCACACCATGTTTTTCAGAATAGGCTGCAATCCATTTTAAGGCATGATGATGGCTTTTCCCCTTGAAATAGATTTTTTTATCTTCCGGAGAATTAATGTAGCTCGCCCAGAAAAAACCGAGATATCCATTTTCGAAATTATCTTCACGAGGAATGCATTCAAAGGTGTATTCGATCACTCCATCAGGAAGAAGCTTGAATCGGCCACAACTTTCCAGCTTCCAGTTTTTCGTTGGTGGCTGATAAAGTTCCACGGTGTTGGCGTCAATCACTCGTAACTCCATTGGGAATTTCCGAGGTTCAAATTTTTCCTTGTTGACCTTTAATGTTCCATCGTGAATATGTTCGTAATTGAGTCCTGCATAACTTGGCACAAAAAGGTTATGCTGATTCCCTTTAATTTTGAATGAAGCCAAACCACTGTAACCTGCGCGGTGCCCGGGGAGTTCCGGGACATCAACTGCAGAATTATTGACGATGATAGCCTCTATTCCCGCCTGTTTGAGAATGGCATAATTCTTATCGGAAAGAGTATATTTCACATTCGAATTCGTCAGGCTGGTAACTTTGGGTGCAGCATGTGGATGAGCGATAGGAAATGTAAGAATGAGAGCCGTGAGGATTGATAACACAAAAGTTCTCCCCAAAAACGGTTATTTAGAAATTAAACGCTGACAGGTTCTGTTGAATCCTGGTTGACCAGAGAATTCTCGGATGGTTCCATCTTAGTTGCTTCAATCAGGATGCCCCCGATTTTAAAGAAGCGATGAACCCGGGTAAACCAGAGTTGTTCTTTCCAGGAAAGACCAGCAGCTTCACAAGATTCCTCAAATTCCTGCCGATTGTATGTTCTGCATTTCCACGTTCGGCTGTTCAATGCACCGGTGTAATTATCTTCTGTTGCCAGGATGAGAGCAGATCCATTGGGAGTGAGGACTCGGTTGATTTCAGCCAATGCAGGATGGGGGTCCTGAAAATACTCAATCACCCATCCACAAGTAACGCTGTCAAATGTGTTATCAGCAAAAGGAAGATGCCTTAAATCTCCTGCAATGTAATCAGCGCGATCATTATTAATCCTGTTTCTTGCTCGAACCAGCATTTGTTGGGAGAGATCAAAACCAATCACCTGGGTATCAGAGCCTGTCTGTTTCAGGACATGTTTCATAATCTGCCCAGCACCAGAGCCTATATCTAAAACTTTCTTGGCTTGAGTGACATCATATTTCTTTTTCCGCAGAAGTCGTCCGATTAAAGGTTCATGAAGTGAAACCAGACTCGCCAATGACAAAACTGCCCCTGCAGGTCCGTCATAGTGAGCACGGATTTTTTCCCGATACTGGCTGACACTTAACCGCTTGATTCCTTTAAACTCTACCAGCTTTCTGAAAGTTCTTTTTGAAAGGGAATGAATTTTTGAAGGGTCTGATTTAGGATCGGTCATTGCGGGTGCATTTCAATCGAGTATGAGATTCAGTGAAAATTATCTTAAATAAATATCATCTTATTGGTAATCGCTAATTCGTTTAATCACCTGAGATATTGGCATGAATCATACCAAAATTCAAGTTTTAAAAATGATTCCAATGGAATGAACCCGGAATCTGAAACTCAAACCGACAATAATGGAACCGATTTCTTAAACTGCCCAGGCTCAGCAACCCCTGAATTCAAGGGTATCCTGCTTAATCCGTAAACCCTTTCCAAATCAGCTATTTCGTCAAATTGGCTCTCTTTATTCATGCCAGTTGATCCTGAAGCTGGATGAGATTACCATGTACTCCAGTATCTTAAACAGCTAAGTGTAACCCCAAATTTAATCCATTTCTTCTTCTCAATAGATTCATATCGTTGAAAAATAAATTTCATGACCGAAATTATAAATCTTGCACAAAATGAAAATCGCCGGGATCTTGTGCATCATCTGGTTTTTCAGTTGGTCGAAGGGAAAATCATTGCATTCCCGACAGAAACAGTCTACTCTGTCTGTGCGTATAGTATTCATCAGGAAGCAATTCAGAAACTTCTTTCTTTTCCAGCAAAAAACAATACACAAACGAAAAACGGAACGAGTCAATGCCTTCTCGTTTTAAAGGGACTGACTGAGTTTCAGGATTTTTTCCCTGAACGTACTGATTTAGAGCAGAAACTGTTGAGACGATCCTGGCCCGGGCCTCTCATCGCGAGAATTCTGGCCAACGAGAACGAAGGGTTGTTTCATTCATTTTCTTCTACACTTAAAGACTCATTGAGGACTCAAAATAGCGTAAATTCCATACGGGTCAGGTGCCCTGCACATTCATTAATTCATGAAATCATGCAGCTATTGCCTGCCCCTCTGGTTTTTTTGGACGAGATGAGTCAGAATGATTCTCACCCAATAACAACAATGGAACATGTTCAGGAAAAATATCCTGAATTGTTGGATGTCATTGTCGATGACGGCCCGACCCGTTATTCCGATTTTTCATCCGAAATAGATATCTCTAATAATCACTGGGAGTTAATTCATTCCAGTATCATTGACGAACAGGTTTTAAGTGAAATGACAAACAGGTTTTTTCTCTTCGTCTGTACAGGAAACACCTGTCGCAGCCCCCTTGCAGAGGGACTGTTTCGTAAAATTCTTGCGGAAAAAGTCGGCTGTAAAGAGGCAGAATTGCATGAACAAGGTTATATTGTAGCCTCAGCAGGAATTGCAGCGACTTACGGAGCCCCAGCAAGTCTGGAATCCATTGAGGTTGCTGAAACAGAAAACGTTGATATCAACAGCCATCAAAGCCAGCCTTTAAGTCAAAATCTGGTTGATGAGGCTGATTACATTTTCACCATGACTCGCCAACATCGGGATTTTATTATTTCAGCCAAACCTGATGCGGCGGACCGGGTTAAACTCCTGTCACAAGATGGTATGGATATCCTGGACCCGATCGGTGGAGATTACTCAATCTATGAAGCTTGCAAAAAAGAAATCGAACAAAATCTGCGGTTGATTGCAGACCAGATTGATACCTGATTCCTAATCAAACATGTGGAATAATTTTTTTCGATCTAAATTAAATTTTAAAGACCATTCCAAATATTAAGGTAAGAATAGTAAAAAGATGAAAATTGCTGTTGCCAGTGATCACCGTGGCTATGCGGTAAAATCCAAAATTTTAAACCAGCTTAAGGATCTGGGGCACGAAGGAATCGACTATGGACCTGATGGTTCAGACAGTGTCGATTACCCGGACTATGCTTCGAAAGTGGCTAAAAGTGTCAGCAAGGGAGAAATCGACCGTGGAATTTTGATTTGTGGAACAGGCATTGGAATGTGTATTGTCGCCAATAAATTTTCAGGGGTTCGAGCGGCTCCTTGCCATGATGATATTACTGCAGAAATGAGCAGACGACATAACGATGCCAATGTTCTCTGTTTGTCAGCAGATTTACTCGGCGAACGACTTGTGAATCGAATGGTTGAAATCTGGGTCTCAACAGATTTTGAAGGTGGACGCCATGCTCGTCGGGTTGACAAAATTGCAGACTTTGAAAAACCATGCTGAAAAGACGTGCTAAATCTGGCTTCTCACTGAGTGACCACCAGTTAAATGCCCAACCCGTTCCAGACATTCATGAGGGATCCCAGTTCCCGTTCTCTATCCGTGATTGTTCTCCGTCTCATCCCATGCAATTCAACACCCGTCAAATACACATAACCTGTTTCATATAAAACAGTTACAATATAAACAGGCTTCTGCCCCGTGATCTTTTCCGGGATAATTTTGCGTGAAGTTGTTAAAATAAATCAGTGGTCAGGAGGCAATGATTTTTCTCTTTTAAGAAAATCATCGCTGCTCCTTTTCGTTGTGATAATTTCTCGATATGTTATTGAACATCATCCTATATCAGGAGGTTCGCTAGCTCATTATGCATGGCAAAACGGCCAACCCTGAGTACCAGGTTTTTATTGTGAATAAAATATTATACCGTAATCTCACCTATATCTATTCAAGGAAATATCATGTCATCTTCGGATTTGAAGTTTGCAAAATCACACGAATGGGCAAAGCTTGATGGTGATGTTGTTACCATCGGAATTTCCAAATTTGCTGTCAATCTGTTGACTGATCTTGTCTATATCGAGTTGCCTGCTGTGGGAGATTCCGTTTCTTCTGGAGTTTCTATTGGAGAAATTGAAAGTGTGAAAGCAGTCAGTGACATCTATTCGTCTGTCACTGGTGAAATTGTTGAAATTAATGATTCACTGGAAGAAGATTTGGGTGCGCTGACTGAGGATCCTTATGGCAAAGGATGGATTGTGAAAATCAAAATCGCTGATCCCTCAGAACTTGACCAGCTGATGGATCAAAAAGCTTATGATGAATTGTGCCAATCGGAAGCGCACTAACAGAATCAGACTAAACAGGCCCGCAGGATTGACCAGGGGTTGTTTTATGTGTGATTGTTAGACTTACGATTGTTTCATTCAGGTTAAATAAAAACTACCATTAAATATATTTGAGGTAAAAGAGTGCCGTATCTGTTTAGTACTGCTGAGCAACAAAAGGAAATGCTCGAAATTATTGGTGTGAATTCGATTGAAGATCTCTTTGATCAAATTCCTGGTGAACTCAAACTTAATCGACTTCTTGAGATGCCTCCTGCATTAACCGAAATGGAACTGGGGAGTCATGTCAAAAATCTGGTATCGTCTGATCCGGGAGTTGCTTCCAAAGTTAGCTTTTTAGGTGGTGGAATTTATGACCACTTCATACCAGCAGCCGTTGATGAAATTGTTTCTCGCGGGGAATTTTATACCGCTTATACGCCGTATCAAGCAGAAGCGAGCCAGGGAAGCCTGCAGACTTTCTTTGAATTTCAAACAATGATTTGCCAGCTAACGGGCATGGATGTTTCTAATGCAAGCCTGTACGAAGGTGGCACTGCAGTGAGTGAAGCAATCTTCATGTCAATGCGAGTGAAAAAACGGCATAACAAGGTGGTCATTCTTGGTTCTGTTCATCCTGAATACCAGCAGATTGCAAAAACCTATCTTGAACATCTGGACTGTGAAGTCTGTATCATCCCGACACCTGATGGAACAGTTGATATTGATCAAGTGGTGGGCGCTCTTGATAAAGAGACAGCCTGTCTTGTTATCCAGCAGCCAAATGTCTGGGGTTGTCTGGAAGAAGTGGAACCATTGGTTCAAGCTGCACATGATGTAGGGGCACTTGCGATCTGCTCGGTTGATCCTATCAGCCTCGGAATTTTAAAACGCCCCTCTGAATATGGAGCTGATATTGTTGTAGCAGAGGGACAATCTTTGGGAATTCCCCATCAGTTCGGCGGTCCATTTTTGGGTATTCTTGCATGTAAAAAAGAATTTGTCCGAAAAATGCCAGGCCGACTTATCGCAAAAACAACTGACCGAAATGGAAAAAGTTGTTACACGTTAAGCCTTCAAACTCGCGAACAACATATCCGACGAGAGAAAGCCACCAGTAATATTTGCACAAATCAGGGATTACTTGCTTTACGAGCAACCATCTTCATGTCGTTAATTGGCCCGGAAGGTCTTAAAGAAATTGGGGACCGAAGCTGCAAAAATGCTCATTATGCATTTGAAGAAATGAAAAAGATTCCCAATATGAAGCCTGCTTTTGACAAGCCATTCTTCAAGGAATTTTGCATGATCCACGACGGTGATCTTGAATTGCTTCGTAAAAAAAGCCTGAGCAAAGGTTTCTTGATTGGTCCTACTATTTCTCAGTTTGGGAATTTGGAATCAATACCAGAAGAAGCTTCTTCTCACGGAATCCTTTTTGCTTTTACTGAAAAAAGATCCAAAAGTGAAATTGACTCCCTGTTAAGAATCATGACCACGGAACTTGCCACCGTCTAAAATCAGAACCACATAAAGTTTCTGGACATTATATCGCTTCTGAACATTGAGTGAGATTTCTAAAAGCCAACAAGTAACACCGAAAAAATCGCCGACAAATAACAATGGATTTGTAATTAAGTTCATCCTTCAAAAACTTACAGTGATGAACTCCAACCAAGAACAGATTAATGAGAAATCAACAAGCAACGCAATTAATTTTTGAACTTTCCGTGCCGGGCCGTCGGGCAGCAATTTATCCGAAATGTGATGTCCCGGTTGACTCAGTCAAGGAGCTTATTCCTTCAGGATTCCTCTCGGAAAAGCCCCCTGCACTGCCTGAAGTAACCGAACCGGATGTGGTCAGGCATTATGTGAATCTCTCTACATTAAACATGTCTGTAGACACACATTTTTATCCTTTGGGAAGTTGTACAATGAAGTACAATCCTAAAAGGCATGAAAGGATTTGTAATTTTCCCGGCTTGGTTGATATTCATCCTTATCAAAAAGAAGAAAACATTCAGGGAATTTTAGGCATTCTTTTTGAGATGCAGGAAATGCTAGCCGAAATTGCAGGTTTGCCCTCGGTTTCATTACAGCCTGCAGCAGGTGCCCAGGGAGAATTCACTGCATTACTGACGGCAGCAGCTTATTTTCGAGACCATGGACAAAACCGTACCAAAGTGATCTTTCCTTCCAGTGCACATGGAACCAACCCCGCCAGTGCTGCCCTTGCAGGGTTTGATTGCATCCAGTTAAAGCAAACTGGTAACGGGCTGGTTGATCTTGAAGAACTGAAATCTCATTTGAATCAGGAAACAGCCGTTTTCATGATTACCAATCCGAATACACTCGGAATGTTTGAAAAAGATATCGCCACTATTTCAAAAATGTTACACGATGTTGGCGGGCTGGTTTATATCGATGGTGCAAACATGAATGCCATCATGGGGCAAACTCGTCCCGGAGATTTTGGTGGTGACATGATGCATTACAATGTTCATAAAACTTTTACCGGTCCTCACGGTGCGGGTGGCCCCGGTGCAGGCCCGATTGCAGTCCGTGATTTCCTTGCTGATTATCTTCCCGGTCCTGTGATTACTAAAACTGAAGATGATGACGGGAACGATTATTATCAATTGACAAATCCGGTCAAATCGATCGGTCGGGTTCGATCATTTTTTGGAAACGTGGGTATCCTTCTTCGCGGATATTTATATTTAAGAACATTAGGTGCAAAGGGAGTCAAAGAAGCATCGGAACAAGCGGTTTTGAATGCCAATTATATTAAAGCGTTGCTGAAAGATATTCTTCCTGTTCCCAATGGAGACCTTTGCATGCACGAATTTGTTGCCTCTGCAGCCGATGTTCAAAAGAAGAATGGTATCTCAGCGATGGATATTGCCAAGCGACTTCTTGATTTTGGTTTCCATGCTCCAACAGTTTATTTCCCGCTTGATGTTCCAGAAGCGTTGATGATTGAACCTACAGAAACTGAGTCACGCGAAACACTTGATGCTTTTGCAGAATCAATCAAACAGATTCTCTCTGAAGATTCTGAATATCTTCATGACGCCCCCTACTCAACACCGGTAAGCAGACCTGATGAAGTCAAAGCAGCCAGGAAACCTGTTTTAAAATGGACGGAACCCGGGAAATAATCAGTTCAATCAATTCTAAAGAATTGCGTTTGTGTTTTCTGACGCGAAGGTGCCTATGACCAGCCAGATAAACCAGGAACAGGAATTCCGCTTGTTGGTTGATCCCCAACCCTGTTCGGGCCAGCGGAACATGGCGATTGATGAAACATTATTGCAACTGGCAAGCCAAAGTAAAACACCAACCCTTCGATTATATGAATGGTCTGAGCCAACTGTCAGCCTCGGCTATTTTCAAAAAGAACCTGAACCCTCTTCCGAAAATTCGTTTAAGAATCTTCCGTTTGTACGAAGATTATCTGGTGGTGGTGCGATCCTTCATCACCATGAATTGACTTATTCTTTTGTTGTTCCTCAATCTCATATCCTGTCAAAAAACCCTTCTTATCTTTACCATTTTATTCATCAGGAAATCATTAAATCCTTTCAGGAATTCAAAATTTTTGCTGCAATGAGATCTGCATCGAATAAAGAGAAGAATTCAAAATTTCTTTGTTTCGGACGAGGCGATGCAAATGACATCATGCTTAACGGTCATAAAATAGTGGGGAGCGCTCAAAGAAGAAGAAAAGGTAACACGCTACAACATGGAAGCATTCTCATCAGAAGATCAGAACATGCGCCAGAATTCCCCGGGCTGGAAGAATTGGCTCAATGCTCTTTTCCATTCAAAGAGTTCAAAGAATCTTTGATTCAAAATATTTCTAATGCCCTAGTCCGTAAACCATTCCATATGGAACTGAATTCTACAGAGGAAGAAAAGGTTGACCAACTGATTGAAGAAAAATATCGTTTTCTGAAATGGAGTCATTGAGAGGTCAACTGATCAGTATTGTTCGGATTGAACAGATTATTCAAAATGGGGTATTTTACTCAAATTTACCCTGATTACCGTTAAAATAGATGGTATAATTAATCAGGACTGAAACGACATTCATAAGTTGCTATTTTTGGTGATCAGAGACTGAAAAAACCTAAAATATCAAGTGGAAAAACGTCGAAATAGAAATAATATATCATTCTAGTTTCAAGTTGACATGAGGTGCTTTGGGTGTTAATTTGGGGCATATTTCATATTTATACGGAGGAGTCATTTCTCTCGATCTTATACCGAGTTATCATAATATTGAGATCAGCAAGAAGAATCGAATTTCGGTTCTAAGGCCAAATCCGGCTTTGGTGGTTTTGTAATGTATCTTTAACATTTAATTTTTTTCTTTCCAATTAAAACCATTACAAGATGATCATCTGATCTAACTCGCAGTTCCAATTTTTTACACATTCTTTATTTAACTTTTTTGCGAGGAGAATATTTCAATTTCCTGGAAATTGAATTCGCTATCGTTGTTTACTCAACTCTAATCATCTCAGGAGCAAATTCTCCATGCTACAGGCCGAACTTCGTGTTGTTGGTGGAAAACATCACGGAAAAGTTATTCCATTGTCAAAAAGTAAATTCTTGATTGGTCGTGAAAGCGATTGTCAATTGCGTCCAAACAGTGAACTTGTCAGCCGACATCATTGTGTCTTCACGGTGGATCAGTATTCAGTCAGATTACGTGATCTTGGAAGTACTAATGGTACGTTCATTAACGGGGAACAAATTCATGGTGTTGCCATCCTTGAAACTGGAAACAAGGTAAGCATTGGAAAACTTGAATTTGAAATTGTCATCAAAGAAGTAACGGATGTACCGGGCGCACCGGGAATGTCAGCGCCTGAGCCGGAACACGAAACCGAGCAGTTATCTCAGGCTTCAACTGCCACAGAATTCGAGCTTCCCGTTCAAGCTTTTCCTGATCAACAAGTTCCTTCAGATACAGCGATCCTTCAACCGGGTCAGCCCACAACTCCACCACCGATAGTTCCCCCTGGCGCGACTCCACCAGGCGGGTTTCAACAACCGATGGCACCTTATCCACAAGCGCCGGGTTATCAGACTCCACCCGGAGGATTCCCGCAAATGCCAGTGGGCTATCCTCCTCAGCAACCTATGATGCCCCAGTTTCAGCAACCGATTCAACAACCGGGAATGTATCCACCAGGAGCATACCCTCAACAACCGATGGGCTATCCTCAGCAACCGCCAATGGGATATCCTCCTCAGCAGCAACAACCTCAACCTGTTGCACCAGCGGCTCCACCTGAACCACAACAGGAAGTGAGCGAACCAGAAGACAGTTCATCTACTGGAGAAGTTACTGCTCCTCCGATTCAGCTACCTGATCCTTCAACAACAGGAGCAACTGCTAAAGTCGAAGCCCCACCATCTCAGGGTGATGATGGTGAAAAGAAAGAACCGGAGTCAAATCCTTCTTCCTCAGCCGCTGATATTATTAAACAGAGACTCAACCCCAAGCCAGGAGGATTCGAAGACGACAAATAGAAACTGAAGTTAAACTCCTCTTTAGGGAATCATGTCAGAGAAAATTCCTTTAAACTTGATTATTGGCATATAAAATTGACACAGTCTGCAGAAATCATTGCTGGCTGTGTTTTTTTATGCCATCAAAAGCCGGAATTGCCCTTTAAGAAATATTGCTGGTTGAATAATTTCTATCAAAAAAGAGGTGATGTTTTCTGCCAAGTTATTTACAATTAAGACATGTTCTATATTTTAAATTAACGGTAAATGAGTGCATATTGCACGTTACCGTTGTTTCCCTGAATTAATTGAAAA
>JAJRVU010000276.1 GCA_024277145.1 Planctomycetota bacterium
AGTCCTTGATATCAGTAATGTTCTTGCAAGAATTCTGGATCTTGATGAAGTTCTATCGGCGACCCTTCAAGGATTATTCGAAATATTTCCACAAAGCCATGAAGGATTCATTTTATTAAAAGACCCTCACAAAAATAAACTGGTAGTGAAGGCAACTCTTTCGCGATAAAAAGAAGAAGAGACAAAAGTCAAAATTAGTATGACCATTGTCAAACAGGCAATGCAAACCGGTGAAGCCATCTTAAGTGCAGATGCCATTCAGGATAGCCGATTTGAAATGAGCGACAGTCTCTCTCAACTTCAAATTCGATCAGTCATGTGCACGCCGATACTTTTGAAATCAGGAGACATTATTGGAGTGATCCAGATTGATTCGAATGATCTTGAACGTACATTTTCAGAAAATGATCTGGATACTTTTACCAGTGTTTCATCACAGATCAGTCTTGCTATTGATAATGCAACAATGCATGAAGAACTTCTGAGGCAAAGAGATTTACAAAGAGAGCTTGATTTTGCAACCCAGGTCCAGCTTGGATTTCTCCCGAACAAGCGTCCCAAAATAGAGAACTACGAATTTTTTGATTATTATGAGGCTGCCCTTCGAGTGGGTGGAGATTATTTTGATTATATCATCATGCCCCAGGGAAAAGTGGCGGTTGCATTAGGTGATGTGGCCGGGAAAGGTGTTCCCGCTGCATTATTGATGGCACGTTTGTATTCTGCTGCTCGGTTTCATTTGCTGACTCAGCCTGATCTCAAACTCGCGTTGGAAGGATTAAATTCAGAAATTGCATCAAGTGGGTTAGGGCATCGTTTTATTACATTTGTTGTCGTTGTGATTGATCCTGCAAAGAACCAGGCAACTGTTGTCAACGCCGGGCATCTTCCCCCCTTGATCAGGAATAAAAATGGAATTTCATCCTTGATTGATAAAGAGCAATCGGGAATGCCACTTGGAATTTCTCCTCACCAGGAATTTCAGGAAGTAATTATTGATTTGGAGCCGGGGGATACAATTTGTCTTTATACAGATGGTGTTACCGATGCAATGAACCCTGACAATGAAATATTCGGACGCAAACGTTTGAATCAATTTATCCTTGATGGTCCGGATGATATTGAGGAACTGATCAATGGAATTGTTGCAGATATCGAGAAGTTCTCTCAAGACAGACCTCATATTGATGATATCTGTGCAGTCGGAATTAAACGTTCAGCCTCATCTCAGGAATAGTTGACTATTTTGAGTGATTCGATTTCTTTACAGTTTTCCCTTACGCTGCGTTTCGTTATAACGTTTTTACGATAATTAGGTTGTGTAACTTATTTTTGTAAAACGAAGATTCAAAATAATGCAGGTTAATTACTTGCAAAGGGGTTAACGGAGAATATTCCTGTGGCGTTGGACGTGGAATCGATACTAGGAGAAGGCGGTAGCATTAACAAACGCTTGCCCCAGTATGAAAAACGTTCTGAACAATTGGAGATGGCTGAGGCTGTTCAACAGGCAATAGAAAACAAGAAGCATCTTCTGGTTGAAGCAGGAACAGGTGTTGGAAAAAGCTTCGCTTATCTTGTCCCGGCCATTCTCGCTTCAACAACAGGAAAGCGCGATCAAGCCAAACGAAAAAGATTAATCATCTCGACAAATACAATCAGTCTTCAGGAACAACTGATCAGCAAAGATATTCCATTTCTGAATGCGGTCATGCCTGTCGAATTCTCTGCTGTCCTGGTAAAAGGACGATCCAATTATCTCAGCTTGAGACGAACCCGCGGAGCAATGGAACGTGCTGATTCACTTTTCACGGATCAGGACGAAATTCAGGAATTGAAACAGGTTTACGACTGGTCCTCAAAAACCAATGATGGAAGCCGCTCCGATTTGAATTTCAGGCCCGCTTCTAGCATTTGGGATGAAGTCAAAAGTGAGCATGGGAATTGTCTGGGAAAAAAATGTCCCAGTTATGATAGTTGTTATTATTACCTTGCACGTCGACGAATCTGGAATGCAGATTTGCTTGTTGTAAATCATGCTATTTTCTTTTCTGATCTTGCCTTAAGAAGAGAAGGGGCTTCGATCCTCCCTGATTATGATGTTGTTGTTTTTGACGAAGCTCATACAATTGAGTCCGTTGCGTCCAACCATTTGGGAATGACTGCTTCGAGTGGGCAAGTTGATTATCTTCTGAGCCGGCTTTATAACGATCGAACACAAAAGGGACTCCTGGTTTTCCATAATCTTCCCAAGTGCCAGCAACTTGTTCAGGAAATCAGATTCCAGTCAAGAGACTTTTTTTATTCCCTTAAAGAATGGCAGCGAGATCAAAAATCGAACAGTTTTCGTATTCGTACCCTCCCACCCATTCAAAACAATGTTTCTGATTTATTAAGACAATTATCAGCTTCCATTTCCATTAATGCAGAAAAGATATCTGCAGAAGAAGATCGGATTGAATTAACATCCTCCTCCGAGCGTTGTTCCGGATTGGCCAATTCACTCGATAGTTGGATGAAGCAGTCGATTGAAGATTCCGTGTACTGGATGGAATTAACGGGCAGGCAGAGGCAAAATGTCCGCTTGATTTGCAGCCCGATTGAAGTGGGGCCCGTTCTAAGAAGCGAACTGTTTGATCAAGTCAGTTCTGTTATTTGCACCAGTGCAACACTGGCTGTTGGAAAACAGAGTTTTGATTTCATCAAGGATCGTATTGGAATTCAAAACCATACAGAATTAAAACTGGGAAGCCCGTTTAATTATCGTGAACAGGTTGATCTGGTATTGCCCGACGGAATGCCCGAACCTTCGTCAGTTCAGGATTATGAAAGTTCTGTTTGTGAAAAAATTGAACAACATGCAGGAAAATACGAGGGGCGAACTTTTGTTTTATTTACCAGCTACAAAATGATGAAGAACTGTGCAAACCGAATTGGTCCCTGGCTTCGTAAAAATAAAATCAATATTTATTGTCAGGGCGATGGCATGCCTCGAACCAGGATGGTTGAGAGGTTTCGCGAGGATGAAAGAGCAGTCCTGTTCGGCACTGATAGTTTCTGGCAGGGAATAGATATTCAGGGGGACGCGTTAAAAACAGTCATCATTACCAAACTTCCCTTTGGGGTGCCTGATCATCCTTTGCTGGAAGCAAAATTGGAAGCCATTAAAGCCCGCGGTGGAAACCCTTTTATGGATTATCAAATCCCAGAAGCAATTATCAAACTGAAACAGGGGTTCGGAAGATTGATCAGATCACAGGAAGATTCCGGACAGGTTGTGATTCTTGACCCGAGAGTTCGTACAAAACGGTATGGAAAACTGTTTCTGGATAGCCTGCCTGAATGTAATTTAGTTGTTGATCCGGTTTAACAAGTTGCTTCTGGAATGGAAAAGACTGATGGTTTTATCTTCTGCTTTGTTTTTCTTGATTTTTCCAAAAGGTGAAAAAACAGATATTTTTTTATTTCCAGTGATCAGGGTTCGGTTATTAGTTAGAAGAATGTTTCCGCCGGTGATTCCATGTAATTGGACCAGATGATTTCGCTGCCTGATTTTTCCTGTCCTGATATCAACCAGAATCAATTCTTCCACCGTTGGCCAGAAAACAAGATGACCTGCAATGGTTCCTCGCCCTTGTCCGTTTCCTGCAGGGTTTTCATACCCAACCTGCCATTCAAGTGATCCATTATAAATATTTAAAGCGGACAGTTTTTTTCCACTGACAATTAATCGTCTGTCATTGATTCCGATTAGATGTTTGATTTTTTCATCCAGCTTTTTTTTCCAGATTTGACTTCCTGTTGATGCATCAAGGGAAAGAACTTCCTGGTTACTGTTATTAACTACAAAAATTTGATTATCCGAAATAACAGGTGGCAGAAGATAAACGGATCTCATTTTTCGGGACGACAATGATTTATTTTTGAAGTAATGAATCCAGTTCAGATTGCCTGTCTCTTGTGAGATAGAAACCACACCAAGATTATGTATTTGATAATAAAGCGAAGAATCATCAGCAGAGAGAAGTTGATGCCCCTGAAAGGAATTCATTCCTGTGAATGGCTTGATCATGGAACTGACAGGTTGTATCCAGACAGGTTTCCCTGTTTTTCTGTCAAAGCAAAGAATCTCAATCGAGGAATCCGGATTCAATTTACGAACAGTTACATAACCTCGGTCATGAATCATGACAGGCGAACCTTCAAAAACGGCTTGATTGCCGATGTCCTTTGAAGAAATCATCCATTCAAGTTTTCCTTCTGCATTTTTCAGATTCAGGCAAATCAATTCACTTTGCAAATCCCTCAGTTCTTTATTTGATTTGTTAAGTACGGTCGTCCCCATTCGCGCAAACAAAAAACCTTGATCAATTGTCATTGTAAAATGAAAATTCCCGGGGACAGGATGCGTTGGCTGGATTTCTTTTTTTGAAAGTCGGGATGAATAAATTAAAGCAGAGTCATTATCATCAACCGGCCAAGATGGTTTCCCTGTTTTTAAATTCCAGGAAAATATTTCAAGTTCATTATTGATAAATAATTTGTTGTCGTAAATAACCGAATGATATGGGAATTGAGGTGAAGCCCCGGCATTGTTTTCAGAAATTAATTGCGGAGCATTAAAGGAAAACAAGTTCTCTCCAATGTCCAGCGATTTTGAAACAGTTCCCGTTCGCTTGTAATTATTCCCGAATGTAGAATTAGGAGAAAAGCTTCTTTCAAAATTCCAGTTTTCAGATTCAGTGAGTTTTGAAGATAATATTTTTGAAAGATTTCCTGATCGCCCTGCAAGAATTCCACGCGCATTCGGATAAAGATGAGAGAACGCCTGCAATTCCTGTTTGGCTCTTGTATGATCTCCTTCAATGATACTGCAAAGTAAAAGACGCGCAAGGATATCTGCCCGGTTACGGTTAGAATCAGGATATCGAAGAATCAGTCGGGAATCTTGTTCAATTCTATTTTGTGAAAGTGGAATGAGTTGAGACCAGTAAGATCTCGCTAAAGAAATCTTTCCTTCCGACCATGCAATTTCACCAAGATAGAAAAGTGCATCGTCTCCATATTCACTTGCGTATCCTTCTTGCAGGATTTTCCTGTAGAGAGATACATCAGTAGATTTTCTTGCCAGATCAAATATATGTTTGATATTTTGATCAACCAGTTCACGGTACTGTTTCAAACCTTCGGGAGAACACTGAGTAATCAGGAAATGACAGTATTTTCTCAGCCTGATATATTGTTGGTCATTGATACGAACCAGTTGAATATTTTGAGAATTGATTAGCTGGTTGAGGATTGGAAATGCTTCGCTCCACTGTTTTTTCTCAGTTAGTAATTTAGCAGAAGCCAATTTCTTTTGCGTCTTGATATCAATTTCCAGATTGGCAGGAAGGCTATTGGCAATTCTCGAAAGTTCTGCAGAATGAAGAGTAATAGTCCAGCAACAAAGAATGATTGTTACCAGAAAAATTCTGGTATGTATCAACAATGCAAACATTCTGGAACCATTCTCAAGATATTGATGAGAATCCTGCTTAATCATATTTGTAAAAACCTTGTCCTGTTTTTCGTCCGAGCTGGCCTGCATTCACCATTCTTACCAATAACGGGCAAGGGCGAAATTTGGGATCACCTAGCTCTTTATGAAGAACCTGAATAATCCACAAGCAGATATCAAGTCCGATTAAATCAGCCAGCGTTAACGGACCCATCGGATGATTTAATCCCAGGGTGATGAGTGAGTCTATTGTTTTTGCATCTGCGACCCCATCCTGCAAAGTGAAAACAGCTTCATTAATCATAGGCATTAAAATTCGGTTCACGACAAAACCGGGATAGTCAGCCACGCTAAAGGATTCTTTCCCCATTTGTTTGGAAAGTTCCATAATTTTCTCAACAGTTTCCTCACTGGTTTGAACTGCTTTAACCACTTCTACCGGTTTCATGATCGGAACAGGATTGAAAAAATGCATCCCCGCAACTTTCTCCGGACGATTTGTTGCAGAAGCAATTTTAGTTAACGAAATGCTGGAAGTATTACTTGCCAGGATGACAAGAGGCTCGCAGATTTCGTCCAATTCTTTAAAAATGCTGATTTTCAAATTTTCAATTTCGGGAACAGCCTCAATCACAACATGGGAACCGGGGGCAGAAGCAGAAATGGTTCCATGCCATTGAATTCGATCGAGAACTTCCTGAGGAGACGCAATTTGAATTTTTCCTCTTTCAATTCCTTTTGAAACCGATTTTTCAATCAGCTTGACTGCCAGATTCCTCTGTTCTTCGTTCACTTCACAAACAGAAACATTGAGGCCATGCACCGCAGCCGTTTCAATAATTCCCCGGCCCATTGTTCCTGAACCGATGACCGTGATTTGTTTAATAGTCATTATTTTTCCGATCTGTATAAATCTTGTCCTGAAACTCGGTTGTGCCTGTTATGAATCCCATAAATAATATTTTTGGTTCCGCATCAGAGAGTTTTAGGAATGAGTATATTTTATTTGACTGCTCGTTTAAAAAAGAAAAGAAGAAACATCAATTGTCCATTTCAATCAGGATGGCAACTGCATTCCCACCACCAAGACAAAGCGAGGCAATCCCGCGTTTTAAGCCTTTGTTTTTAAGGGCTGTCATTAATGTCATAAGAACTCTTGCACCGCTTGCACCAATGGGATGCCCAAGAGAAATTGCTCCGCCGTAAGGATTAATTTTGGCTGAATCAATTTCCAGTTGTCTTTGGCAAGCAAGCATTTGAGAAGCAAACGCTTCATTCAATTCATAAATGTCGATATCATCTGTTTTCAATCCGGCTTTATCGAGAACCATTCGAACTGCATCAACAGGGGCTTCAAACAGATCTTTCGGATCGCGACCACTGGTGGCAGATGTGATCACTTTTGTTTTGCAGGCTGCATTGGACTTTTTCGCAGCTTGTTCACTCGCAACAATAACAGCAGCAGCTCCATCACTAATCATGGAAGCATTTCCCGCTGTAATGATTCCATCTTTGGAAAAAGCAGGCCGAAGTTTTGAAAGCCCTTCCACTGTGGTCTCTGCACGAGGACCTTCATCCTGAGTGACAATCACGTCTCCTTTTCTTGTTTTGATAGTGACCGGAACAATTTCCTCTTTGAAACTTCCATTTTCGATTGCCTGCGAAGATTTCTGTTGGCTTTCATAGGAAAACTGGTCCAGGTCTCCCCGAGTCAGTCCGTTTTTTTCAGCAACATACTGGGCATGCATTCCCATGTGGCTATCATGAAATGGACACCAGAGTCCATCAACCAGCATGGAATCCTTCAGGGTCACATCTCCCAATTTCCAACCCTCTCTTGATTTCAAAGCAAGGTGAGGAGCCCGCGTCATATTTTCCATACCACCCGCTACAATTAGTTGAGCATCTCCTGTTCGGATCACCTGTGCAGCGAGCATGATTGCTTTTAATCCTGATCCACACATTTTGTTAATCGTTAATGCAGAAACGGAAGAGGGAAGCCCTGCACCCAACGCAGCCTGTCTAGCAGGTGCCTGGCCTAAGCCTGAGGAAATCACATTTCCCATAATCACTTCATCAATTTCAGATGCACTTATTCCATTTTTCTCAAGCGCGCCCTGAATGGCGATGGATCCCAATTCGGGAGCGGGAACATCTTTCAACGATCCCATAAATTTACCAATCGGGGTTCTGGCCCCGGATAATATCCAAGCTTCTTCCATTAAAAATGTCCTCTCTATAGGCGATAATATCAGTGCAGGTTGCACTTGACTGTAGCATCGCTGGGTAACATGGAGACTTTATTTCAAGACTCTCACCTGCTACATGTAAATGAAACTCGCTCTATTAGCTCGATTTAGGAAAATCGATGATTTTTCAAACAGCATTAAACAGTCATGGCTTTCTAAAATGCTTTAGATAACAGAAGCACGAATTGTTCTAATTTGCACCTCCAACCATGTTTTATGACAAGTTCCATTATTGTGACATCCTTGTAACTTGCGTCAATGATTTGGCTCTTTTCATAGCGGATATCTTCTGTTTTCGCTGGTTTATCTCAACTCAAACAGTGCTCATTAGTCATATCTCTTATCTTTCATTAGGGTTACGTTAAATGTAAATATTGAGAATCAAGGTCTTTTCAAGATATTTCTTTATGCTGGATGGGAAGATATGCCGATTATTACGATTGTACACAATTAGCGCAGACATTCAGGAACCAGAGAGATCAGTATGAAACAGTTTGTGATTCAAACAGTGATGGGATTAATCATTTCCTTAATGATTCAGTCGGGATTACCAGCTGGATATCAAGGTCCATCGATACATTCTTCCAGGGGAACCGGTCAACAGTTCTATTCAATTCTGGGGGCGGTTGGAAAACCCGGCGTTTATGAATTTCAACAGAACTCAATTCACGTTTCTGAATTAATCAAACGTTCAGGTGGTCTGATTTCGAAAACGTCTAGCATTCATATTGTTCGGAATGGAAGAGCAGGCTTGATGGAAAATGTCTCTGCACAAAATGATCCTCTCCTTTTGAAAGGGGATGTGGTTTTTATTCCGGGTGCAGTTTCAGATCAAAACCAGGTGCAGGTCACAATGCTCAATCTGATTTCCAGACCAGCCAGACCAGTTGTTCTGCTACTCAATAAAAAAATGGCCAGCATGGATCAGCTATTGCAACTGCTAGGTCAATCACCGGAAGGCGTCAGGGTGATTCACGCGAAATCTTCCAGAAAAAAAACTGGTGAAAATATTCATGAACTGACAACGGGAACAGTTCTGGTCTTCAAACCGGAATTGGTAGTCACAGAAAACATTCCAGCATTGCCCGATTTTTTTGCTGATGATTCCGGAAAATTCAACCAGGTTAAATTTGTTGAAAATCATCAAACTGAAATGAATACGTCTCGTCAGAAACCAATATCAACTCTGCCGATAATACCAGTTCCCATTCGGGATCCTCATGTCGGAATAGTCAGTACAGATGGAACAACCATTGGATTTCCCCCTGCACGTCCTGAAGATTTGGACATTATTGTAACAGAGCCTCCAGTGAAGGAACTTAAAGCGAGTTCTAAAGTTGTGAAAAAACAAGATCTGCAATTACCGCTGTTGGCAAAACCTGATGATCAAACTGAAAAAATAGAAAAAGAAACTATTGCGAAGGCAACTGTTGTCCCTCCACCTCCACAGGATGAAATCAAAAGCTTGTTGGAAAAAGGAGATTATGTTGCAGATAAAGCGAATCAGTCTCAGTTCAGTCAATTCAAAATTTCGAACGGGCTTATTGCTGCTGTGATGATTGGTGCTATCCTGATTACCGGAGTACTTCTTGGAAGCATGGCAAAACAAACTTCTCAGAAAAAAGTTTCATCTGTTACAAAGCCAATTGAGAGGAAAGCTGTTAAGGTCGCAAAAGTTGCAAAGAAAGTTCAACCAGTACGTAAGCCGCTTAATGTGAGAAAAAAACGGGATCGATTTGACTTGGAAGCCTTAATTCAGGATGAGTTGGCCATTGAGGAAAAGAAAGCCTGTTTCCCCAATATGGTGAATTTATATGGGACGCCAGCAGGACCTCGAATGATCCGGGTTGAAGCCAAAGAAGAGTTTAAAGCTCCTCATTACATCAGGGAAGTCAGTCGTCCTACCTCGAAGCGGAAACAGACGGTATCAGCAACAGTTGAAATTCCATCATCATCAGCTTCTGAAAAGATACAGGAAAAAATTTCATCGCAGTTAAAACAGGCTGATCAATTGATTTCAGAAAGAAGAACAAAAACGAGAACTGACAACGCGAGCCATCCCGTCAGATCAAAAAGAGTCAAATTAAAGAAGCCAACTTTGGAAATATCAATTGAACAGAAGCTGGGAATGCTTGATCAGGTGCTTTCTTCTGTTCAGAGACCTGACGATGAAAACGAGCAGATTTAAGCCAGTATTATATCGCGTTGGTTTATTACATTATTAAACAAATCAGCATTAAACATTTCAGCCAGATGTAAAAAGACGGATAACGAAACATGAGTATTGCATTAGACATTGGAAGTAACAAAATTCGTGTTTTGGAAAGTCAGAATCCAAATAATATTACAGGTCAGCAATGCCCTTCTGCTTACCTGACCATTCGCGACTCTGATTCCATGAGGCAGGTTCTTGAAAACCGGGAATGCCCTTTTTTCATCTGTCAGGAATATCTGACTGTGATTGGTGAAGAGATTTTCTGGCTTTCAGATCTTTTAGGATTGCCCTTAACATCTTTATTCCCGGAAGGGGCAATTCCTGCAGATGATCCGCCCGCTCGCCAGCTATTGAATTCCATTTTAGAATCCTTTCTTCCTGTACCAAAAGAAGAAGGGGAAATTTGTGTGGTTAATGTACCATCCAATCATACCCACAAAAGTACGTTTGAAAAACGAGAGCATAACGAATTTCTTTTAAGGCTCATCGAACTGCGTGGCTATCAACCTCTTATGTGTAACCAGAGCAAAGCATTAATTGTTTCTGAACTCACAAAAGAATCGTTCACCGGAATTGGAATCACTTTTGGAGCTTCATCGGTTGAAGCAAGTTTCGTCAATCGAGGAGTTGAATATGTAAATTGCTCTCATCATCAAGCTGGAAACTGGATTGATGAAATGATGGCCGAAAAACTGGGCAATTTTCAATATGATGATAAAGGAAACCGTTTTCTTAATACTGAAGCTAGCAGAAAATGGAAAGAATCCCTTGAAGGGACATCCTTGAAAGCTCATATAAAACGCGAAAAAATTCTGGGCGAACTTTGTGGACAGGTATTGGATCAGGCTGTTCAAATGGTCAAACAGGAAATAGTACCTGTCATTCTGGAAAACCATTTTCACTCACCAATGGTTCTGGTTGTTTCCGGAAACAGTGCAAAAATCCCCGGATTCGGAAAACTCCTGAAAGAAAAAATTGATCAGGCAGAACTTCCTGTTGAAATCCATCGGGTTAAGCTAGCGATCGATTCAGAATACACCGTTGCCAGAGGTTTATTGATTCAATCGGTTCTTGAATCTGAAGAATTTCAGATTCCCGGCTCAATCGCTGCATGAAGCTCTGAAGCTGGAATTGATCTTATACGTTTTTGTGTGAGGATCTTCTTACAGGCGTTCGATAAACCGGATGAAATCAATTTCGATTTTTGCAATTCCGTTTCCAAATACGGATTTAAAATCTTTGAGTCTTTCTTGAGCTGGATAAATATTGCTTCCTTTACGAGCTGTGATTTTTCGCAGGTAACGTGCATATTTAACCGGTTGGGTTTCAAGAAAAAAGAAGGACAACGCCCAGGCTTCGCTGTAAGCATCCAGAACTGTTTGCTGGCCATTAGATTGGAATTTTTGATCTCCACTGATAAATGAAACCAGTGATTTTTCCTTTCTTCTCTTGGAAAGATAATTCCTGAACCAGATGTACCGATCCCGATTGACCCGCTGAATTGCTTTGACTGTTGTCTTGGAATCCCTGATTCCGGGAACTTCAAAAACAGTTGCAAGCCCTTCAATAATCCATTTGGGTGTGTCCCCGATTCGGGAATGCAAGCCGGTGTTAAATGCGATTTGGTGGGTCGCTTCATGGATGATTGTTGCTTCCAAAGATTTTTCCGTCCTGCTTATCCGCGCAAAAGGAAGCGATATTTCTGACATCCTTGAATTTATCTGATCAATATTATTTGATGCAGTTCTTGTGTCAAAAGAATTCATGAATGAATTCAGACCGGACAGATGTGAATCTTGTGTCATCAGGAATTGATCAATGGGTTGGTTCAAATAAGCGGACTGGTTCAAATTGGTTATGCTGTTCTGATCAAGTGAAGATTGTTTCAGGCTGAGAGACGGGTTATTGTTTTCGTAGAGAGCCACCCGGTTAGATGTTCGCATGTAATAGCCAATTATTCCACGCGAAGGATTCAGTCCTTCTTTTCTTTGATATTTTGAATAGCTGTTGAAGTCTGGAAAAACGATGGCCACAAGAGGAAACTCGGGCTTCGGTAGATGGAAGCCTTTTCGGGAAAAATAATTCCTGAAGGATCGGTAAGTGTCATCAAATAATTGGGCGTACGCATTTGCATGCTGGCTTGATGCGCAGACGATATATTGACCATCAGAAGCAATTTTAAACTGTTTTCCGAATTCTTTTGCGAGTTGACTTTTCAGTTCAGGAATTGAATAAGGGGAAAACGTTGTCGAGACAGTCCGGAATTTTTTCACTTTGCTTAAGTTGAGTCCGTTTAATTTTCCATCCCGGTCAATAAGCCAGCAAGCATATTTATTTTTGCTTTCCACTCTCCCTTGAAAGGTTCCTTTGTCTGATTTAAGTTCAATGTATTTTGGTCTTCCCGCCTGTAAATGTGTTACAGAAAACAAAAACAGAATCAAACAGAATAGCCGGTTTTTATCAATCATAAATAAACCTGTTTTAATGAGAGCTGAACTCTTATTGAATAATCGCCCGGATCGAAACTGAGAATTGATGTGAATCAAGGGTGAGAAAGCGATGTCCCTATTAAATATACCTTGAAAAATCACATCCTTTGAAAAATCATGAGAAAAACAATTCCTTCTGCATAACGGATTAGCCTAAGATAAAGCATAGGATATAGTCGTCGTGTTCTTCCAGAAAAAATCAGATGAAGAACCATGTTTCGTTTTTTAAACAAGTTGATTCCTGAGAATATGTTTAAACTCTATTTTTGAATGATTTAGAAAAGATTTCCAATCATGCCTGACCCGTACCCTTTATTAAACAGGAAGCCTGAATTCCTGATTTGCAGGGAAGGTATGTGCTTTAGATGGGTTGCAGCAATTATGCTGATCTTGTTTCTGAATAACTTCTATTTGAATGTCGGGTTAACTGCTGGGCAAGAAAAACAGATTGATCGATTTCTGGAAGACCTTGATTCGAGTTCTCGAAAAACAAGAACAGAAGCGAAAAAGAAATTGGAGGAAGCTTCTTCAGATATTATTCCATATTTAAAAAAGAAAATACAAAGCGGAAACTTAACTCCTTCTGCTACAAATTCTGTTTCACTCATTCTCAAAAAGATTGAAAAACGTGAAATTCAAAGTCTGAGAATCCCTGCGAAATTCAAAGTTTCTCAACAGGTTACGTTAGAATCAATTCTAATTCAGCTGGAAAAGGAAACCGGAAACTCAATCGACTTCAGTCATGTCTCAGGAATAGTTCTAAAAAAGAAAATCAGTTTTCCAGAAAAAAAATCAATGACATTCTGGCAGGTTCTCAATCATCTCGAAAAAAAGAAGCTTATTCACGTGCAAAAGAAAAATGATTCATTCAGCATTGTTCTGGGGGCTGTTGAATTTTCAGGTGCAAAATCCAGACAACTCGATGAGGATGGACTCTTCCGAATCATTCTGAAGTCTGCCCGGATAGATCATTTAACACAGGATGAAAATCATTCCAGATTGCGAATCCATTTTGAAATAAATTCAGAGCCTCGAATTTATCCCCTGATTTTATTTTACCAGATAAAAAATCTGACATTACTTACTGAGACCGGAAGTTCCATTTCTCCTCTATCGCCTGACAGCCAGTTAGAAATATCGCTTGATGAAAATAACAAAACGGTTCAATTCCATGTTGATTATCTTCTTCCGAAATTAGTTCAAAAAAACAATCCATCATTCAAAATAAATGGAACTGCAAATATGCTTGCAGCTACTTATAAGCAGCAGTTTAAAATAAAATTGAATGAGGAAAAAAAAGAATACAGCAAGCATTTACTCACCTTAAAGATACAGGAGGCCAAAACAGAATCATTGGAAAATGGCTCTGATGTTTATCATATATCCCTGTTGGCAGATTATGATCTGGATCGGGAAAAATATGGAATGCTTTTTGAATCACACAGACGATCAATCTTTAAAAATTCGCCTTTTCTGATTCACAAGAAAACGGGAGGAAAAACGAAAGCTAGCGATTCATATAATCATCTCAGGCAGGACTCAAACTTGATGTTATATAAAATCGAATTTCGGAATCTGGAGCATGATAAAAGTCAGTATTTGTTGCATTTTCCTGCATACACTATATTTGAATCCATCCCCATTCAGTTTGAATTTAAAAATGTAATTCCTGTCATCAATTCAAAAAAGAAATAAAATTCTCTTCAAATTGTTACTGATTGATTTATTTCGATGATTACATTTCAATACAGATGATTGAATTCTTACCTCTGGCGTAGAGGCGATTGCCAACGATTGCAGGATGAGAATGAATGTCCTCACCTTTGGGGAACAGTTTTATTCTTGAGAGGACATTATAATCAGAGCTTTTTGCATCAATTAGGATGAGTTCACCTTTTGTCGTCATGATCAGCAGCTTGCCATTTTTGCTTCCAATTAAACTGGCGTATTGAAAATAACTTTTGTCTTCTCCTGCCCAGATCTCTTTGAGCCCATTTTTCAAATCGAGACAGAAGAGATCTTCCCAGCAGCCAAAAACTCTATCGCCAATAACAACAGGAGAAGAAGTGTCCGGCGTTAGAAATTCATTGCTGGCTGAAGGTTTATCCTTGATGATTCCTGAGTTGCTGAATTCGTAAAGTCTCGTACCATTATTTTCAGTGGAAACGACCAAACTGTTTTGATACTGGATTGGTGTCGGAACATTGAAATCTCCTTTTTGTGGAGGGAGCAGTTTCCAGAGTCTTTTTCCCGTTTCAATATTCCAACCGCCAATTGATTTATGGTCATAGCCAATGATTTGTTTCTGTCCATTCCAAGTGCCAGTGATAAACGAAGAATAGCCTGCGGGAGAGCCTGCTGATTTCCATTGTACTTCACCAGTCAAAGGATCAAGAGCAACCAGCGACGAGTGTTCTGCTCCCGGATTGATAATCAGGTGGTTATTTACAATTAGAGGAGAGGAACAATATCCCCACGTTAAAAGTTTGGCACCAAATTTTTGAATCAGATTTATTTGCCAATAGACCGCGCCTGTTTCCAGATCCAGGCAACTCAAATCGCCAAATGCTCCCAGAAGATAAACAACTTCTTCTTCATAGATCAAAGGCGTTGCGCGAGGAGAATTTCCGTAGTCAAGTTTCCCTTGAGCAGGATAAATATGCTCCCAAAGTTTTTTGCCAGTCGCTGCAGAAAAGCAGTGGAACGTGTCCTGGGTATTTGATGCATCCCGGTCACCAACAATCACATATTTTTTGGAAGCAGCCAGCCCTGCAAGACCAATATGATTCAGCTTTTTCTTCCAGACAATTGGATTGATTTTCGGGAGCGATTCAGGCAGCCAGTTCACAATTCCATCACGGTTGGGACCACGCCAG
>JAJRVU010000277.1 GCA_024277145.1 Planctomycetota bacterium
AAACTATGGCCTCCGTTTTCTCGTCCTAATGGCAAGCGTCAGCAGTTTTTCCATCGTTTCCATGCAGCTCATTATTGGCCACATCCTTACAATTGCGAAGATATAGGATATGTTCGACAGGTACTAGCCAGGCAGGAACAACAAGGTTGGACCGAAGAAACAACCCTTTATGAATATCATTTTAATGCAGAAACACACGAACTTAACCACGCAGGTGAAAGACATCTGCAATGGATTCTTGAATATGTTCCGATTGAAAGAAGAACCGTCTGGGTTCAGAAATCAATTGATTCGCTAGTCAACCAGCAGCGAATGGCCCATGTTCAACATCAGGCTTCTTTGATCAGTCAGGATTCAGCTTCGATTGCCCTTCGCGTGGCATCTCCAACTGGACGCCCTGCTTTGGAAATCAATGCAATTCGTCTTGCTGAAATTCAATCCATGCCTGAACCACGAGTGGAATATAATGCACTTCCGACAGATACAGGTTCTGGCGGCTAATAACTAAGTAATCACTACCGCAACAAAAAATTGCAATTAGTTTTGACTGAACCATTTGAGTGTCGATAAAAAAATGACTGATTCAAAATCGCATCAAGATGGAACCAATTGGGAAGAGAATTCCTCTTCTGGAAACCCATCTTTTGATGAGTCAGACCTGTATTCCAAAATCATTGAAGAGTCTCAGAGATCTATTCCCATCGAAAGCCGACCTTCCGAGTTTCAGAACCAAAAAGAGACGATTCTTACTGACGACCAGAAAGTCAATCAAGCTCAAGAAACGTTATACTCGGCCAATGCAAAAAGAATTCCGGCTCCACAGGAACCTGTTACATTGCAGGATACCGGTTTAAGCATCATGGATGTTGGGGACCTGATCCTCAAGCTGATCTATCTTCGTGGAAATTTGAAGGGGCAGGTCATTGCTCGGGAGTTGAGGCTGCCATTCACATTAATTCGTGAAACTCTGATTTTCTTAAGAGACGAAAAGTGCCTGCAAGTTCCTAAAGGAGATACGATTGGTCCTGCATCCTATCAGTTTACCATGACTGATTACGGCAGGAATCGTGCCCATGAAGCCTTTGAACGAAATCGATATGTAGGACCAGCCCCTGTTTCACTTCCTGATTATGTCAAGCAATGTAATCTTCAAAAAGTTTCGGGAATGGACTGTCGTGAAGTTGCTCTCAAGCAGGCTTTTGCTGATTTAATTATTTCTGATGATCTGATTAATGAACTTGGACCTGCTGTTTGCAGTGGAAAATCCATTTTTCTCTATGGTCCTCCCGGTAACGGTAAATCACGTGTCGCTAAAGGGCTTGGGAAATTTCTCAGTATGCATGGCGGAGATATTTACATTCCCTATGCACTTCAGACAGAAGGTACCATCGTCACCCTCTTTGATCCGGTTCTTCATCATCCAACTGATAATCAAGACCAGATTTCCAATGAGGCCAAACACCCGCAAGGTATTTCGATGCGATCTGATAGTCATGACACACGATGGAGAAGAATTCAAAGGCCAGTTGTGGTAACGGGCGGAGAACTCACTCTGGATATGCTTGATCTTCGTTTTAATGAAGCGAGTAAATTTTATACTGCCCCACTTCACATTAAAGCAAATTGTGGCGTTTTCCTGATTGACGATTTTGGCCGTCAGATTGTCAGCCCTAAGGATTTATTAAATCGTTGGATTTTACCTTTGGAAGAACGTATCGATTACCTTTCCCTGATATCAGGCAAGAAATTTTCGGTTCCATTTGAACAAATGACCATTTTTTCGACAAATCTTGATCCAAAGGAACTGGTTGATGATGCCTTCCTGAGAAGAATCAGGCATAAAATTGAAATTCAAGCACCGACTCGCGAAGTATTCACTAAAATTTTCAAGATGAATTGCGTAGAAAAGCGGGTCGAATTCAACCTGGACTGCCTAGACTACCTTCTCGACAACTGCTACAGCCCGCAAACTTTGCCTAAATCATCTGATCCGCGAGATTTACTGGAGATTGCTGAGTCAATTTGTCGATTTAAGAATGAACCCTTTGTGTTAACAGAAGAACTGATTGAAGAATCGACCAAGAGGCATTTCTGCATTTCTTGATTCGGGCTTCCCTCAACCAATCTTCATGTCACACCTCATTCCTTCATACCTGAAATAAAAAATTGAGTCCATCAGATGAAAAAGCTCGTCATTTCGCGACTGATTTTAACCTGGCAAAAAAAACAATTCGCTGCCTTTTCCATGCTACTTTGCGGATTAATGTTTTCCGGTTGTGCACAAACATCAAAAACATTTGCATGGTTAAAAACAGCTCCACAGAATGTAGCTCAAAGGTTGCCAAGACCTTCACCCAAAATTAAAAATCCAGCGAATCTTCATGTGCATTATGCACGTTGGCAGGAACAGTTGGGTAAAATGACAGAAGCCCAGGCTTCTTATGAGCAGGCTTTGTCTGATAATCCTAAATCAGTGGACGCAATTCTGGGACTTGCCCGGCTGGATCATCTTGCTGGTCGTGAAATGGCTGCAGAGCATGGCTTCAAACAAGCTCTTCGACTCAAACCAAACGACCCTCATACTCTTGATACCATCGGACAATTTTATGTCTCACAAAAACAATGGCCACAAGCAATTGAAATGTTGACGGCAGCCATGGATGCAAATCCCAAAGAAACATCTTATCAATATCATCTGGGTGTCGCTTTGGCACGTTCTGGAGATATCAACGGAGCTTTTCCTCATCTGGAAAAAACCGTTGGAAAGTCTGCTGCCCATTATAACATTGGGTATGTGCTGATGGAGGAAGATCAATATCCGCTTGCACATGATCACTTGAAACAGGCGATTGCCTTGAACCCTGAACTGGTTGCAGCACAAACAATGATTGAAGTGATTAACAAAAAAATGAATCCTATGCAGCCAGGAATGAATCCTCAATCACCCGTTCTTGCAAGCAAGCAATCTCCTTCCCCTATTCCTTCGGTTCAACCTGTTTCCGGAAATCAGGATCCTACTCAATGGAATACCGTGACCCTTCGAGAGCAGGAAGAAAAAATCATTCCACAAAGCTACCAGAAGATCCAAAACAGCTCCGAAATAAAATGGGCACCAGCAGTTTACACCCCCGAATATCCTCAAGGAAATGGGTATCAGCAAAATGGGACAACTCAAATATCTCCACAATCGTCAATGCGTACGGTTCAGGGAAACAAGCCTGTTTCCATCTCTCCGGGAACACCAAGTGAATCTCAATTCAAGTTGCCAGTGAAAAAAGTGATCCCTGAACAATTCCCTCAATAAATCTGAGTTGGCAACTTAACTATATGGTATTGTCACGTTAAAAACGTAATAGCCAGATCGCTTTTTTCTTCTCCTTGCTCTTGCGTTATTCCGGGAGTATGATGTTTCAGAATTCGCCTTTAATGTGAAGGCATTGAAATTTGAAACATTCTGTAGTGAATCAATAAAATAAATGGCTTGTCCTGTTGGTGCTGATGTTGAGTTGGCTGCAAAAATCATTTCTGAAGGAGGCCTGGTTGCTTTTGCAACGGAAACGGTTTATGGCCTCGGTGCAAATTCACTTGATCCGATTGCGGTTGCCCGAGTTTTTGAAGCAAAGAACCGACCCCAGTTTGATCCTTTAATTTGTCATCTTTCTTCGCGGGAAGAGCTCAACAATATTGCATTGAATATTCCAGATGTTGCTTCTGTTCTTGCAGAGCAATTCTGGCCGGGACCGTTAACAATGGTTCTTCCCAAAAAAGAAATCGTCCCTGATCTGGTGACTTCCGGGCTGAAAACTGTTGGCATTCGTGTTCCCAAACATCCGCTTGCTCGAAAATTGATTAAACTGGCTGGCGTTCCGATTGCTGCCCCGAGTGCAAATCTGTTTGGAAAAGTCAGCCCGACAACTGCGCAACATGTCGCTGACCAACTGGGAGACCGAATTGATTATATTCTTGATGGAGGCCCATCTGAAATCGGTTTGGAATCAACCGTCATTGATTGTAGTTCGGGGATCATAAAAATTCTTCGCCCGGGTGGATTAACCAATGAAGAACTTGAATCTGTTGTTGGAACCGTTGAGATGGCAAAGGATTCAGATCATCCCCACGATCAAAGCCAGTCCAGTCCGGGACAATTACCTCAACATTACGCACCGAGGACGAAACTCATCCTGGAAAAAATCCCTAAACGCCCTTTGAATGTTTCGCGTGCAGGACTTCTTTCTCTTACCAGTCCAAAAAACATTGACGAGTTTGATGCTGTTGAAATTTTATCGGAAACTAATAATTTAAAAGAAGCTGCTTCAAATTTTTTCAGTTCATTAAGAATATTGGATGAACAAGAATTAGATTGTATTATTGCAGTACCTTTCCCGGAAGAAGGACTGGGACGTGCGTTAAATGATCGATTAATCCGTGCTTCTCAAAAAGATTAAACATTCTATATTATCTTAAAATATGCAGGAATTAAGGGTTAAATTGAATTCCCTTGATTACCCGAATAAACCTGTTTATGAAGTTGACATTTATAATTGATGGTATAGGATGAGAAGCGACTCAGGTGTCAGATGGACTGGTTGTCCATTTTGAAGAATAGGAAAAACGGTTAAAATCCGTTGCGGTCCCGCCGCTGTAACCGGGGACGAAACCTGTAATAACCACTGTGTTAAACTTGCTGTCAGGATTAAACCTGCAAACAGGTGTTAAAACATGGGAAGGAACAGGGAGTAGATTGATCCGGAAGCCAGAAGACCTGCCTGGATGTCATTAATTTAGTGATTGGTCTTTCGTGGAGAGGACACACGCGTAAATATGGAAAAGGATTCTCTTTTCTATTAGAAGTTTTATCTATTTTACAGGTAAAGCCAGCTTTAATCAGTCAGGTCCTGACTGTCATATTTCCTACGCTGTCTATTCTTGCCGAAGACCGGTTTGCGTTTGTTCAAAATTGATTCCCATATCATTATGGAGAAGAATTTTGTCGTAGCATTCATTGACAACGGAGATATTGTCATGAGAGAAAAGAAAAGTTCCCGCTTGCGCGTTCGTCAGCATGGATTCACACTGATCGAACTGCTGGTAGTAATCGCAATCATTGCAATCCTGATTTCCCTTGTACTTCCCGCTGTGCAGCAGGCACGCGAAGCTGCCCGCCGAACTCAGTGTAAAAGTCGGCTCAAACAATTAACACTCGCCCTGCATAATTATGCTGATGTACATCGTGAAATGTTAATGCCTTATAAAGTGGATGACTCTGACTACATTGCTAATACGATTGCAGGCGTATTTCCCAATACTGCAAAAATCAATTTCTGGTTTGGTGAAGTTGATTATTCCCAAGCCCCTGAAGATCAGCTTGATTTTAATTCCCCCAATGCAGGATTTGCAAAAAGCTTTCTGGCAAATTTCATGGAAACTAATTATCAGGCATTTCAATGTCCCAACTTTACAGAACTAGATGTCGATGAAGTTCGGTTCGGAAAAATTGCTTCCGGTTATGCATATAATCGTTATCTTGGTCCCGGTGTCAGCTATGACTGGTCAGCCTGGCCAACAGTAACTTTTGGTGGTGAACCAATTTCCTATACATTAGGCAGCGTGGCAGCCACTTCTCAAACAATCGCTTTTGCAGACAGTGCGAATGTTGCTTGTGTGGCTTGGCCTTGTAACGTCCCTGCCAATCTCTCGTTCCGAGGAAACTGGCGACTTGAAGCCCCATCAGATAATTTCCCAACGATTCATGCCCGTCACGGAAATACAGCTAACGTAGCCTATCTGGATGGTCATGTTGAATCCAAGCGCGTGAACTGGAAAGATTTACCACTTGGAACATACCCGCAGGAACAACAAGACCTAATGCAGGAACATCAATTGGGATTCATAGGCGACAACCTGACCGACACCTTTCTACAGGATGAATGGTACGATCGAGACTAATCTTATTTTTAATATTGATCGTTCTTTGTTAAACATAATTAATTTTTTAGCATCTTTGTTAGATGAGAGGTCCAAATGAAAAAGAAACCATTTATCCCTGTATTAATTCTCTATTTGATGTTACTGAGCCCTTGCCTCGTTTTGATTTCAGGATGTTCTCAGGCAGAATCAAAAGAGATTACACAGGTTGTTTATGTCTGCACTGAATCGAAAGAAATTTTCACGGGGGTTCCAATGAAAGTCCCTGCATTGAATCCTCAAACGGGTAAAAATTCGTTGCAACATGGGCTTTATTGTGAAAACTGTAAAACCTGGCACTCTGTTCCTCCTCTTGAACTCACAGGAGGAAATCAGGTCATCATTAAATGTGTAACAACAAACATTGACTTGGTTGCGAATGGCCCGATTCCTGAAAAAGCGATTCAGATTAAAGAAATTAAATAAACAATACCTTTGATCTAAGAAATGATCGAAATCGAATCCCTTCCTTACGACGGAAAATATTCTATTGAAACATGGAGAACAAATCGAAAATAATGGCTACTGGCATTTCGATTTAAACCTTATAACCTTAAACTAACGACTCAAAACAGCAAATACTTATTTGAAAAAATTCATTATCACAAAGGAAGTGTTATGACTCGCAATAAAATCATGTTTATATCCGGCCTCCTGTTATTTGGAATCCTCATTCGTTTGATTCCTTATTTCATGATTTTAATGAATGTGGACACGAGTGTTCACTCAACTTATCTTCCGTGGAATCTTTCTCCCATGACAGGAATCTGCCTGTTTAGCGGAGCCATTTTTGCAGCCAGATATTCAACTCTGATGCCCATTTTCATTCTCCTGTTTTGCGATGTCGGGATTTATTTTTTAACTGGTAAAATTGAGTACACGATTTTTTCAAACAAACCTCTATTTTATGTAATATATCTTTTCATCGTTATGATTGCTCTTTCCGGCAACCAATTCCTGAAACGATATTCATTATTGAAAATTATTGGTGCCGGTGTGGCAGCAGAAGCCGCTTTTTTCCTGGTAACAAACGGCGCATCATGGTGGCTAGGTGATAGATATGTACATACATTCAGCGGCCTGATGACTTGCTATGTAGCGGGGATTCCCTTTGTGGGAAGATCATTTATCAGCACACTTTTTTATGCACCAGCCATCTTCTATGCGTATCATTACTTCTGCCTGGGAGAAACAAAACTGATCCCCAAAATCAATCGCGTGGAAGTAAACACACTCTAATTTATTTTTGGAGTCCTGTATAGTTTTCATTTCAAGCGTTGCATAAATGCGTTCGGGAAATGATTGAATGACGGAACATCGAATTATTTCCCTGATCGCGAGTGCGACAGAAATTGTGCATGCACTCGGCTTTGAAAATCAGCTTGTCGGGCGATCTCATGAATGTGATTACCCTCTTTCTGTTCTTGAACTTCCTGCCTGTTCGGAAGCGAAACTGGATGCCAGTGTCAGTAGCCTTGAAATTGATCAACAGGTTAAAGATATTTTGCAAAGTGCAGTGAGTGTTTACCGAGTTTTTTCAGATGAACTGGAAAGACTGAAACCGACAGTGATCATCACGCAAACTCAATGTGAAGTATGTGCAGTCAGTTTAAAGGATGTCGAAAAAGCTGTCTGGAGCTTAACAAGTTCCCATCCTGATCTTGTGGCGCTTGAACCGATGTGTTTATCTGACATTTGGGGCGATATCCGTCGAGTTGCCAAAGCTTTACAAGCAGATGAGACTGGCGAACAACTCATTTCCAACTTACAAAAACAGTTGGAAGAAATGCGGGATAGAACTCAGGAAATATCCAACCGCCCTTCTCTTTTTTGCATGGAATGGATTGAACCTGTAATGTCTGCAGGAAACTGGGTTCCTGAATTGGTTGAAATTGCAGGCGGAAATAATTTGTTCGGCGTAATTGGCAAGCATTCTCCCTGGATTGAATGGGATGAAATATTAGAAGCTGATCCTGATGTCATCGCCATCATGCCTTGCGGGTTTGATATTAATCGAACCATTTCAGAAATGCAGCCTCTCCTGGAAAACCGGGATTGGAAAAAATTATCTGCAGTACAAAACAACCAAGTTTACCTGACAGATGGAAATCAATTTTTTAATCGACCGGGTCCGCGCGTGGTTGAATCGACTGAAATACTCTGCGAAATTCTTCATCCTGATCACTTTGATTTTGGTCATGCAGGAACGGGATGGATCAACCTGAGCGATTCTGGTCTAGAATAACAGCATTTTAAAATGGATACATTTTGAAAACTGCCAACCAATCAAATGCTCTCTCTTGATTTTTATGGTTGCTTCCGGTCAAAATGGATTCTGAATAAATTCTTTCTCAAAAATATCTTCAAATGGAAGATTTCAGGAAACGATCGCATGAAAAATATAATGATCTCTTTAATATTACTAATCGTTCTAACATCATGGAATGAAAACATTTTGCCAGCGGGGGAATTAAAATCAAATGAAGATTCCCAGTGGAGCCGACTTAAGCTCGATTCGGCATTTCGATCTGAGGGAGTCGCTGCAACTGATGTAAATCACGATGGTAAAATCGATGTGATTGCTGGGGATGTCTGGTACGAAGCCCCGGATTGGAAAGTTCATGAAATCAGAAAACCGGGGAAGTTTGTTGCTGGCGTTGAATACAGCGATAGTTTTTGTAATTTCACATGGGACATTAATCAAGATGGATGGGATGACCTGATTTATGTTGATGAACCGGGCCAACCGTTTTACTGGTATGAAAATCCTAAAAACAAACCGGGACTTTGGAAAGAAACGGTTATTAGAGATAACATCACAAATGAAACTCCCCTGTTTGCGGATATTACGAATGATGGAAAGCCGGAACTAATTTTTGGAATACAGCCGGAGTCACAGATAATATTCATGGAAATTCCTTCTCCTGAAAAGGCTTATGAACCGTGGAGTTATCAAGTCGTCAGTCGCCCGGGTGATCCCATGAAAAATGGAACTTATAAATATTACCACGGCTTAGGCACGGGGGATTTTAATCAGGATGGCCGAACGGATGTTTTCATTGCTCATGGTTGGTGGGAACAGCCGGAAAAATTAACAAATCAGGCATGGGAGTTTCATCCTTATTTATTAAACAAACCGGGTGAAAAAGATTCAGTCAAAGCTGCAAATATTCATTGTGAAGATCTCGATCTGGATGGCGATCAGGACCTACTTCTAAGCAGTGCTCATCAATATGGCGTCTGGTGGTTTGAAAATGTTTCTGTTAAGGATGGTCCTACAAAATTTCAATATCATTTAATTGATGAAGGTTTTTCACAAACACATGCATTGGAACTTCTGGATATGGATGGTGATGGTCAGCGGGATTTGATTACCGGAAAACGTTTCTATGCACACAATGGAGGTGATCCCGGTGGAAAAGATGAAGTGAATATGTACTGGTATCGAATTATTCGCAAAAAAGGGACTCCTCCGGTCTTCGAACGAAACCGGATTGTTGCAGGAAAAGGGACGGGGGTAGGCACTCAATTTCTGATCAAGGATTTAAATCATGACAAATCACTTGATATTATTCTCTCGAACAAAAAAGGGGTGAATGTTCTTCTGCAGAAGTAGAAATTTCCCTCTGAAACCGCTTGCCTACATCGTGATAAGTCTATATCCTATCTGAACCTGTTGAATTGAGCCGTGTCAAATGTACATGGTGAAAGCGCAAGTGGCGGAATTGGCAGACGCGCTAGATTCAGGTTCTAGTGGGAGATAATCCCGTGGAGGTTCAAGTCCTCTCTTGCGCACTTTATGTTGGGGAATTAGCTCAGTTGGGAGAGCGTCTGGCTGGCAGCCAGAAGG
>JAJRVU010000278.1 GCA_024277145.1 Planctomycetota bacterium
ACCAGACGGTCGAACCGTTCATCCGGCACATCTGCAATGCCAACCTGACCACTTTGCGATTTTGACAGGTCTGGTTCGATCCCTGTCAGTAATTCAAAAAGTGTACTTTTTCCTGACCCTTGATAACCAACTAACCCAATTTTCATTTCTTCGAACCTTCAAAGACCATTGATTGCAACTGCCAGCTTTACATTAACATTATAAATGAATTTTCTTTCAAATTCTTGTTTGAGATAACGTTTTTGATAATCACAGGGTTATTTTTTAATATGCAAAACAAGGAACAACAGATGGACTCAGATGAACACAAAATTTTTAAAGGGACTCGAAGTTAAAGTAAGCTTTAGCTGAAAAATCTATTTTCGTAGGGTCTGCTGTGCAGACCAAAATTGAATATTAAGTCTTGACCGATGGTCTGCAAAGCAGACCCTACACTTTTGAGCAACTGACCGCTATACATTAATTTATAAATTAAAAATTAAAAAGCATTCTTAATATGTTTCAGTTCGGGGATTTTTGAAGATTCTGGCCAGAGAAGCGAAACCACATCAAAACGGAAAGGGGTTCCTTCCAAATTCTTTTTTTTCATGTAAGAGAGAGCAACTCGTCGAATTTGCCCCTGTTTTTTAGGGGTGACTGCCTCTTCCGGCTTCCCTTGATAATCACTTCGCCTTGTTTTGACTTCAATAAAAACAAGAACATTGCCATCAACAGCAATCAGGTCAATTTCCCCAAAGCGATTTCGATACTGCCGGGAGAGAATCTGGTATCCCTGCTTTTTCAAATATTTTGCAGCATATTTTTCGCCCTGATTCCCCAGCAGATTTTTGATCCAACCATACATCGTTGATTGTTCCCGGATGCTATGCAAACAGAAAGACAGTATGTATTCAAAACAATGGTTTGAAATTCAGGCGCAATTACGGAACCAGAGGAAATCACTAACAGTACGTTCTAGTCTTTTTTCTTTGGTCGTCGCTCTGCAAGTCTTGTTGCTTTACCCACACGATCTCGAAGGTAGAACAGTTTTGCTCTGCGAGTCACACCATGTCGGATGATATCAAGTTTCGAAATTTTAGGAGAGTTGACAGGAAAAGTACGTTCAACACCTTCCCCTGCAATGATTCGACGAACGGTGAATGTTTCACCCATTCCTCTTCCCCGGCGTGCAATAATAACGCCATTGAAAACCTGAATCCGTTCTTTGGTTCCTTCAAGAATTCGAGTGTGAACATCAACGGTATCACCAATTTCAAATTCGAGAGGGTCTTTTCGTAAATTGGACTCTTCTACTATCTTCATAAGATTTGGTTGCATTGGTCTGCCTCTGATTTAATCAATTTATTTAATTTTTGATTTGTTATAATCTTCAACAAACATCCAGAAAGCTATTCCTGAAAGGTCTGCTGATAAACGGAAATTCATTGACCCGATTCTTTATCAGGTGGCAATAAATCTTTTCGGCGATCTCGGGTAATCTTCAAGCTTTGTGCTTCACGCCACTTTTCAATTTCCCGGTGATTTCCACCAAGAAGGATTTCCGGAACATTCATCCCTCGAAATTCCCTCGGTCTTGTATATTGCGGGTATTCCAACATCCCCGATTCTGCAAAAGAATCATATCGAGCACTGGTTTCATCACCAAGAACTCCAGGAATCATTCGAATCACCGTATCGATAATCAACATGGAAGGAACTTCACCACCATTGGCTACAAAGTCTCCAGCCGATATTTCCATCGGCTTCAATCCAAGTCGAATTCTTTCATCAAATCCTTCATATCGACCACAAAGTAATATCAGTCGATCATGTGTGGAAAGTTCATTCACCAGTTTCTGATCAAGTTTTCTTCCTTGCGGAGTCAGCATGATCAAAGTGCCGGGTGCTTCACCTTCCTGTTGAACAGCTTCAACACAGTCAAAAACCGGTTGACAACCAATCAACATTCCAGGACCACCTCCGTATGGTTTATCATCAACAGAACCTCTCGGCTCTTTTGAATATTGTCGGAAGTCCCAGGTTTTAATTTTAACAAGTTCGTTATCAATCGCTTTTTTTAAAATGCTCTGCTGCACATAGCTTTCAAACATTTGCGGGAATAACGTTAAAATGTCAAATCGCATATCTTCTTTTATTCTTCAGAAGATTCTTCTTTAGGAGCTTCACCTTCAGTTGCCTCTGCCACTTCTTCGGCAGGTGCCTCCGGCTCTGGTTCTGGCTCTTTTGGTGGTGTTAACGGAGGAGGTGCAGATGCAGTTCCAAATTTGTTATTTTTCACCTTTTTAATCAGGACGCCAACTTTTTCGGAAGGAGTAGCACCGACTGAAAGCCAGTATTCAATTCGTTCCATTTTCAAGCTGACACGGTCTGATTTATCACGAACCATCGGATCGTAATATCCAACTTCTTCAATCGCTGCTCCATCACGAGGCTTACGCGAGTCCATAACACAGATGCGATAGAAAGGACGATGTCGTCGTCCCATTCTCTTCATCCGAATTCTTACTGCCACAAATCTCTCCTTTAGGTAAATAAAATATTAATCAGTTTTCTATATCAAATTTAAACGTCAGAATCTTTTCGGAGAAAATTATTCCGAGAACAAATTGTCACCGTTAATCTTCTGGCGTATATAATCTCAGTTTGAAATCTACTTCAGTTTCTTTTTTTTTTGTTCTTCTTGCGAGCCTTACTGGCAACTTTTCGTTGTTTTTTCTTTTTTTCTTTGGCAGCGGCCGAATCCAAAGGCCCCCGTTTACTCCTTTGCTTCTCTCTCCCTTTGGAACCTGCACCCATTGGTCCCCCATCTTGAGTCATCTCTTTCATCGCCTTCATTCGGTCTTTTACTCCCATTCCAGACATATTTTTCATCATGGAAGCCATCGAATTGAACTGTTTGAGCATATTATTAATGTCAGAAGGATCCTGACCACACCCTTTTGCAATTCGATTTCTTCGGTTCCGGTCTATTTTATCAGGATGTTTACGTTCAAACGGGGTCATGGAATCAATAATTCCCTCAACCCGCTTCATTTCAGCTTCCGGATCAACATCAGGGTCCAGATCAGCCATCCCGCCCATTCCCGGAATCATTTTCATAATGCTTCTCATGGAGCCCAGTTTTTTAATCTGGCTCATCTGGGAACGAAAATCAGCAAGGGTAAATTCCCCTTTGCTCATTTTTTCCTGCTGCACAAGCATTTCATCAGCATCAAATTCACGCTGAGCTTTTTCCAGCAGGGTGGCCATATCGCCACCGCCGAGAATTCGTTGTGCCATCCGATCCGGGTGAAACTCTTCAAGAGCATCCAGTTTTTCCCCGACACCAATATACTTGATGGGAACTCCGGTGACTGCTTTAACGCTGAGTGCAGCACCGCCACGGGTATCACCATCCAGTTTTGTCAGAATCACGCCGTCAAGTTCAAGAGCTTCATTGAAAACCTTTGCACTGTTGACTGCATCCTGACCAGTCATTGCATCACAAACTAACAACGCCTGATCCGGCTGGAGCTTTTTATCAATCAGCTCCAACTCGCCCATAAGTTCGTCATCAATGTGAAGCCGACCAGCGGTATCCAGGATTAAAACCTTGATATCGCCTGCTTTTTTTGCTGCTTTTAATCCATTTTTACAGACCTGTACCGGACTGCTCTTTGCGGGATCTTCGGTATAAACCGGAACATCAATCTGCCCGCCAACTTGTCTCAACTGTTCAATCGCAGCAGGACGTTGAAGGTCGGCAGCAACCAACATCGGGTTCCAGCCCTCTTCCTTCAGCATTCGTGCCAGCTTACCGCAAGTTGTTGTTTTTCCAGAACCTTGTAGACCGCACATCATCAGGATGGTGATGCCTTCGGTTTTCAAGTGAAGGGAAGAATCTACTTTCCCCCCCATCAAGGCAGTCAGTTCTTCATAAACAATCCCAACGATATGCTCACTCGGTTTGAGTGATTTCAGAACCTTATCACCAACAGCTTTTTCGGTAACTTTCGCAATAAAATCCTGGGTAACATCGTAGTTTACATCCGCTTCCAGCATCGATTGCTTAACTTGGCGCATACCTTCACGTATATTCGACTCGGTCAGTTTCCCCCGGTCGATAAACGCAAACGCCTTGTTCAGGCCATCTGAAAAGCCATCAAACATAAGATGTTATATATCCATGAGTAACACAATAATCAGGATCAATATCTGCCCATGAAGTCCGTACGAACCCCACGAAAGCTTGATTCCACAGCAATTTTGCGATTCTATTCGAGTAAGACTCAATCTACAACGTCTGCGAAACACCATTTTCGTATTTCTGGCTGATTCTCATCCCTAAACCCTTTTAAATCAACAAACTTAACAACAAAACCTGTACATGCTTACAACAACACTTGTCCTATTCCAAAAAACCTTAGAAACATATTATTGACCTAGTCAACTATTGACGATATCATTATTCAACATGGCAAACAATATTGGAAAGCAT
>JAJRVU010000279.1 GCA_024277145.1 Planctomycetota bacterium
GAAAGAGGGTTCTTTAAAGAGACTTATTCGCTAGAAAAATATCAGGAAGCAGGAATCAATCACCCTTTTGTGCAGGATAATCTTTCTCGATCAGAAAAAGGGACTTTAAGAGGGTTACATTATCAAATTGAGCATGCCCAGGGAAAATTGGTTCAAGTTGTTCGAGGTGAAATTTATGATGTCGCTGTTGATATGCGGAAAAATTCTTCCCATTTTGGAAAATGGATCGGCATCATTTTAAGTGAATCCAACCATCGACAACTATATGTCCCGCCCGGTTTTGCTCACGGATTTTGTGTTCTCAGCTCTTCTGCAGATATGAGCTATAAATGCACCGACATTTACCACCCGGAACATGAAAGAACATTGCTTTGGAATGATCCTGACATCGGTGTCGCCTGGCCTGTTGAAGAGAACCTGATTCTCTCAGAAAAAGACCGTCAAGGCCTTCCGTTCAAGGAAGTGGAATGTTACAAAACCGATCCTTCAATTTGAATCCATTCGGCAATTTGAATCCATTCGTCGTCATACCTATTTAAAGTATGATCTAATTTTAAAACGTGAAATATAATGCCTCGCTCTATACCTGTAATTGCTTTAACAATCGGAGATGTTTCCGGCATTGGTCCTGAAGTTGCATTGAAAGCTTCGCAGGACCAACAGGTTTTAAACTGCTGCAGGCCTCTATTAATCGGCCATCCAAAAATCATCAAGAACGTAGCAAGCTCTCTCCACTTATCAATTGATCTTCAGGAAATTGATAGCCCGGCAAAGATTATATCGGCACAGATTACACAGGAAAAGTTTTCTGCTGGAAAAGTTTTCTGCTGGAACCCTGTTTCAGGTTCACAAAAAGATTCCGTACTGAAATCAAAGATAAACAAGATTGATTCCCATGCAGGAGATGCAGCTTACCAATATTTAATTGCAGCGATTGAATTAGCGGTTTCCAATCAGATTGATGCAATCACAACGGCTCCTATCAGCAAGGCAGCCCTTCATTCAGCAGGACACTATTTCCCGGGACACACGGAAATCCTGGCTGAAAAATGTTCGGTCCCCAACTTTGGAATGATGCTATATCTTCCTCCGGGTGAAAGAATTCTCTCACCCAATGGCTTAGGAGTTGTGCATGCGACACTCCATACTTCGATTGATTCTGTTCCCAAACTTCTCACACAAAAAGGAATTCAGGAAAAAATAGAATTGATCAATCAGTTCATGGAAAAAGTCGGATGCAATAACCCACGTATTGGAGTCTGTGCTCTCAATCCACATGCAGGTGAAGAAGGGCTGTTTGGAAATGAGGAAGAACAGTTCATTAAACCTGCGGTTCAAAATGCGATTAATCTTTCCGTCAACGCATCGGGTCCTTTTCCAGCAGACACATTGTTAAAACGAGCATCGGAAGGAGAATTTGACGGCATTGTTGCCATGTATCATGATCAGGGACACATTGCTTTTAAGCTGCTCGGATTTCATCAAGCTGTGAATGTGACTTTGGGATTACCATTTGTTCGAACAAGCCCAAGCCACGGCACTGCTTTTGATATCGCCGGGCAAGGTAAAGCAGATCACCGGGGAATGGTTGAAGCAATTCTCCTTGCCTCCAAACTGACTGGTCAATAATAAAAACATATTATCTTTTTAACTTTGAATTGCATTCTCTGCAAACCAGTCCACAGTTTCAGCTAAACCAGATTCCAATTCAAACCGAGGGTTCCATCCCAGAATCGATTTTGCTTTTGAAGCATCCACAAGATTAGACCTTAAATCTCCTGCCCGAGCAGGACCATGATCTGGATGAGGCAATGAATCGTCCGAACCAGTTTCCCTGGCTTTAGTCTGACATAATTGATAGACCTGTTCCGCAAGCTGATTTACATCGGTAGGAGTTCCCATGCCAATGTTAAAAGTGGTAAATGATTCAGGTAAATCGGTTTCAAGGGCTAATCGATTTGCTTCTGCCACATCTGAGCCGTGTACATAATCACGAATATACTTTCCATCTCCGTTAACGGTTATCGGAAGGCTCTGCAAAAGGTTTCGGCAAAAGATTGCAACAACCCCTGCTTCTCCATGTGGATTCTGGCGCGGTCCATAAACATTGGCATACCGTAATGCAACAGTTTTCAATTGATGTTCTTTTGAATAGAATTCCAGATATTTTTCCCCTGCCCATTTGCTGATTCCATAAGGAGAAATTGGATTCGCAGGTTGATCTTCCTTTGCAGGTTCAAAAACATCTCCATAAAGAACGCCACCGGAAGACGCAAACACAACTTTCTTAACATTATTCTGCACGGACTGATCCAGGACATTAATTAACCCCATGATATTTACCCGGGCATCAAATGCAGGTTCACGAACTGATCGGCTGACTGACATCTGGGCAGCCTGATGGCAAACCAATTCGGGTTTAAAATCATGAAAGGCTTCTTCCAGTTTTTTAGAATCACAAATGTCTAATTCATACAGTGGAATCTCAGCAGGAATATTTTTTGGATTTCCTGAGGAAAGGTTATCAACAACTGCAGGAGTGTGCCCATGCTTGATTAATGTTTCGACAATATGACTTCCGATAAATCCTGCACCGCCGGTGATCAGAATACGCATGTGATTGACTGCTCCTTGAGGTATTTTCCATTAATTAGTATCTGTAATAATTGAAACAGACTTGGCTGGAATAATAATTTTGCATTTTCAGTTTAGATTGACATCGTGAATATCTGAAGAGGGATC
>JAJRVU010000280.1 GCA_024277145.1 Planctomycetota bacterium
AATTATTCTATTTTTGATTAAAAATGCAGGAAATAGATTTTACAGAACCTTCGTCACCCCGGGAACTGCAGCTGCATAGACTCCGTTTTCATCTGGCAGAATTGGGGGTGCTTTATCCCATGCAATGTCATCAGGCACAAGAACCTTATCACTTTTCATGGCATCATCCCATTTAATGACCTGCCCTGAATATGTTGCCAATCGACCCATAATTGCAGTCAGAGTACTCATTGCACCATTATCAACTTCACTGTATTGTTCATCATTCCTGATGGCATTAAACAGATCAATGTGTTCCTGTTTATACGGGCTGCGAGATTTTTCTTTATATCTCCATTTGGTTCCACCAGATTCAATTTTTGCACCGGAAATATTAGCCGTTCCAGTAGAACCAATCGCATGCTCTGAAACAGAACTCCATGCGTTAGGAGTATGACGACACTGACTGAAACAGATTGTGCCATCTGCATACTTGAACTCAACAGCATGATGATCGTAAATATTCCCGTACTTTTTATCAGTTCGGAACTGCCGACCACCCATTCCACGAGCTTCAACAGGAAATGCATCCATCACCCAGTTGGCGACATCAAGGTTGTGGATATGCTGTTCAACAATATGATCGCCACAAATCCAATCGTAGTAGTACCAGTTTCTTAATTGGTATTCCAATTCCGATTTCACCTGATCTCTTGTTTTTCGAGGATCCCAGACACCACCACCAACCCAGTAGACATGCAATGCACGAATATCGCCGATGGCACCATCTTTGATTCTTTTAATTGTTTCCAGATAAGGAGCCTGATGATGCCTTTGTAACCCGACACCGACTTTCAGGTTTTTCTCTTTAGCCACTTTTGCAGCTGCAAGAACTCTTCTCACCCCTGCAGGGTCTGTTGCCAATGGTTTTTCCATGAAGACATTTTTTCCAGCTTTCACTGCTGCTTCAAAATGCAATGGACGAAATGCAGGTGGGGTTGCAAGGATGACCAGATCGACATCACTGTCAATCAGTTTTTGATAAGCATCCAGCCCGACAAATTTGTGATCTTCATCAACTGCATATCTTTCAGGTTGCTTTTCCAGATACTTTTTAATGATGGCTGACTTGGCATCGATGTGATCCGGGAAGACATCAGCCATTGCAACGATCTTGCAATTGGGGTCACCATCAAGAGCATCGGAAGCTGCTCCGGTTCCTCTTCCACCGCAACCGATCAATCCGATTTTGATGGTGTTATCAGATGCTGCATAAGCTTTCGTATTAATTGCCAATTGAGAAGTCAGGCTGACTCCTGCAGCTGCCGCCGTAGTCTTTTTTATAAATTCCCGCCGGGAAGTATTATTGTTTGCAGTCTCTGACATGAAATCCCCTTCTCCTGTTTGGTTATAAAAAATGTATGAATCACTGGCCTCTTAACCAAGCTTCTTATTCACAGAAACATTTTACTAAGAGGTTCCTATTTCCAGATCAATAATAGCTGTCCTTGATATCAAGTATAAAGAAACCTGAAGATGAATAACAATAGTGCAATTGGCTATCCTCGGGACTTTTTCTTTTAAAAGAGGAGGTTTCCAGAATCCTATTTGCTTCTCTTTCCTTACGATATGTTATTTCAGGAACCACAGATGGTCCCGAATGAAAATAATTATTTTAATCTCGTTCTTTCACAACTTCATCATCCAATGGTTCCAATTTCAGTTTTTTCCGCACTTCTTCAGATGGAACATTTAACGGACGAATAATTCTGAAACCAACATGCTGCGCATCAGTGTGATACCAGATACTCTGTGGTAATTGAGGGTCTTGCATTTTCCAGTCTTCTTCAGAATATATTCTGGCTGCACTTCTAAGAATTGGGGGATCATCATCCCAGGAGCCACCTTTGACAATTCTTGGAAACAATTTCACCGGAACATTCAAAGGAGATTTTGCAACAACACCTTTTTTGAAAGTCTTGTAGTAATTGGGATCAAACTGATCGAGCACCCATTCAGAAACATTACCATGCATATCGTACAAGCCCCACGGGTTCGGCTTCTTCTTGCCAACCTTCTGGTAAGTCTCATCCGAGTTATCATAATGCCAGGCATAGTCATCAATATCATCAGCATTTTTTCCGAATGAATACGGAGTAGAAGTTCCTGCACGACAGGCATATTCCCATTCTGCTTCGGTTGGAAGTCGGTAATAGTGGCCTGTTTTTTTTGTCAGCCATTTGCAATACATTTTTGCAGCAAGCTGAGTCATGCAAATTGCAGGATACCCATCGTGCCCCATTCCAAAAGTCATATCAACATACGGTTTTGTAGGCTTGGTAATTGCATCCGACAGTTTATCATTATCAGTTGTTTTATCACCCATAATTTTTCGACGCTGGATATCCAAACCATAAGTCCAGACATCATATTCGTCCCAGGTAATTTCATGTTTGCCCATCCAGAAAGGTTCCACTTCCACTTCATGAACCGGCCCCTCGGATTCTTCCCGATTCTCTTCAGAATCCGGACTTCCCATTTTGAACTTACCTCCCGGAATCGGAACCATTTCAAAGGTGATATTCACCCCGGAAATGACTTCTTTATAGGGCTTCATTTCTTTTTCTGAATTCTTATCTCCAGCCTGTATTTGTAATGCTGGAATTAATAAACAAAGGCTAAAAACAGAAACCATCAAGAAAGCATATTGCTTTTTCTGTCCCTGTAAGTTTACTTTAAACATATGTCAGTGATCTCCATTTAGTTTTAAAGTTCGTAATACAATTTGACTACGTTGTATTATATTGTCAGGTTACAATTATTTCGCAGGAAGGATTTCAGGTGAGAAAACATTCACTTCAAACGGGGTCATGCAGGAGTTGCTTACTTCTCGGGTTGATACTAATTCTTTCTCTAACTTCTCCCAAAACTGTTACAGCCTCCTCTCAACTGGAACGATACGAATATCACCAGATTGTTATGGGGGTTCCGTTTGTCCTGACATTATATGCTGAAACTGAAGCGGTTGCAAATAAGACACAAACCTCTGTATATAAAAGACTTCGTGAGCTGAATCTGGTATTCAGTGACTATGACCCAGATAGCGAACTTTCAGTCCTGTGCAAAAATGCACGCCCGCATCAAGAAATTCCGATCAGTGATGAGTTGACCACAATATTCGATATCTCGCTTAAACTTTCCCGAGAATCCTCAGGTGCATTTGATATTACGGTTGGCCCATATGTCAAAATGTGGCGTCGCGCCAAAAGAAAAAAAATGATGCCGACTGCAAAAATGCTAAACGCAGCACGTCAAAAAGTCGGTTATCAATTCATCAAATTGAACAAGAAAGAAAAAACGGTCCAGTTGAATCGTGAAAGAATGCAAATTGATTTGGGAGGAATTGCAAAAGGATACGCTTGCGATGAAGCTTTAAAAATTTGCAGGCAGAATAAAGTTTCGTCTGCTTTAATCAATGCAGGTGGAGATATTGTTGCAGGTGATGCACCGCCGGGAACTGAAGGTTGGAGAATCGGGATTGCTTCACTGGCAAAGCCTGATGAGAATCCGACTGAATTCTTAATTCTAAAGAACTGTGCAGTTGCCACATCGGGCGATGCTTATCAATTCGTGGAATTCAACGGTAAACGTTATTCTCACATTGTGAATCCACAAACTGGCATTGGCTTGACAAGAAGATTATCCGTCACCGTGATCGCCCCGAATGGAACCGAAGCTGACAGCCTTGCTTCTGCGGTTAGCGTTCTTGGTCCAACAAAAGGAATTGACCTGATCAACACGAAAAAAGATTTTGAAGCACTTGTTGCAGAGTTGTTAAACAACGAGATAAAAATTCATTATTCAAGTAATTTTCATTGCTTTACTGAAAAATCAAAAAGCTCAAAGTAAGTCGATATCCAAAATTAACCCAATTTATTAAATGAAAGCCAAGCCTCAAGGCTTCTATATTAAAACGGAATTCTCATAGACTTATTAATTCAGCTTCTACGTCTTGCCAATTCAATCAATTCAAATCACCCAGCTTAAATATCTCTCCTAAAAATATGTAAAACGAATCAAAGTGGCCTCAAACATGGAGGAGATTCCTCAGCAAGAAGCCTGCTTAATCTCGAATTTGAGAAAATCTGAAGGTTGGTATTCGCATTCGTAAGAGAGACAAATTTGTCATGAATTCTGATTTCGTGAAAGCTGTGATGGTCGCTTCAAATGATTGCCACAATTGAACTAAAATAGTTTCTCCATTCACTTGAATAGTCGGTACTTATGTGCCATAGTTCACGCTTTTAAGTCTGTTCACTTATCACAATTCGGTCTCCCATTACGGGAAGATTTTGTGATTCAGTATAAAGTCAGGGCACTCAGGGAGGCTGAACACTTCTTTATGGATGGGTGCCGGGTTCAGTTTATAAAGCAGAATTAAGTGATGCCTTCAATTTTAGGTGCCAGCACAATTGCTGAATATCTTGAAGAAAGCTGGAACTCTTCGCCAGGTTTAGCAATGGCGATTGCTGCAATTGTTCATGTGACAATGATCATGGGTCTGTTTGGCCTAATTCCAATGGTCTTCATCTGGATGGAACGAAAAGTTGCAGGTCGTATTCAGGACCGGTTGGGTCCAACACGAGTTGGTGGCCGGTTTGGTTGGCTGCAAGGTCTTGCAGATGGGATCAAGCTGATCCAGAAAGAAGACCTCTGCCCGAAAGAAGCTGACCCCTTTTTATTCAAGATGGCTCCTTATATTACGTGTGTTGCTGCAATCTGTGGATTCATCGTTCTTCCATTCAGTCAAGGCTGGGGATCAGTTGCTTCTGATATCGGTTTGTTTGTTCTCTTTGCAATTCTCTCCATTGAAGTTGTCGGAATTATTCTTGCCGGTTACTCAAGTGGGTCAAAATGGTCACTTTTTGGTGGTATGCGAGAAGCTGCCCAGATGGTGAGTTATGAAATTCCTTTAGCCATTTGTGGACTTGTTCCCATTGTGGCATTAGGAACTCTGAATTTTTCTGAAATCAGTGCAGTGCAACGAGGATGGGCTTCTAACTGGATGCTTTTCCATGATCCATTCACTTTTATAACATTTTTTGTTTACTTTATTGTCGCCACGGCTGGGTGCAAACGTGCTCCGTTCGATCTGGCTGAAGCAGAAAGTGAACTGGTTGGTGGATTCCACACCGAATATAGCGGTATGCGATGGTCCTTCTTCTTCATGGCAGAATATGCAGCGATGTTCCTCGTAAGCGGAGTTGCAGTGATCCTGTTTCTTGGCGGCTGGAATAGCGGAATCGGATTTGTCGATTCTTTCATAGATGATGTAGTGCGTCCGTCGGGGCCAAGTTTAGGTATCGAGGGTTTTGTTTTAGGAAGCTATATCGCGAACTTGATCGGCTTGAAAATCATGTTGATCAAAGCGTCCCTTCTTGTCTTTGTGCAGATTTGGGTTCGTTGGACATTACCCCGTTTAAGAATTGATCAGGTGATGACAACCTGCTTGAAATATTTAATTCCAATTAGCTGTTTTCTCTTTCTGGGATCAGTTCTCTGGCCAGTCGTTCTTTCTACAACAACTGGAAAAACAACTCTTTTTGATGCAGTTCCTTTAGGGGATCGTTTTCAAGAACAGGTTGAAAGAACAAATTCAGAACCAGTGAAACCGATTCTCAAAAAAGAAGAAACAAAACAGGATAAAAAGCCTGCCCATTCCAATAACAGTGCAGGGTCACAGGAAACTGTGTCATTGATTACAGAGTAAGAATTATGACGATTCCTCAAATATTATTTTATATCTTTGCATTGGTAACATGCGGCGGTGCGATTGCCGTTGTTGTCAGCCAGAATGTTGTACGTATGGCGTTCTGGTTGATCGTTTCCCTCGGTTCACTCTCCGGCTTGTTCTTTATGGCCCATGCAGATTTTGTTGCTGGTGCTCAATTACTGATTTACGTCGGTGGAACTTTGGTTTTATTGGTTTTTGGTGTGATGTTGACTGCTTCTGGAGCACAAAGACAATTAAAAATGTCTCCTGCTGACGGTTTTCTGGCTGCTGGTGTTGGGACTGTTTTCCTGACCATCATCATGTCGACTGTTATCTCTGTTGACTGGGATGGCGTTTCCAAAACATTAACCGGTGAAGTCGTTTCTCAAAAAATACCAACGGGATACAACAAAGGCGAAGAAGGTAATACGATCAGAAGGCTTGGACTTGGATTCCTCGGAATCCGAGCAGATAAAGATCTGGGTGCTCCTGAAGATAAAAAAATTAGTACCGGTTACCTGCTACCATTTGAAATTGTTTCAATCCATCTGCTGGTCGTTTTGATAGGGGCTTCTTATCTGGCAAGAGCAAAACGAAAAGTTGCTCCCCGGACCAATTAAGATTGACCAATTCATTAAGTTAATAGCGTTCTCAATTAAATAATTAATATTAAAGTTTATAAAGCAGGAAACTGCATTTTTGGAGTAAATTGAATGGAAGGTATCAGTCTGAATTCCTTTCTTTTTGTCGGTGCGATTTTATTCGTTTCGGGTATTGTCTGCATGGCAACAAAACGGAACCTGATTGGGATCCTGATGGGTGTTGAACTGGTTCTTAACGGAGCGAATGTCAATCTGGTTGCTTTTTCAAGGTATTCCTCAATAGGAATTGATGCCAAGTTTATTGCACTTTTTGTGATTGTTCTGGCAGCGGCGGAAGCAGCGGTTGCATTGGCAATTGCATTGAGTTTTTATAACAACCATCAAACAATTGATGTTGATCAGGCAGATGAGTTACAGGGTTAATCTTTTATTTCGTTAGACAGCTTAATTATCACATTTTTGGAAATCGTTTTAACAATTCCCAAACAAATTTTTGATTTTAATTGGTTTAAATAATGACGACTGGTGAAGTTTTAAAAACATTATTGACTATCGCCTGGTTACTACCATTGGCAGGCTTTGCAATTGAGATTTTTGCAGGATATTGGCAAAAAAATCGATTCAGCATGGCTGCAGCCAAAATGTCTGTCATCTGCATTGGAATGAGTTTTATTTTCAGTCTTCTTGCTTTGATCCAATGGGGACTCGCAACAGACTGGACTGCTCTTGCTGCAACTGAACACCATGGCGATCATGCTGCTGCGGTACATCATGAAGAAGCTGGCAACCATGCGAAGGCTCATGAGCCCCATGGCAAAGAAGAACACGCCAATACAGATCATCATGAAAAGACAGCCCATCACGATAAAGACGAACACGAAGAAAAACACGCAGTTGTCCCAAGTACTTTCTCAGGACGATTTTATACATTAGCCGACTTTGGAAAGCTCAAACTTTCTCTTGATTACTATATCGACAGCCTGACGTTAATCATGTTTACGATGGTGACATTGATTGCAACCTGTATTCATATTTTTGCAATGGGTTACATGAGTGACGAACTGACGAATGATTATGTGGATCATCAAGCCCACAAGTCAGATGGTTCTCATGTTCATCGTCCCGGTCGATATTACCAGTTCTTTGCATTTTTGTCCTTGTTCTGTTTTTCCATGCTTGGACTCGTTCTTGCGGGAAATATCTTTCAGGTTTTCGTTTTCTGGGAACTTGTTGGTATCTGTAGTTACCTGTTGATTGGTTTTTATACAGAGCGAAAAACAGCGAACGTTGCAGCGAATAAAGCATTTATCATGAACCGTGTGGGTGACTTCGGTTTCCTGATCGGGCTGATGGTGATCTGGACTTGGTTTGGAACCTTCAGTTTCACCACGTCAGAATTAAATGGCCACGATATTCCCGGCATCTTCGAAATGGTCCGTGGAAATGATGGTGCTATTTCATTAACTGAAGATGGCAACAGCATGATTTTCCGTGATGGAGAAGGACATGCTCTGAAAAATGAAGATGGTTCAAACAGAACAATTCCTTATACACTTCTTGTGGTTGCGGGTTTAGGTGTTTTTGGGGGATGCATTGGTAAAAGTGCTCAATTCCCATTACAAACCTGGCTTCCCGATGCGATGGAAGGACCGACACCGGTTTCTGCGCTGGTTCACTCCGCAACGATGGTTGCAGCGGGTGTTTATTTAACGGGTAGATTTTATCCTGTTTTCACGCCGGAAGTTTTACTGACAATTGCCTATATCGGATGCATTACATTATTCGTCGCAGCCACGATTGCAGTTGTCGCAACAGATATTAAACGAGTTCTTGCTTATTCAACAATCAGTCAACTTGGATACATGATGCTTGCCATTGGTATTTCAGGCTGGGTTGCAGGACTTTTCCACCTGATTACACATGCCTTCTTTAAATCACTAATGTTCCTCTGTAGTGGAAGCGTGATTCACGGTTGTCATCATGAGCAGGAAATGCCCAAAATGGGTGGCCTGTTGAAAAAGATGCCTGTCACCGCATTAACAATGCTTGTTGGCGTGATTGCCATTTCAGGTCTTGCAATACCATTTACAATATTCGGGATGAAATTTGCCTTCTCAGGTTATCATTCCAAAGATGCAATTGTTGCAACTGGTCTTGCATACATGCGATTGAACCCCTCACACATTTTCCTATTCTTTGTTCCGTTAGTCACTGCAGGAATTACTGCTTTCTATATGTTCCGTCTTTGGTTTTATACATTCCTCGGCCGACCGAGAGATCAGGAAATGCACGATCATGTTCATGAATCTCCAAGAATCATGACAGTCCCGCTATTGGTACTGGCTCTTTTTGCAGCAGGCTGTGCCATTGGTGGAGAAAGTGGATTCCTTTACAAAATGCTCATTCATAGTGAACCTGCGGGTGTTGCTGAAGGGGTCGAAGCATTTGCTCCTGCAATGCTGACACTGCCGAGTCATCATCATATCCATGCAGTTCATTCCGAAGCAGGAATTTATGCACTGATAGCAGCAGTCACAGGAATGATTATTGCCTATATCCTTTACGCAACGCCATTAGTTGATCCGGGAGAAATCAAAAGACAATTTTCCGGGTTACACCATTTCCTTGTGGAAAAATGGCATTTTGACACCCTTTACGATGCAATGTTCGTCAAGCCGATGCATATTGTTGCAAGTTGGTGTTCAGCAATCGATAAAAAACTATTTGATTCAATCCTTCATGGATTCTGTGCGGTAGCGGTGAAAATTGCCCGCTTTGATCGCCAGTTCGATGAAAAGATTGTTGATGGACTCGTTGAAACTCTTGGAGATGTCACGTTCTCAGTAGGACGTTCCCTGAAAGTTTTGCAAACCGGAAAACTGCGACAGTACATCATGTTCATTGCAGCGAGTGTTGTTGTCCTGTTTATTTTGGCATTTGTGTTATTCCCATCCATTTGATGCGGGTAGCAGTTGCTCAAAATTAATTCAGAAGTTGTATTTTAAGTTATTTTTTTAAACAGTTATTTCTAAGGGAAATTGGAACAGCCATGAATACCGGCTCCCTCCTGACAGCTATAATCTTTTTGCCCACAATTGGGGCTTTATTACTCCTGCTTTTCAACAAAAAATCAGAAGAGGCGATGCGTGTATTTGCATTATGCTTCACTGTTTTAACGTTTGTAGCAACACTCTTCCTGCTGAATGAATTCAATGCAGATGATGGAGGCTTGCAGCCTATTGTTTCAAACGGTGAAATTGTTGAACTCTATACCGTCAAAGAAGATGGTTCCATTGAAGCAAATGGAAAAATCCTGACTGAATTCACACGTGGAACTTCCACTCCCTGGATTGAAAACTGGAATATTCATTATCGGCTCGGTTACGACGGCATTAGTGTTCCGCTTGTCTTACTGACAAGTTTTATCAGCATGATGGCAATGCTTGCTTCCTGGAGTATTAAAAAACTGGTCACAGGATACCTCATTCTTTTCCTTCTTCTTGAAACCGGAATGCTCGGCGTTTTCCTTGCTTTGGATTTCTTCCTGTTCTATGTTTTCTGGGAA
>JAJRVU010000281.1 GCA_024277145.1 Planctomycetota bacterium
CAGAACTGAAACAGGAACAAAACCGGCTTAATTCCGTGAGAAAAGATTTAGTCTCGGCCACATTAAAATCTTCAGAAATCGAAAAACAACTCAATATACGTGACGACGAGTGGAAAGAGAGGTTAAAAGAAGTTCTTGAACAACAGGACGACACAGGTGACCTCATTGCGGAACTTTTTCAGGTCCCGGAAGACATTCTTAACGAAGCAATTAATCAAACCGTTCAGGAAAGCCCGAAACGTTCGGAAGAAGAAATCATCCGGTTGAAAAAAACATTTCAGGATTTAGCCAAAAAACGAGGCCGGGAAACCATTGTCCATCTTCTCACTTTTGAAGAAATGCGAAAACGGATGGATCTCTGGGAAGTTTTTATCGAAGAAAATGGAGAGATACGGCTGAATGCAGGAAAAGAAAAGTTTGATTTTAAGGCTACAACAGAAAAAGAGTTTTCCGATAAGCTTTTTTCATGTTATAAATCAATGCAGGAACCGAAAAGTCTCGTGATCATTCTGCTTTCTTATGGAAATGCCCGATCAGGCATCAGGCGGGCTGCCATCAAGGGGCTGCCTTTAGCTTCTGTCAAAATGCAGCAGGACAGTCTGGGACGTTCCCGATTTGACTACGCGATTCTTGGATACTACCCTAAACCTCAACTGGATCAAAACAATGAGTGAACAGGACCATAATATTGTCAAACGATTCAAACGAGCTAAACGCTTGCAACTGACAGCGATTGCTGGAGTCTGCGTTGCTATCGGTGTCATCCTGGGAATGCTGACAAGTTTTTTCCCGGGCATGGATAAAAGCGACGGAGAAAAATCAGAACCGGCACAAGTCAGCACGGAACCGAGCAGCACTCCCTTGATTCCTAAAGAAATCAAACCCGACAACAAAAATAAAACCAAGGCCAAAACGGATATTGTTCATGTCATGGTGGACGACGAACAGTATTTCATCCAGACAACCGAAGATGACAAACCGGTAAAAACTAAAGCGACCCTTAAAGAAATCCTTGAAACAGTCAAAAACGCGACCGGCAACAAAGAGGGTGTTAGAATCCAGATCAAGATTTTGAAATCGGCTCGCTTACTGACAGAAAACGCATTAAAAGATGCCCTCTCCGAAGCAGAAATCCCATCCGCTGCTATCGCAATTGTTGAAGAGTAAGAATAGGAATGAGAGATATGAAACAGCATCATAAAACTACCGAGGCTGAAGAAACATCAAAACAATCATTATCCCTTGCTAAAATAACAGGCATTTTATGTGCAAGCGTAATTTTTCTAAGCGTAATTTCTTGTATAATCATGGCAGCAATTCGAAGCCATGGTCTCACTAAAATTACTGTAACAGCTACTGTAAATGCCAAAGAACCAATTGATAGTAAATTTTCTTTTCTGGATCCAGAAAAACTTAAATTCCTGAACAAAGTAAAACAGGAATTACTGAAGAAAGCTAAAAAAGAGGTTGTAAACAATAAAGATGAACCCCCCGACTATGAACTGATACTAAATCTCCAAAACGAAAAACCGCTTAAACTCGGTGTCATTCCTAATACGTCTGCCATTAAAGGTTTAACATGGTATTTAAACGAACCCGTTAGTGTTAAAGATGTTGTTAGTATTCAACTGAAGGAGCAGGACAAACGAAGTTCTGATCTTATTGCAGAGGTGCAAATTGTTGGAGATTTCACATCAGAAAACGGTTATCGATTTGAATGCTTCTCTGAAAGATCCATGGAAATAGGAGTGAAATCTTTTTTTGGAACACCTGTAGGAAAAGCGATCAGTGCTGGATTCACAATAGCAATCCTGATTGTTGTCCTAGCGATTTTATCACCAATTCTTGCTGCTTGTTCATAATGCATTTTCAATCAATATTTCAATTACCCCCGCACGATATTTTTGAGTTTATCAACAACATCTGAAATCACCATTTCTGATGTGTCAATCTGGATGGCATCGTCTGCAATGCGTAATGGGGATGAATCACGAGTAGAATCGCGGTTATCGCGTTCACGAATCTGTTTTTCGATTTCTTCCAGACAGCATTCTTCTTCATCTTGAGAAAGCTCTTTGAGTCGTCGTTCTGCCCTTTTTTTCACCGAAGCCGTCAGGTAAAACTTGAAATCCGCATCAGGAAAAACAACTGTCCCCTGATCTCGTCCTTCAGAAACGATATTTTTCCCCGACGCAAATTCACGTTGTAATTTCACCAGACATTCACGAACTTGCGGAATAATTGCAACAAGGGAAGCTTTCTCTGTTACCGCGGAATTTCGAAGCTGGCCCGTTACGTCCTGACCATTAATAAAAACCTTTTCCTGATCAAGCTTTAATTCCAGACTTTCAAGCGATTCAACTAATTCCTGATTTTGTTCCAGAGAATTATTTAATGCGTACCAACCAATCGCACGATACATCGCTCCGGTATCCAGAAAGTCAAATTCCAGATCTTTTGCAAGCTCTTTTGCAGCGGTGCTTTTCCCGGAACCAGCCGGCCCATCAATGGTGATAATCATTCAATTTCCTTTTTTAATCCCACTTGTTTAAGAGGAATCCATTCTACATTTATTCAAATAATAATTGATACGGCTCTGTTAATTCAGACAGAAAACAATTCAGACAGAAAGTTCTAATTCGATATCCGCGACTTCAAAACGATCCAGATCAACCAGAACAATATCACCCATAATAACAAGTGGCACACCTTGATTCTGATTAAAATCACACTTCCACGCCGCGACCGGTTTTCGGAAAGTTTGAAGTTTAATCTGGCAGAACTGCCCTTCTGTTTCAATGAGCCTGCAATTGACCCTGAGTAGATTTCCGGAAACTTCAGAAGTTTCTGAATTCTCGTCATTCCCGCCAGAGCTTTCCATAGGCTGCCCCGGTGTCTCCAACATTTTCAATTGAGAAATCAAAACATTCTTTTTATTGACATGGATAAACCAGCCCGTTTTCTGATTGTCAGCGGGTTCATAAGAAGGAACAATCGCTGCAGGGATCAACGAATCGTAAGCTGCCTGCATCGGGTAAGTGGTATCAATCGCAATTTTGACCTGAAATTTCTGTTCGGTTTCTCCTTCACAAATAAGGATGGAATCAATGGTTCGTATTCCTGTTTTTCGATGAAAAGGCATTCCGTCAAATAACAAAGTTGTTCTTAATTCATCCGATGCAATTTCCAGAAAATGCGGACTTTCAATCCGTTCATACCCAACAGATTCAACCGACTCCTGTACAGAACGGGACAAAGATGCAGATGAATCGTTCCACGCGAACCTGCAAGCAAAATAAGTTCCCCAGGGATTCCCTTCAGGCATTTTTTCCGGCGAAACAACCATCTTAATTTCAATCATGGGTCTTCCGCGCCAAAGCCGAACAGTCTGTCGATAACTTGCCAGAATTTCTGAAGTTTTGGGATGAACAATGACTCCCTTTGTTTCGATTTCTCCGAACGCTGGCCCAACCGAATTCACGGAAAAAGATTCCATTTTCATCTGGGCATAAAAGCTGTTTTCTTCGTGCAGAGACTCGTTTTCGCCTGTGATGTAAGTAACTTCTTCAGGAAACCGAAAACTGATTTGCTGACTAAGCCGGTTTGGCTTTCTGCCATATTCCTTGATTTTTGAAATTCCACCAGTGACTTGATTCACATGAACTTCAATAAATTCATTACTAATTACATTCTCATTCACCAGTGGCGTAAACTCTTGTGAACTTTCAACAGGCTCTGCTGATGCAGGAATCCAGACGAATCCACAGCCGGAAACCTCAACTAGTGCGCTATGATATCGATCATCCGATTGAACGGTTTTAACAGCCCCTCCCTTTATGGGAACAGGCTGACCTTTTTCAAAATGAAGGGGAATCAATCGCCTGAAAGATAAAGGATTCAAGATAAAATAGCCGGGCGAATCCATTTTTTGAACAGGAAATAAACCCGCAATTTCCTGAAATAACTTCAATCTGGTTTCTGAAATTTTTCTTCCAGCTTGAATACTTTCCTCTTTATGGTCTTCAACACTCTGTTCTTCCAACAGGTTTTCAAGTTGCAGGTTTTCAAGCTGCAAGTCTCCTGTAATGCTCTTTCCGGAAATCAAGCTACTGACAACCTGACTCCAATAAAGAGAATCAAGGAGTCCTCTTGATTTGTAATAACGCACAAATCTTGAAACAGGATCAACTTCGCGAGCAGCAACGGATTGAATCAGAAAAGGAGAAAAATATTCCCCTGAATCATGGGTCGTTAATCTTCCCGGATCTTCAACATGATCATAATAATGATTGAAAGTGACAAATCTTCCGAGCACAGGTGCGTATTTATTGATCCGGTGCAAATCATCAAGCCAGGGCGTTTTCACTTCCGGCCATCGTGCCAGCACCACAGCTGCAATCACATCTGATCCCATTGACTCAGACAATCTGCGGGCAAACTGCAGGAAACCGGAAGCACTATCAATTGCCAGCGGAATTTTTGCAACACCATCAATGACAGAACCATCTTTTCCTTCCCAGCGAATCCTGCTCTGTTCTTCATCCGGGTAAATCCCGTCATCAATTACAAAATGGAGCATTCCCCGAAAACCATGTTTGCAAAGAACCTGAGGCAGATTTCGTGAAAGGCCGAATCTTTTCCTTCCCCAGACATTGGGAACCTTGCCCAGTAATTTTCGATACTGGTTTGCCCCTTTTTGAAAATTCGATATCAAAGAATTAATTGGAAGTAATGGACTTTGATTTTCCGAATACTCTCCTCCGATAACATCAACATCTTCCTTGTTCCAGGAATCGGAAATATTTTTGACCAGTTCCGAATTATTCTTTTCAATCTCGTTAAGCGTCTCACCAGAAAACATCAAATTAACCGGAGCAGGAGAATTCAGAGTTGCTTCCAGTTTCTCGTTTGCCATCTCCTGATTCACCAAACATAAATCAAGAATATAACAGTCAACCGGATAAAAACGTTCCCTGCTTTCGAGCAGCACTTCAAAACAGTTGTTTAAACCCTCTTTCACTTTTTCAGCATCATTCTGCAGGGCCGCTTCTGCTGCACTGATTAATTCGTACTGAAGCCGTGATTCATCCAGACTGCTGTAGTGGTACATGTATTTCGTCAGCAATTCAAGCTGCAGGTAACAGGAACCCAGAGCATAGAAATCTGCGAGTATTTCGGAATCAATCTCCTTCCTGTCAGGAAACTCTTTCAGCGTTTTCTCAGCAATTTCGTCCCGGTTGCTCCCTCCCCGAACAAGAATTGCACCATCATTGGTTTTCTGCTCGTACCAATCCTCTGCCAGCCATTCCGTGCTAACATCGGGAAGGATTACCAGAGATTGCTCCATACTATACGGAAGCTCATCAACATTCATCCATTTCGGAATCAGCCCAGTTGAGAGGATCAATTCGGGATGCCAGGCGACTGCAAAGCAATTGAGAAAGTTCTCTGCCTCTTCTTCAGACATCTCCAAAGAGAGATCTTCCAAATCGTAACAGGGAACAGCAATAATAATTTCCTCAAAATTCATTTAACATCTACCAACTACATTAACCATAACATTATATTACAATAAGACTTACAGATCATGCAAACGCTGCCTAAAACAGGATATCCACATCCACATTTACCAGAAAACAACACCTGAAACGTCCATTTTGAACAAGATTTACTCCTGCATTTTTAAAATCTTTATCTGCCACCATGATACCAAGTTCTGCCTCATATCTCACTCATCAGCATAAACTTGGATGATTCCTGTCGAGTCTCTTTTGTATCAGATTCTTTCGGTTTCCATGCTCATATAAAATAAGGATATTTTCACTTCAATTGCAATTGACAATCTATGAAACTCTATGGTAGCTTTAGATTTAGGAGAATTCGCGGGCCAACCTGATGAATCATTGCCGATACTTTTATTTATGTGATTTATATTCAAATATATCAGGTATCTCCCATCAAACAATTCGTCTGTTTTAAATAGGATTTTCAGTTCCACCTAATTACTATTTGAAACACATTGAAAACAGATCCTGGATTTAGTGAAAAAAACTAGTTTCCTTGGAGATATCATTTGAGTAGAATGTGTGTGACACATGGATTCATATCTCAATATTCCGTTTTCAATTCCAGATGTGTTTGAACTTGAATAATTTCGTTATCATTAACTCATTATTCTTATATTCTTGGGCGTTCAGTAAATTACCTTTAGAGTAAGTTTTCAATCCGAGGGATGAAATTAATGGCAGAAACCGGCCGCGCAGTTTGGGGTATTGATATTGGACAAGCTGGCCTGAAAGCAATCAGGCTACGCTATGCAGAAGCAGCAGATCAAGTTGTTGCAGTTGCATTTGACTATATCCCCCATCCTAAAATTCTAACTCAACCCGATGCTATTCCGGAACAATTAATTTCGGAAGCCTTGGGTACATTCCTGTCACGTAATGATGTGACTGGTGACATCATCGCTATCAGTGTACCGGGACAAAGTGCCCTCATTCGTTTCATTCAGCTCCCTCCTGTTGAACCAAGTAAAGTTGCTGAAATTGTCAAGTATGAAGCGAAACAGCAAATCCCCTTTGCATTGGATGAAGTGATCTGGGATTACCAGCCATTAGGCGGTGGTTCTCAGGAAAGTGGCTTCATGCTTGAAGCAGAAGTTGGTCTTTTTGCGATGAAAAAAGACCTTGTTGCTCAACACCTCAAACCATTCACAGATGCAAATCAGGAAGTGGAAGTGATTCAGATAGCTCCACTTGCCCTGTACAATTATCTCAGTTACGACATCATGGGAATCCGTGAAGATACCGAAACTGAAGATGATGAAGAATACACAATCATTCTTGATATGGGGGCAGATAATACAACGCTACTGGTTTCCAACGGAAGCAAAATCTGGACTCGTAATGTTCCCATCGGAGGCAATCATTTCACACGAGCTTTAACAAAAGAAATGAAGCTCACTTTTGCCAAAGCCGAACACCTGAAATGTAATGCAACAAAATCAACTGATCCACGCGCAGTTTTCCAAGCATTAAGACCCGTCTTCAATTCTTATGTAACAGAAATCCAACGTTCCATCGGCTATTTTTCCAGCGTGAATCGGAATGCGAAAATTTCAAAAGTACTAGGACTTGGAAATGGATTCCGTTTAGCTGGTCTCCAGAAATTCCTCCAACAACATCTCCAGTACGATGTCGAAAAAATTGTCACATTTGATGGTCTGGCTGGTGATAATGTTCTTGATACAGCCCTGTTTCAGGAAAACATCCTGACTTTCGCAGTTCCTTATGGTCTTGCACTTCAGGGGCTTCAACTAACTCGAATTAAAACAACGCTCCTTCCTCCTGAAATCAAACTCGCTCGAACAATCAGGAAGAAAAAACCATGGGCTGTTGCCACAGCAGCAACTTTGTTACTAGGGCTGGCAACTTCATCCATGGGTTCTGCTTTTGTCGAAAGCACTGTTTCAGAAGAATTATTTAGAGATTCTCAGAAAAAAACAGATACATTTTCCACCTCTGCAACCAACCAGAATGCTGAGTATAACACTGCAGCAACTGAATATGAAACTAAAAAAGCAGAACAAAAACTTCTTCTGGCGAATCCGGAAGACCGTATTTATTGGTTGGAAGTTTATAAAGCCATTAATGCATGCTTACCACGCGATATTGGGGAAGCAAAAGACCAGAAAGATATTACAAAAAGGAAACGTATTGATATCAAAAAAGTGGTTGTCGAAGACTACAACCACAATGTGCCTGGCAAAGAAAGCTTAAAAGTCTGGTCTGATTTTTTGAGTGAAGGAGAGAAAGCTTCCATGGAAGAAGAGGATGCGAAGAAACTTCCGGAAGGGGAAGGATATGTTTTCACAGTTTATGGCGAGCATTACTACCAACCCGAGGAAGAGAATGCCTTCGAAATGGAACAAGAGGATTATGTTAAAAACACATTTCTCAAAAACCTGCGATCTTGGAAAATAGAAAAACAGGGTCGTAAACCAGTTCCTGTAAAACAAATCGGAATCTCACATTCCTACCTATACCACTTCGATTACTTAAAAGTTCCTGACCCGACTATACTTCCTCCTGCTAAGTACGACTTCGTTAGAACTTCTCAGATAAAAAAAGTGTCGAAAACCATATTCGCCATCAAATTTGTCTGGATACCGGTACCTTTAGATAAACGACTTGATCAGGATCCCGCTAAAGTAAAAGCACCTGCAGCGAACACTCCGCCTGCAGCAAATAAACCGCCAGCAGAAACCAAACCTGCAGTTAGCAAGTAGTTTCTAAAACATGATTATCATCCTATTTACTATTGAGTTAAATTAAGCAGGAATAAGACCATGGATAAACTTAAACCAATTCTCGAACAGAAATTCTGGATTTTCTTTGCCTTATCACTCATATTCCCGCTTGTTGGCTGGTGGCCGGAAACCAACGCAAAGAATGCTGAAATTGATAAACGAATTGCCGCTATCACTGCATCTTTTGGAACCGCAGAAAAAGATTACAGCACAATTGCAAACAAGATCTGGTTTGATGAAATCACCAAGGTTAAGAAAGTTGAAGAAGAAAGATATAACGTTGCGCGATATTACTTATGGGATAAGCAACGTAAACTTCAAATCTGGCCAGCTAAATATCTGGCGGACAGGATGGATGGAATCTATAGTATCTCTCCAGAAAATGTCCCGAAAATAGATAAGAATATATCGAAGTTTTATAGAGGCATCTATCACGATGAAGTCATGAAACTCTACAACGACTTAAAACCTTATAAAGCAATTCTCAAGAAGTCTAAATCCGGTCCAGATAAATTAAAAGAAGAGGGAATTATTGCCGTTCGAGGGAAAGAAAGAGTCTTTCCAATTTTCAATCACTCTGGATGGCCTAAACGCCCACCAAGTATTAAAACAGTTTGGGAAGCACAGGAAGACCTTTGGTTACTTAAATCCATTGTTGATGCAATCAATGAAATGAATGCGGGAGCTAGCAACATATCTGAGTCCACAATTAAAATTCTGGTCGATATTAACTTCATGGGAGGTAATGGAAGAGGGTATAAACAGTCTAAGGGAAAAAGTAAAAAGGTCTATAATGCTGATGGATCGTTATTGAAAAAAAACAAAAACGTCGAACAGCAGGAACAATTAAAACTACAGGAACAGCAGGAACTTCGATTACAGAATAGAGGGAAAGAACTTCCCCTGGATTATAGTCCTGCTGAAGACTTTGGCGAGGAATCAGGCCTCGAGATTGCAAGTCGAAGCGGTGGACGCAGGAGGGGATTTAGTTTTGGAGGCAATAGAGACGACGAAAGTCCGGTTTCCCGCAAACCACAAGGCCTGAGCAAAAATAAAAAACAATTCCGTTCCAGAGCACAAGGTGATTTACGATATGTCGATAATGATGAAAAAGACCCGTTTAAAACAAGAGGGTTTCAAATACACCTTGTTATGGATCATAGAAAGATTCCGCAATTTATTGAAGAATTATCAAAAAATCCATGGGCAATCAGAATTTATCGAACACATATCGGAACTTCCAGAAACTCAAATCAATTTTTAGAATTGCTCCCTTTAAGTGAATTAACCTTAGATAAATCTAAAACGAAAAAGAGAAGATCAGGAGGTACAGGGTTCGGAGGATTTGGAAGAAGAGAAGAAGATAGTGGTCTCCAAACTAGAAAAACCGTTAAAGAAAATGATAAGAAATCGGGATATCAACTTTCATTGACTGACCCTTATCTCGCTGAAGTAATTATCTCTGGAAAATTTACTATCTATAAAGAGCCGGATATAATTCCGGAAGAAGTTCTCAATAAAGAAAAACAAGTAGCAGAAGCTACTCAACCTGAGAATGAAGAACCTCATTCTAAAGATAAACCTGATGATTCTCAACAAAATGAGAAATCATCCCCTCAGGATAAAGCAGGAAAAACCCAGGAGACTCCTGAGAACAAAGCCAAGAACACAAAAAACTCGGTAACGCAACTCAAATAATATTTAATTCCATATTCAACCAACAACTTCAACGATAATTAATTCCAGCAGGAGTTCAACATGAAATTTTCAGTATCTGACCTTAAAAATCTGAATTATAAACAACTACTGATTGACCATGTTGAAAAGTTTATTTTTGCGATCATCCTATTGTGCGTAATAAATTTTCTATTTGGCACACGGTGGAAACCATATGACCGAACACCACAGGAGTTAATAGATCAAGTTACGGAGAAAGAAGAGCAGTTTAAAATCTCCACCTGGCCTGATGAAGCCAAGGAAAAATTCAATAACTCTTCTAACATTATTGAAGAAGTTAAAAGTGTTTTTGAGCCTTTATCTGTTTCTGAATTTGCTTCTAAAGAAGGGTTATTTGAACCTTTAATAAAACCCAACAGGCCTTATGAAGAACCGGAATTACTACCACTTGAAAAAATAATAGCAAGTGTTGGCAGAAGTCCAATTTATGCGGTCAACCCAAATAAACCAAAAACCGACCCAAATAAAGAAAAGGCGATAGCTGATAAAAAAAATGAACCCGATAACGATAATCCTTTTGCCCCCCGAAATCAGAACGGCGGTCCGGGTAAAGGCAAAAAACGTGTAAAAAAAGGAAAGGCTTTAAAATTTAAAATTGGTATCAACGGAGGTAATGGTTTTAAAAGGGAGAACGAAAGTATAGGTACAACTTCACCTAAGAAAATAAGAACAAAAAGAAAAAGAAAAGATTTTTTTGCAAGAGGCCATCATTACATCGTGGTGAGGGGAATAATTCCTTTTAAAAAGCAACTCAATAAAATCGCAGAAGCCCGCGGGGAAATTGCGACCGATGAAATGAATCACGACATCTACTATGAATCAGTGGTGCAAAGACAGGAAACCCTTCCCGGATCAACAGATTGGCCAACCGAATGGGAAACATTAGAAAACCCATCTTATAAAAAAATCTATGTTGAAAGCAAAGGAGAATATGATGAAATTGTTGATGAAAAATACTCTCATCCTTACCTGACAATGCCCCTTGCCGCGCGTGCAGCGGGTTACTGGGGGAAAGAAATAAGCCACCCAGCACTTAAACAAGCCAGGCTCTCCCCTCTTGAATTAAGAATTGTAGAAGCGCTTGATGAGATGAAAAGTGATGGAAGTATTGGCCAGGAAGAAGATGAAGAAAATAATGAAAGCCTTCCTGACAAAGAATGGGACATTGAAGGTCAAACCAGTTCCCGAAAATTACTTGATGAAATCAGTAACAACAGTAACAAAATTGATGAACTCATTGAAAAAATTAAAGAAGAGGATGAATTCAAAAACACTCCCGTAGATAAAATCAAAGAAATGGTGCAGGAGAAAGCGAATTCAGAAGGTAGCTTTTTACTCTATCGATTTTTTGATTTTGATATTCTTCCAGATCGCCAGTACCGTTACAGGGTTCAGCTTATTCTAAAAAACCCTAATTATGGATATGCATCTGCAATGCTTGCTCGCCCTGATGTTGGTGATGGATTAACAAGAGTCACTGAATGGAGTAAAATCACAAAGCCTGTTACTGTTGAGCCAGATTCAAGTTATTCACTTGCAGAGATCAGCCCGGCACGGGGAAGCAGTTCACCAACTGCAGATTTTGAATATTATCAATGGCTGGATTCTTCCGGGACAATTATCTACAAGGAACTATCCATTCAACCAGGTCAATTCCTAGGTGGTAAAATTACTACAAGAGTCCTTCGTCCCGGCCCGGAAACATACAAAGAAGAAGAAATTGATCTGGATAATTATGATGTGGTAGTTGATTTGATGCCTGCACCTGCATTCAACAGAAATGACTTCCCTGAATTAAAAAACAGCAGTACAGATCGCCGGAAACAAAAAGGACTTTCATCCGAAGCTTTAATTGCAAACGAATTTGGAGCACTTGTATCTTTAAATCCAGGAAGCCTTTCAGAAACTGCAACTAAAACTAAAAAAGAATATCGTCAACAACAAAGGGCTTATCGAGATACGATCAAGTATTATGAAGATGACGAAAATTTTACTGATGAAGAAGAAGATGATGATGATAAGAAAAAAAAGAAAAAGAAAAACAATAAGAAGAAAAAGAAATAGACAAACAACGATTAGTCATTCTCATATTTTAATTTAGCATTCAATTTGAATATTCTATTGAAAGTACTATAAAAAGAAAGCCATCGCTCTATCTAAAGAGGATGGCTTTCTCTGTTCAGGTAAGAGCAAGAAATTCATTCACAATAAATTAGTTTAGCAGAATTCCATTCATATCTTCCAAACCAATTACGCGAGCTGTAAATCCTGCAATTCTTCTCGCAGTCGATTACGTGCAGTATGCAATCGACGTTTAATCGTACCGATAGGACTTTGAAAAGAATCGCTCATTTCTTTCAGAGAATTTCCTTCAAAGTAAAACGCAATTAACGTTTCTCGGTCCAGATCACGCAATCGAGTCAAACCTTTATTTAACTGAACTGCTCGTTCAGATTTTAAAAGCTTCTCTAAGGGAGATTCCTGCTCATCAGCAACTCCTGGAATAACTTCAGATGCAGACTGAAAAACAGGAGGACGACGGATGGCTTTGTTAATAGACATACGAACGGCAATCTGCTTGATCCAACCTGCAAATCTTTCAGGTTCACGAAGCTGTTCCAGTTTTCTCATTGCCTGAACAAAAACGTCCTGGGTTACTTCTTTTGCCTCAGAGTAATTCTGCAATCGTCTCATGACAATCGCAAAAATTGTTGAGTCAAAGTGTCGAGCAATTTCACCGAAAGCCTCACGGTCTCCGGCTTGTGCTAATGTAATTAATTCTACTAGTTCTTTTTCATCCATTACAATCTCCCCCTCTCTCGTTCTGAGGGTGCATCACTGCTTGATTTCAAAAACACTTATTACGTGTTTATGAATCAAACATGAAAAATAAATCTGGAAAACTCGGGCATCAAAACAACATGCAGCGATCCGAAATTAAGGGAAAGGTACAAAATACGAACGTTGTACCTCACAACTTCAAGTCGCCAAGCCTGTCATCAAGCCAGTTAATAATTTCTGGCTCAAACCCGAATTACAATCGAGTTTTTTAATAGTCTGATAGGCTTCTAGCCGGTTGTCTGACTATTACAGGCTGGACTGGCATGAATAACATGCCGGGGGTCCGCATCGGTTCACTATTAAAATCGCGTTGCCAACTACGTTTTAAACAAACGCAACAATGGCTAAACAAACGTTTTAATAGCCCGGACAGGAGATAAAGCCTGCCGGTAGAACCGGAATACCCGCCCATTGACGACATTCCAGATTCCGAATGGTGATAGCGCGTGGCGACTACTGTTGCTACATTGGTTTGAATGGCCAGATCCGCGACATTGACGGCGTTAATCTGTGTGTTCAAAACTGTAGTATTATTTACATGCAACATTTTAGTCACCTCCTGCGGTTCGACCGCAGCATTCGGATTTGAAAATTGGAAATGAATCCAATTACGAGAAAGCGGCTTTCTTTTTTACTTTGCCGCTCAGATTAAATAAATTTTGATAATTTGTTACTCAATGGAATCATATCCATTTTTTTAAGGTCCACATAGCCTTATTTCAGAGGCCAGACCTTCTACACCCCTCAGGACGTAATAAACATCTATCAGGTTCACGGTATTCTTGTTATTTTTCGATAAAAATCACGACTAATCTTGAGAAGAATGCAATTTTATCGAAAATAATCAATTTAAGGAATTCGAAATCCCTTCATAACCTTCTTCTCTAAAGGGAGTTACGGCCTAATAAAGATAAATGTCAGATCAGGTTGAATATTACGAATTATTACTGATTTGCTTTCCAAAGATTAAAAGTCAGATGAGCCTGCCCCTGATGATGAGGTTCGTGCCAGGAAATAATGTCAAGAACAGTCCTCAAATCCCAACCTCTTTCTTTAATGGGTTCCGGTATCATTGAAAGGTCTTCTTCTGAAAATGTCCTGATAGTTTTAATCAGATGTTCTCTGGAGATTTCCAAAATTTCTCGAATTTCACCCAATTCAGGAACATTCTCTCCCGGGGTGCTTCCCCCCTGATAAAGAGGGACCAAATCAGGCCAGGTTAAATTTTCTCCATTGGTTTTGAGCCTGTTTTTAGCAAATAGCTCTTCCGTAACGCCAATATGAAGAATTTGCCAACCAATATGGGCCCTTCCCGATCCCGGAGCCCATTCCAGAATTGATTGTGGATCATCCTGCTCGCCAATTTCTTTGAGCAATTTTGCAGTTAATTGACGGTTGAATTCCCACTGCGCAACAGCATGATCAAATATATTCAAAGTTCTATTCCTTATCTCAAGATGGTCAATAGTTATCTATTTAAGTATATTAGAGCATTATTATAAATGATATAGAAAGTAAAACTGAGATCCTAATTCAAAACGGAATAATATTATGAACAAGTCTGTTTCTTCATATGAACAGGCCATCGAATATCTTTATGGAAGAATCAATTTTGAAAAAACGTTAACTGGCCATTATTCCAAACGTGATTTCAAACTGGATCGGATGCGCCATTTTTTAGATCTAGCAGGCAACCCGCAAGATCGTATCCCCGCTGTCCATGTTGCAGGAACAAAAGGGAAAGGATCGACCTGCATGATGATTGCCTCCATTCTTTACCAAGCAGGTTACCAAACCGGGCTGTTTTCCTCTCCCCATTTATTCTCCTTTGAAGAACGATTCCAAGTCAATCAAGTCGTGCCATCTCAGAAAAATGTGATTGATCTCCTCAATCAACTGTTACCCATCATCAATAAAATGGATCGGATGCCCGGTTCCATGTCACCCACTTTTTTTGAAATTGCCACCGCAATGTCCTGGCTTCATTTTGAAGAAAAGAGTGTTGATATTGCCGTGATGGAAGTTGGTCTTGGCGGACGACTAGATACAACCAATATATGCAAACCGGTTGTTACAGCGATCACCAACATCAGCAGGGATCATTCTGAAATTCTCGGAGCCAGATTAGAAGAAATCGCTACAGAAAAAGCAGGTATCGCCAAACCATTCATTCCTTTAGTCTGTGGAGAGATCCTGCCGGCTCCCATGAAATCCATTGAAAGGATTTGTGGTAAAAATAAAAGCCCAATTATTAAAGCCAATGTTGATTTCACCGTCTCAGAAGAATCCAATGACAATTCTAAAATGACCTGTATCAACCTTTTAGTTTCGGGTAAGGAATGGAAAGAACTCCCAGTACCTCTGTCGGGAAAACATCAAATTCAGAACACAAGCTTGGCTATTGCTGTCATTGATCAGTTAACCAGAAAAGGATGGAATATCTCAGAAGCAGAGGTCCAACAAGGACTTCTAACCGTTAAACTTCCCATTCGTATGGAAAAGGTCATGGAATCTCCAACGGTTTTTGTTGATGCAGCTCATAACTGGGAATCCATACGATCTCTGCTTCAAACAGTAGAACAACTTCCTGCAAAAGGAAAAAGGATCCTGATTTTCGGATCAAGCCAGGATAAAGATATTCAGGGAATTCTCAGAAACCTGATACCTGAATTTGATTCGATTATCATTACGAAGTATTCTAACAGTCCAAGAGCGGTTGAAGTGAAAGACCTGCGGAACATAATTCAGGAACTGAGTTCTATTCCAGTTCATGCCTGTGATAATTCCTCATCAGCCTGGCATTTAGCCAGGTATATTGCAGAGGAAGAAGACCTCATCTGCGTCACTGGTTCCTTTTTCATTGCTGCAGAAATCAGGCAGATGATTGTTGAACAACCGAATGAAAATATTTCTAACGAGCCTGAACAATCAATTAAATAAATCAACAGCTTCAAAACATGGAATTTAACGGAGAAATTCCTTCTCGAAGTTTTTCCCGCATCACTTCCAATGGAGCCGGTTGCTGGGTAAATCGCTCGAACTGGGCAGCAGCCTGTCGGACAAACATTTCCAGACCGGAGACGGTTCGACAATTTCTTTCTCGGGCTTGCTTAAGAAGAAGCGTATTCTCTGGATTATAGATTGTATCAAAAACTAACGTATTTTCTCGCATCCAGTATTCTTCAAAAGGAGTATCATCTACATTAGGGTGCATCCCTATCGGCGTGCAGTTAATAATCACATCGGAAAAGATTGTCCCACGATTTTCCCAACCAATAGTCTGGCAACCCAATTCCGTTGCCAGTTTTTTCGCTCGCTTTGATGTCCTGTTGGCGATGGTCAGGATGGCACCGGAACGAATCACTCCAAGCCCAATCGCACGTGCAACACCACCTGCTCCCATCATTAATACTTTTTTTCCTTGCAAACTATCCTCATCATATTCATTTTCCTTCAACCCTTCTCGAATCGAAGCAAGCGCTGCATCATAATCAGTATTCGCAACTCTCCAATCATTATTATGGTCACGATACAATGTATTTGCAGCTCCAATCGCTTCAACAGAAGCTTCCTTTCGCTGTCCATGTGCAATCACTAGTTCTTTTAACGGAATAGTAACACTGTACCCTTTGATATCCAGACTGTGAAAATCATGAAGCGTCTGGTCAATCATCTCTTCCGGAACACGAAATGGAAGATAAACGCAATTCATTTTTTCATGTCGAAAAGCAGCATTGTGAATGAGAGGACTCATGCTATGCCCGATAGGATCTCCCAGAACTCCAAACACTTTTGTATCTGCATTGATATCGTCGTAATGATAGACTTCACGCATAACATCATAAGAAACCTGTCCGGGTGCAAGTTCTCTTTCATTACTGAAACTGGCATAGGTAAAGGGCGATCCGTATTTCCCGCACAAAATTCGGCTGGGTAATCCAAGTTCTCCCATGCAAAACCCAACGGTAGGAACTGTTGAAGCTGCCACCATTCGAAGCATTCTCACCATATCCGAAGGCTTGTTTGCCATCGTCACAATCTTGATGATATCTGCATCCTGCTTGCACATCTCCCGATAAATATCTTCAAGATTATCCGGAGTCTCTATGAAATCGTGATGGCTGATAATTCTACGAGTGTTACCGTATCGAGGAATTGATTCTGCAATGTCATGTTCAAGATCAACATACTCAACCCCCGCTGCAATCGCTGATCGTAATAACGACTGCCTCTGCTCTTCTGTACCGCGCCATTTCCCTTTATCAGATGATCTTCGACATGTCACCACAACAGGGGTTGGCCGATTTTCAATCAATTGATTTAACTTCGGTTGACGGCCAATCCAATCAAGGCGAAGCTCAACAAGGGGAACATTTTTTTTCGCAAGCAATTCATGTTCAGCGATGACCATTTTATGGCGGGTTCGACCTAAACTCACACAAATCATTTATATTCTCTGTATTTCTTTCTCAGCGATGTTTAACGATATTTATTCTCTACAAACCGTCCGGGATCAGATAAAACAACTATAATAGCGAAAATACCATACAGGAGAATCCGTTCAAAGGAGAAACTACTCCTCATTCCCTTATTCCGCTTCATTTTCTGTATGCAGGATCATTTTCATCAGTAAATCAGCAACCATTTTGTGCCCCTGCTCATTAGGATGCATTCCATCCAGAAGAAAATCGTCCATTGATTTTCCTTCCATTTTTTCATAATCCTGAAATCTCTTGTAAATATCAATGAACGAACATTTTTCAGATTTTGAAATCCCCCTGACAATCTCAGCGTAATCTTTCAGGATCACGTTAAATCCATCGGGATCATCGATCTCATAAGGAGGCTTGCCATAGTATTCTTTCAATATTTTTGTCCATCTGCATGGATTGGGAGTCATCAAAATCACTTTAATATCCTGAGATTTTAATTTCCTCACAATTTCGGTCAGGTTATTTTTGTATTCTTTTTTGGAAACGCGAGACTTGGTCGCGGGAGGGTCTTGATGAACGTCCACCGCTGCATCATTAATTCCAAACTGGATGATGACCAAATCCGGGTGATGATCCAGCACATCTTTCTGAAAACGTTTTATTGCCTGATTTGTATTATTTCCACCAATCCCTGAATTGATTACCTTAACTTTTTTTTCATTAATGGTTAATTCTTTTTCGAGCACCTGGGAATATATGATTAATTCACCACGTGTCGCTGTTGTTGAATCACCAAAACTGACAATTTTATATTCCTCTGCATTTTTATATTCCTCTGCATTTACCGTGACAGGCAGAAGTATAAAAAACAGATACAGGCTTGAATAAATGATTGATTTCAAAATGAAGTAACTCCGTCTAGCTTTTTGCAACGTCAACCGCATCTCTGACTGTGATGGTTCCTTCATATAGTGCCCGTCCAATAATGGCTCCGTTAAGTCCCGGATGTTTATCGCTCGCTTTTTTAAGACGAATCACATCTTCAATTGTTGTCACACCGCCCGAAGCAATCACAGGCAATCCCATATCCGCTAATTGAATTAAATCATTGATCGTCGCATCATCAATTCCCTGCATCATACCATCATTGGCAATGTTTGTATAAATCACAGCAGCCAGGTCCAAATCCTTAAATTCAGAAGCCAAATCGATGACAGATTTTTCCGAGACATCCAGCCAGCCTTCTGTCGCAACCATCGAATCTTTGGCATCAATCCCCAATGCCATTTGTCCGGGATATTTCGTAGCCATCTCCCTGAACCATTCCGGGTTTTTCAAAGCCTGTGTTCCAACGATTGCCCGACTCAAACCTGCATCAACCAATAGTGTGGAGACAGCTTTTTCATCCCGGATTCCACCACCAAGTTGACACGGAATGGAAAGCGTTTGCACAATTTCCTGAACAATTCCATGATTGACCGGCTTTCCTTCTTTTGCTCCATCCAGATCAACCAGATGAAGAATCTCTGCTCCTTCATCTACCCATTTTCTGGCCATCTCAAGAGGACTGTCGCCAAAAACTGTTTCCTGATTGTAATCTCCCTGACGAAGGCGGACGCATTTCCCACCGAGAATATCTATTGCAGGTAATATTTTCATCGATCTCTTTCTTAAAGATACGCGAATTTAATCAAAACATTAATAATAACATAGAAAAGGATGGTTCACCACCATTCAGTCTATCGAATAATGAGCTACAATATCCGTGCTGTTTTCGATAATTCAGGCTCTGATTTGTTATTTCCTCTTATCATTCAGGTATTTCTTATGAACCCCATTGTACTGGGAATTACAGGCGCAAGTGGAGCAATCTATTCTGTCCGTCTTCTTGAAATCCTTCTTTCAAGCGGTCAGGAAGTTCATTTGATAATCAGTCCTTCAGGGGCTCAGGTCATTAAATTCGAACTCGGTCTCGATATCGATTTAGATAATTTTTCCCTCGACCAATTTTTTTCACCCGATAATATTGGAAATCAAAAAGTCCAGAGATTCCTGAATCTGAAATCTTCTGTTTTTCATCCTTCCCGAATCTCAGACATGCAATCTGAATTTAATGGAAAATTGATTTACTCACACCATAAAGATTTCATGTCGAGTTCAGCGAGCGGTTCTTTTCTGACTGCGGGAATGGTTATCTGCCCTTGCAGCATGGGAACGCTTTCAAGCATTGCAGGAGGAATTTCCAACAACCTACTTCAGCGTGCTGCTGACGTTCATCTTAAAGAAAGACGAAAGCTGATCCTTGTTCCGAGAGAAACTCCGTTAAGTCCAATCCATATCAACAATATGAAAACGCTCTCCGATGCGGGGGCAATCATTCTTCCCGCAATGCCCGGCTTTTATGATGAATACAAAAGCGTTCAGGGATTGATCGATTTTATTGTTGCAAGAATCTGTGATCAACTTGGCGTTCCTGTCACATTTGTTGATCGCTGGGGAAGTGAAAATTAAGACGGAAAGAAAAATGAGTTAACATTCTTCCTGACAAATCCCTCTAATTATTTTAAAAGAGTGTATAGATAAAGGGAGCTGCTCCCGTTCCCGCCAGAATTACTAAAGCTGCCACCAGCAACATCGTAACGATAATTGGTGTCAGCCACCATTTTTTATTGTTCACAATAAAATCCAGGAATTCCATGAGCAAACCGGGGGGCTTTTCTTCTGCCTGCCGGGCGAAATTATTCTTTTTGGATTTATCTTCTGGCTTCTTTGACATCATTCATCCTGCAACGTGCTTCTAATACTGCCTGAAATAACGATCACTGTTTTTATTCTCAGGTCGTTTAATCCAGTAACTGCCTTTATTTTTATCAATTTTCCGATGAAGCGGATCATATCCGACCAACTTCATGATGATTCCAATAGGCGTTATTAATAAATAATAAACAGCAAAGATAATAACATGAGAAACGACCCAACCGATGGGAAAAGTTATCACCATCAATAAAACGAAAATGAATCGAATCAGTTTCGGCTTCACTCTTCCGACAATTAATATTATGACAGAAACAAGACTGATCGCAATCGCTGCTATTTGAAATTGATATTTATAAACCAACCAGCCAGAAACAAGCAAACAGAAAAGCAATTGAAATATTGCAAACTGTCTCAGTTCTTTTTTTGATGGGTTCAGGTTCAAGTCTATCATTTAATACTCTGCGCTAGTCTAGTTGAAATTGGGAAAGATATTGATCAGTTTCATGTTTTTCTGCATTGGTTTGCTGATTTTTGAGTAAAACATAATTATCAATAACAAGGACATCCATATTCGTCGCCATAAAACATCGGTAAGCATGCTCCGGCGAACAAACTATTGGCTCTCCTCGAACATTGAAACTGGTATTTATCAGAACAGGTGATCCCGTTTTTTCTTCAAACTTCTTAATCAATTTGTAATAAGCACCATGTTTTTCAGAATCAACCGTCTGGACCCGGGCTGAATAATCGACATGCGTGATCGCAGGAACAACGGATCGTTTCACATTCAGCTTATCGATCCCAAACAGAGATTTTTGTTCCTCAGTCTGGTTAGTCCGTTTTTCTTTTTGAACATCAGCAACAAGAAGCATATAAGGACTTTCCTCTTCCGGTCGCATGTCAAAATATTCGCCGACTCTCTCTTTTAATATGGAAGGAGCAAAAGGACGAAACGATTCTCGAAATTTAATTTTCAAATTCATGATGGACTGCATTTCAGGGCTTCGTGCATCGCCGAGAATACTTCTAGCCCCCAGTGCACGGGGACCAAACTCCATTCGTCCCTTCATCCAGCCTACAACTTTTTCTTTTGACAGTTGATCAGCCACAAATTCACAGAGGTCTTCATCATTACCAAAAGATTGATATGTTGCATCAACAGAATCGAGATAGGATTGAATTTCAGTACCCGTAAATCCAGGACCAAGATAAGAAGCACCCTGCATACTTTTATCCTTTGGATCCCTTTCGTTTTCCAGCAATTGATACCATGTAAATAGCGCAACCCCAAGAGCGCCCCCTGCATCTCCAGCAGCGGGTTGAATCCAAACCTCTTCAAACGGTCCTTCACGTAATAACCGTCCATTGGCAACACAATTTAATGCAACTCCACCTGCAAGGCAAAGGTTCTTCATTCCAGTTTCTGAATGCAGATGATTTGCCATTTTCAGGATAACTTCTTCTGTCACTTCTTGAACCGAAGCAGCAATATCCATTTCCCTCTGGCTTAAAGGAGATTCAGGTTTTCGGGGTGGCGCACCGAAAAGAGCATCAAATTTCTTTGATGTCATTGTCAATCCTTGACAGTAATTAAAGTACGACATATCCATTCGAAAGGAGCCATCGTCTTTAATATCAATCAAGTTTTCCATGATGAGTTTTTTATATTTCGGTTCTCCATACGGAGCCAAACCCATTAACTTGTATTCACCAGAGTTAACTTTAAAACCACAATAATAAGTAAATGCAGAATACAATAATCCCAACGAATGAGGATAATGCAATTCATGCGATAGATTAACTCGATTCCCGCTGCCTGTTCCATAACTTGTGGTCGTCCATTCCCCGACACCATCAATGGTCAGGATGGCTGCTTCTTCAAAAGGAGATGGAAAAAAAGCACTTGCAGCGTGGGATTCATGATGATCTGTAAAAATGAATTTTTTCTTGTAGGCATGATTCAAACCTGCCCTCATTTCACGGGGAAGATGAATTTTCTTTTTTAACCAGATCGGAATCGCTTTAAGAAAAGACCTGAATCCAATGGGTGCATAAGCAAGATAATTTTCAAGCAGTCTTTCAAACTTCAGAAAGGGCTTTTCATAAAATCCAACGTAATCGATATCTTCCGGTTTTAGCCCTGCTTCTTTCAAACAATATTCAATTGCATTCACTGGAAATGCGGGGTCGTGCTTAATTCGAGTGAATCGTTCTTCCTGGGCAGCTGCTATAATCTCACCATCAACAACCAGCGCAGCCGCTGAGTCATGATAAAATGCAGAAATTCCCAGGATGGCTGTCATAATAAATAAACTTTATTTTCTATCCCACAAGAACAAAGTCTGTCGTGCTGCAGGCAGAAATGAATTGGCTGTAATCTTTATTGAGAAAATGAAACCCTTATTCTATCAGTGATAGTTCATATTTTCACGAACAGAATAACGATTCATCCACGACAAGTAGAATATTCACGAATAACTGGTAAAATCATCATGACTGGAACGAATTTAGAAGAGGTCCTTGTAAAGAAGAGAAAACAAGGACATAAATTCACAGAAAAAGCACGATAGATGGACTCTCAATAGACTCAACTATTCCCATTCAATCGTTGCAGGAGGCTTAGAACTAATATCGTACACCACCCGATTGATACCATGAACTTCATTGATAATTCTGGTTGAAATTCGCCCGAGAACATCATGAGGGAATTGGTACCAGTCAGCAGTCATGAAGTCATCTGTCTGGACAGCCCTGATTGCAATTGTATTTTCGTAAGTTCGATCATCCCCCATCACTCCAACGGACTGAACTGGAAGCAGAACCGCAAAAGCCTGTTGGATATCATTATACAAATCTGCTGCATGAAGTTCTTCAATAAGAATGGCATCTGCATCCCTTAATGTATCGAGTTGATCTGCCTTGATGTCCCCTAAGAATCGCACTGCAAGACCTGGTCCTGGGAAAGGATGTCGCCAGACCAGATGATCCGGTAACCCCAGTTCAATTCCCATTTTGCGAACTTCATCTTTGAATAAATCTCTTAATGGTTCAATCAATTCAAAACCAAGCACTTCGGGAAGTCCGCCGACATTATGATGTTTTTTAATTGTGGAAGCTGGACCATCGGGATTTGCGCCTGACTCAATGACATCCGGGTAGAGTGTTCCCTGTGCGAGAAAGTGTGCATTAGGAATTAATTCCGCTTCTTTTTGAAAGACTTCAATAAACAATCGACCGATAATTGTTCTTTTTTCCTGGGGATCTGAAACGCCTTTTAATTCCGATAGAAACAGATCACTTGCATCAACAACATGAAGATCTGTTTTGAAATGACTGGTAAACCGGGCTTCAACTTCTTCTGCTTCCCCTTTTCGTAACAAACCATTATCAACAAAAATACAGGATAGCTGGGAACCAATTGCCTGCGAAAGAAGTGCAGCCACAACAGAAGAATCGACCCCGCCGGAGAGACCGCAAATCACCTGATTATCCCCGACAAGCTCTCGAATCTCTTCAATTTCCCGTTCAATCAGGGAGCTAATTTTCCATGTTCCCTTGCATCCACAAATGTTGTTCACAAAATTTGCAAGTAATTGCCCGCCGAATTCGGTGTGGGTTACTTCCGGGTGAAACTGCAAACCATAAATTTCTTTTGTGTCGTGCTTCACAGCTGCAATGGGGCATGTTTTCGTTTGGGCGAGTGAATGATAATTTTCGTTTAATCCCTCTACCTGATCTCCATGACTCATCCAAACCGTCAAGTCTTTGGGAATGTTGGCGAACAAGCCGGAATCATTCAGTACGGTGCAGCCGGTTTTGCCAAACTCTCGCGAACTGACTGACGAAACTTCACTCCCCTGATTCAAACAGGAAACCTGCATTCCGTAACATATTCCAAGAACAGGAATTCCCAGGTTGAATATTTCCGGATCAGGATGAGGAGCATCTTCACCATAAACACTTGCAGGTCCACCAGAAAGAATGATCCCTTTAGGATTCAATTCCTTGATTCGCTCGGAAGATAAATTATAACGAACCATCTGACAGAATGTGTTCTGATCTCTCACCCTGCGAGCGATGAGTTGTGCAGTTTGGGAACCAAAGTCGAGAACCAGAATTAAATCCTGTTCGCTTTTTTCGACAGGCCCACGAAACGTTGATTTCGCAACACTATTTGAAGTCATAGTTTAAATTCAATTATGCTATAAACAATCGTGAAACTCTCTCTGATTTATCGTATCTATAACAGACACAATTGAGCTTCAGGACAAGTTCTAATTTAAAGATAAGGGGAAAGAGTCAATTCTAGCGATTTCAATTGAAATTAAAACCAATTGAGCCTATTTCGTTTCAAGAGGAATAATATCTCGGCCTCATGACCCTATATCTTCCCAAGTGATTGCAAGAAGAAAAGCAAGCTATTTCGCCACATCTCTTTACTATAGCTCACGTTATAGCTTACACACCTGTACCAGGAGACTGAAATTTTTTATAATCTTCCGGAGTATCGATATCCTGAACGATGCCAGGATCATCCACAGGAATTTTATCAATATTCCATTCAGGGTTTCCTATGACCCAGTTAATGCCTTTGTTTTCAGGGATTTCAAAAACTGACTTTGCCAGCCCCCATTTGAAAAGAACAGGATGACCATTTCGATTTTGATATGTCGGAATGATGATATCTGCATCAGATTGGTTCCAATTACTGACTAGTTTTGAAACTGTTTCAGTGCTAATCATGGGAAAATCAGCAGGGGTGAGCAGCCAGCCATCATCTTCCGTGGGATGGAACTGATTCTGAATGAATTCAAGCCCATTCTGAACACTTGCTTTCATATCTTCCGGAGGATGTTCTGGAATAACCGGAACTACAGATAAGCTGTCAAGTACCTTTTGAAGCTTATGATCATCTAACCTGACAGTCACGATAATTTCAGAAATTCCTGCTTGATTCAATGAATCAAGCAAATTTTCAATTATCGTTTTTCCATTCCAGGCAAGAAGCAGCTTGGGAACTCCCATGCGCAGGCTCAAACCGGTCGCTGGTATGATTGCAAATATTCTTTGATCTTTCATCCGATATACTTCTTGGAAATTTCTATTGGCCGGTTAAAAATAGTGGCAGTTTCGGAACTTATTCAAATTTAATATAATATTGACTTTCGCGAACTCTGTTAAATCATATCGGTATGGTATCCTGATTGAGAACGACTCAATCAATACATTATTATATCAAAACGCTTATAGAATTCAAAAATGAACAATAACTCCCAAAACGGTCAACGAAAAAAAATCCTGTTAACAAATGATGATGGGATTCATGCATCCGGTCTCAAAGCTCTTTATAAAGAGTTGGTCCAATTGGGAGATGTCTATGTAGTCGCCCCTGATCAACAACAGAGCGGTGTTGGTTTAAGTGTAACATATCGAAAACCATTGATGGTTCATGAAGTCTTCAAAGAGCAAAACCACTTTGGCTGGGCCGTTCATGGCAGCCCTGCAGATTGCGTCAAACTCGGAATTCTGGAATTCTGTCAGGGTGCCCCCGACTATATAGTCAGTGGAATCAACTCCGGAGCTAACACTGGTCTTCACGTCCTTTATTCAGGTACTGTTGCAGCTGCTATTGAAGGTTCTTTTTTTGGTGTCACTTCTTTCGCGATTTCAAGTTCAACTGCAGAGAAACCGGATTATGATAAAACCGCAATTCGATCAGTTAAATTAATAAAAAACATGATTGAAGGAGATCTTCCGCAAGGTTCTCTGTGGAATATTAATTATCCCTCTTCCGGATTTGGTGAACCTAAAGGGACCAAACTGGTTTCATTGGGACTACACCGCCACTCTGATGTTCTGGAAAAACGTCATGACCTGCGAGGGCAACCGTACTTCTGGAGTGGCTTACTTCCTGAAAGAGAATTTAATTCTTCCGAAATCAAAAACAGAAATGATGCAACTGACGTTCAGGAACTTGCGAATGGCTTCGTCACAATCACTCCGCTCAATTTTGACATGACTGATCATTCACAAGTTGGCGATCCGTACATCCAGCAGATTATTGATTCACTGGATTAAACTCAGCCTCAAATAATAATTCGTATTCATCTGAGTCCATCTATGGTTCCTGACTCAATAACTAGTCGTCCCTGATAAATCTCTTTTAATCTTTGATTTCAGGGTTTTCATATGAGGATTGCTCGGTAAAATTTGCAAGGTTCCTATTTGAATCATTCCAAAACCTTGCAAATTCTTCTCGAAAGTTGATCCATGAAGC
>JAJRVU010000282.1 GCA_024277145.1 Planctomycetota bacterium
GAATTGATAATAATGGAATTCCTCAGATTGTTGAATATTCCATACCAGATCCACTCATTGAAATGAAAGAACCGATTGTTGTCCTGGCTCCTGACAGTGGAGGAATGGGAAGGGCAAAAAGATTCCGGGATTCACTCGAAAAAAGACTCAAAAGGGTCAACGGCATTGGAGTCGTTTATCTCGACAAAGAAAGAATCAGCGGGAAAAAAGTTCGTGGAAGTAAAATTGTTGGAAATGTTAATAAAAAGCAGGTCATTATTCTTGATGACCTGATTTCCAGTGGATCAACTGTTTCCGTCGCTGCAAAGGCTGTCCAAAAACATGGCGGAAAAGTCTGGGGGGTCTGTGCTACACATGGACTGTTTGTTGGTGGTTCAAACAAACATCTGAAAAATATTCCGCGGGTTATTGTGACAGATACAATCAGGCCTTTCCGAATTAAAGGAAAAAAATTGAAAAACCGCCTTTTTGTGATTCCAACATCCAGAATGTTTGCACAAGCGATCAGAAGAACACATGAAGAAGGTGGCTCTATCAGTGATCTGCTGAAATAGTGCCTAACTGAAATGTCACGGTTAAATCTGATTTAACTGTTTAATCTGACTTAACCGGGGCAGCGTTATCTTCCAGATCGTCCCGTTCCTGATAAGGACGAACTTTTCGGTACCACTTCGTCCATTTTTCAATCGACTTTTCTTTCCATTCTTTGATGATCTCGTCTTTTTTGGCATTATCTTTAATATCTTCATGGTCCTCCAACGGATGAGCAGGCATTCCAAATCCATTCGGTCGGTGACTGATCCAGCAAAGGGCATTTCTTGCTTCGACCACCACATCAAGATTGTTATCGTCTAAAGCTTCAATCACCTTAGGAACAACTCTCATGTCACCAGTCCTGCCGAGTGCCCAGAGGATGGTCCGTCGAACTTCAGCCCGAGGACTTTTTAATAATTTGAGAAGTCGATCAATTTGGCCTATCAGTTCTTCTCGATCGCCAATTTGAAATTTTTCAATGCTCGTATTCTGGACCGCCTCCACTTTCAAGCTTTCCGGATTTTCCAAAGCGGACAGAAGATCACTCAAAGGGCCTTCCATTTTTTCTTTTTTGACTTCTCCTTTTTCTTCCTGGACATCTGAAAGATTATCTGGAAGTCCGCGTCCTCCTGCCAGGATTCCTTTTCCAAACATGGGTGACCTTCTTCTTTTACCTTTTAATAGTTTTCTGGTGGAACGTGTAAGAAAAAGCAGTGCAAAACTTGCCGTACTGGACTTGCGATACCCTCCCGTCCAACCACCCTTAGAGGTTTGTGTTTCAATGAGAATTTTAGCGCCTTCCCGATACCAATTCACACCGGCTATCTCTTCAATCTCTGCCAATGCACACATTCTTTCAACACTGTAGTGGAAATAATATTTATGATTTACGCCTTTGGGAGTGTAATTATCTGAGACCCAATCAAGGGCTTTCTTAATAGATGCATCAATTTGACTTAAAGGGCTACCGGCTGGTACAGGATCTTTTTCCTTCTGTTTTTTAAGCTTCGCTTTTTCTTCCTTTTCTTTTTTTTCTCTCTCCTCTTCCTCTTTTTTTATTTCTGCCAAGCGTTTCACTTCATCCGCATCAATTGAAAATTGAGCAATGATTGTCTCTCTCTTGATCAATTCCTTGATAGGTCCCGGGAGTTTTCTTCTGGGAAGTTCAGGCCTGATTTCTTCCTCTGGTTTACCATCTTCTTTTTTTACAATTTTTTTCTTTTGATAGATAGCCTTGGCCATGGTATTAGGGAGATCAAGCTTTCCTGAATTCGGGTATAGAAATCTTCTGGCGATACGAAGGTTTGCAATCCCTCCAATGGTCATGTTCAGGCTTGCAGTTTTTACTGAGCCAGGATGATAAGCGAAAGCTCCATCAGCTCTTTGAGTATTCAAATGAAATTTGACAACACCATTCCAAACCTTACGAGGAATACTTACTCCTGCTCTGTCAGCTGCCCACAGGCCAAGAATTGCATACTGGGTAATACTTGTATCTCCACCTTGATCACGATGATGCTTCGCAAGGTAATACCACCCGCCATGATCTTTTTGATTTGACATGATGAACTTGGCAATTGCTTTAATCTCTTTTTTGTACTTAGTGGGGTCAGCAGCTTCCAATGCCATTAAATCAACCGCTGACTCATACATCCCATGACCTTCAGACTTGGGGTAATAGAAACCATTTACAATCTTATTTTTAATTCTTGTAAGTATGATTTCAAGAACACGTTCGTCTGGATGCACATCTGCTTTAAGAAGTGCATAAGCTGAAACTCCCGAAAAACCCGGAGGATTAGATGCAGCAATACTGACCAGGAATTCAACTCCATTTCGGATTGCTTTTTTAACGCCAGGAACTTCTTCATCTTCTGCTTGCAACTGTGAGGTTTGCATTTGAAAATTTGGAGAGAAGAATGCACCCAATAAAAACGTGATCAGCAACAGGCCAGACTGAGATTGGCGATACACGTTTTGAATGATTTTAGAAATCATAAAATCCCATAACTACTGAAATTAGACTACTGAAGTTAGTAGTGAATAGTAAATAACTGACGAATGGCCCATATTTCTCTTTTTATCGTAAACCTCAGGCGTTTTCCTGTCAATTTGTTCTTCCTCGAATGCAGCCTTTTTCCGGTAAGATATCCTTGGTGGATTGTTAATAAGATACCATAAATAGAACATTCATTGTAAATTCTGGCTGGATTTACTGGATTTAGGAAATTGGCTGTTATACGATCTCTTTTAGAAATATTCTCGAATCTTGATATCTATCGTAGCATCATGATATCTGTATAAATGAAAAGAGTAACCATCCATAATGAGTGTCACCTACAATAATGAAAATAGCAACAGTCGTATTGCTTCGATGGACCAGTTCCGAGGCTACACCATTACAGGGATGTTTGCCGTCAATTTTCTGGCATCCTTTACAGCCATTCATGCGGTGATGAAGCATAACAATACCTATTTCAGTTATGCAGATTCCATCATGCCAAGCTTTATCTTTGCAGTAGGATTCACGTTTCGCCTCACCTATCTGAAACGTCGAAGAACAATGGGGGCATTCAAAACGGCCCTCACATATATCAAACGAAGTTTTGCACTCGTTCTTGTTTCCCTGATGTTCTTTGGAACGGGGAGTAGTTTCAGATCATGGGACAAGTTTTTTGATGGTGATGAATTTGCTCAGCAGAACCGAAATTCAAGGTTTTCCAATCAGGTTAATGCGAATCAGCAAGGTAACATAAAAGCAGAGGCTGAGAAGAAACTTCCCATTCCTCGAACATGGAAAGAGTTTTCTTCCAATAAAATATATGCCAAATCTTTTGGAGAGAAATGGAAAAAATTGGCATTGGATATCCTGAAATCAGACATGTGGGAAACACTGGCTGTAATTGGTGTCACACAATTGTTTGTTCTGCCCTGGATTGGAGCCCCGCCGATTGTGCGTTTCCTTGCACTCATTTTATGTGGCATGGGGCATGCGTATCTCACGCACTTGTTCAATTGGGAATTTGTTCACGGGTTCGCAGATAACTGGATGGTGGAAATATGGGGAACTCGCAATAAAACAAGTTGGGATGGTGGGTTCTTCGGAATCATTTCCTGGTCCGTCGCCATGCTTGCAGGAACGCTTTGTTACGACATCATGGCTTCCAGTTCAAGTTCAAAAAAAGCATTTGTAAGAATACTGGGTATGGGAGTCATCTTTATGGTGGTCGGGTATGCCATGTCCTGCTTAAGCAATTTGTACGATGTGGATGGAGAAAATGGAGCGAAAGCATCCCGCGAGCCCAAAAGTACAAAGTCTTACAAAGATTCTGACCTGAGCGAAGAAGAAATTGAGAAATTAAAATCAGAACTTCCCAAATCATCTGTGTTGGCGGAATCACCTGTCTGGCCACCATTTGAAAATGCAAAAGGAAGAAGCTGGAGCGAATTACTTGCTCTTCCCCCATTAATGCAACCTGTTGATCCCGGCAGCAGGAATGTTCCCCAGGCAAATCTCTCTGATGAATCAAAAGATAAAGCCGATAAACCTCGTGTCTGGTTGAAAAATTACTGGATGATGGGGAAACGGGTTGTCGATTTGCCATTTATTACATTCTCAACCGGCTTTGCATTCACGGTGTATGCACTGTTTATTCTTCTTTGTGATGTCGCCCCTTTGAAGTTAGGTGTTTTCAGAACTTTCGGAATGAATCCCCTCGCTGCCTATATCATTCATGAAATATTTATGATCAGCATGTTGAAATTTAACAGGCTATTCCCAGGAGATTCCCCCCTCTGGTTTACAATGGTAGCGCTTGCGTTCTTCATGTTTATGGTTTACCTCTTTGTAAGAAGTCTGGAAAAACAGAACATCTATATTCGTATGTAACCTTTGGATTTAAGCGTAGATCAAGCTGTTACATGTCGCAATTAGCTCTCGATTATATTTTTTATCTATTGTGTGAAAAGAGAATTCAAGTTGTCAAAAGACCAATCTGTTCCGTTTGTTTCTGAAGATCCGTTTCTCTCTCAATTTGAAATTCAGGTGAAAGATTCGGAAACAACACATCCTGTTTTTGAAGTGGAAATTTGTGAAAAACATCTCCGCTCCGCGGAATCGGTGCATGGAAATTCGGTGACCATTCTCATTGATGCGGTCATGGAATTTACTGCAATCCAGATTGCTCCTGAGAACATGCGAACGCTTTCTTTGCAGTTGAACATCAATCGGAATCAACCTGAATTCAAAGCAAAAAAACTGATTGCCCGAAGCCGAGTCAGGCACGCGGGTCAAATGACTTGTGTCGTTCAGGGGAAAGTTCGTGACGAAAACGGTGTCGTTGTCGCTACCGCTTCCGGCACTTACATGTATGTCTCAAAAGAGGAATCATCACCTGAATAACACGAGGATACCAGGTTTTCAGCCGTAGGTCAGACTGTAGCCCGACCTGATAAAGAAATAAATCAAAAGAAGAAATTTTCTTTGTGTCTCCGTGACTTGGTGTTAAATAATTATTCGATAATTTATTAACCGTTGCAAAAGTTATTACAGTCTCCGCGCCCCTGCGATCTCTGCGTGATGTTTAATCAATTATTCACAAAGGGAATCATATAATTCTGGTCGTCGGAATCGAAACAGGTACTCAGGTTCTGAACGGGCTGAAAGCAAATCATCCTTCTTCAATTCGACAAGCATCATCCCTGCTTCCCCCGTTTGATGTTCCCAGTTTTTTAATACTTCTCCGCGAGGACCAATCGCAACACCTCCCCCCGGAAACAACTGCTTCACGCCTGCAAATTCGACTTCACCCACATAATTACAGGCAACTCCAAACACCCCGTTTTCCTGGCAACGTGCCCGCAACGCAGGAATAGCCCACTCGCCCCAACCTTCACATGTGCACGGAGGAGGATCCGCTGCAAAAGGAAATAGCACAATTTCTGCATTCTGGACCGCAAGCAATCTGGTCGATTCAGGAATCAAAGAATCAAAACAGATATTCACGCCGATTCGTCCCAGTTCCGTTTCAATCACTTCCGGGACACCACCACCATTATAAAAAGGCATTTCATACATCGGGATATGCATTTTTCGGAATACACCCGTTACGCCGGTTTGTTCCACAATGACTTGCGAGTTAAAAAGCTGATTCCCTGCATCCTCAAGAATTCCCACGGAAAGAATAACTCCGGCCGATTTTGCAATATTCGCCAATTCATCCATCACAGAACTTTTGAGGGAAACAGCCGTCTCTCGCCCTTTGCTCAAAGCTTCCCGCAGCCATTGGTCATGATCTCCTTCCGGATGATTGGGAATAAACCCGGTTAAGGAAAGTTCTTGAAAAAAAACCAGTTGTGCACCTGCTTCTGCCGATTTATTTGCCCAGGAATGGATCAATTCCAGATTGGATTCGATTTTTCCGGGGGAAGTAGGCACAGAAACTGCAGAAATAGAAACCAAATCAAGCATGAAAAAAACTGTCCTGAAAAAACTGCCCTGTTGATTAGCGATGATATATTATTTAATCTTGCGATTTGACACAAATTGTATCATAACGAATCATTAAATTAATTAAAAAGAAGATCACCTGATCAAATTATTATGAAAGCAGCCCTGAAACTCTCTGTTTTTATCGATTAAAATCATGTTTTCAATCGTGATAACAAATAGAATCGAGTTTCAGATAACCTGTATAATACAACTCAACCGAAGAAAGAGAGTCACGGAATGGTCACTCAAAATCAGTTTTTCAGGAAAGCCTGTTTTGGAATTGCTTTCTGTTGCATTGGTTTTAGTCTGTTGAATTCAATTCATGCGGAAGAGAACCTTGCACAATATTATGGTTTTGAACCACTGGAAATTTTCAAACTCAATCGAAGGTCATCCAATCTCCTCTCTGCAGATTTTAATCAGGATGGAATCAATGATTTAGTCCTGTTTGATAACAGTCACTCAAGGATTGATCTTCTTTTAAGAAAAAAAGGGAAACCAGAAACCAACCCCGCTTCATCAGACACCAGCGTGAATGATATTTCTGACACTGGAAATTTCAAACATGTTAAAATTCCGGTGAGTCGAAAAATATCCACCATTGTGACGGGTGATTTCAACAGTGATGGCCTGCCGGATCTTGCATACTTCGGACTCCCGGACCGATTGGTCATTTTATTTCAGGAAAAAAATAACACCTGGAATAAAAAGAAAAAAACAATTCGGCTGGCAGATGTAGCTTAAGCAAGATGGATCATGGTCGCAGGGGATTTAAACGGAGACAACAAAGACGACATTGCAGTTTTAGGGAAAAAAGTTCTCTATACAATCCTTCAAAACAAAGAAGGGAAAATAGAAACTCCAAAAATTATCTATAACACCTCTGAAAAATTGAGGCTCCTTCAACTGGC
>JAJRVU010000283.1 GCA_024277145.1 Planctomycetota bacterium
CGCCTGAGCATTTCCAGCAACGTGTCAATTCCAGTTGTTTCCGGAACATAAAATGGAGGCCTGATAATATCAGTTAATTTTACACTTTCGGCATTACCTGCCCCGAGATGAGCTAATAAATCTTTTGCATAGAGGACACCAATAATATCGTCATTCGAATTTCCAATAACAGGAATACGGGAGTGGCCGACTTCCAGGAATATTTTCCGTGCTTCTTCAAATGAAGTTTCTTTCGGTATGGAAACCATATCAGTACGGGGAGTCATAATTGCTTCTACATCTTCCCCTTGAAGTTCCATCACCCGATGAATCATGGTTTGTGCTTCACTTTCCAGCACCCCGCTTCTCTGACCTTCATCTATGACAGATTTAATTTCCTCTGTAATCAAGGAATTTCTATTTTGAGAATCGGGTTCCTGAACTCCGAAAAGCCGGTGGAGAAACTTGTTAACCGCGTATACAAATGAAATATAAGGAGAAAACAGACCGCGAAAAGCCATCAAGAGAGGCCAGCAATAATAAAGGCAACTTTCTGAAGATATCCTTGATAAGGACCAGGGAAGAACATGTGTTAGAATTATAGAAATGCCTGCAACAATAAGCAGATTCAGTACAAAAGAAAGACGGTCCTCAATTGCACGTAATAAAACGTCTGCCTCAAAAAAGTATACAAACAAAGAGAGAATAAAGACAAAAAGGGCCAATGAAAAAAGAGCTTCCGTTATGATTAGAACATCCTGATGGAACCGCAGGATATTCCCGAATCGTGTTTTGTGATTTTTGCGATCACAAATGTCTTCAAGTTTACTACGCGAGAATCCTCTCAGGCTTTGAATTGCAGTTGATAATCCAAATGCAAAAAGTCCACTCAATACAATAATCCAAGGCAATAATCGCCCTAACACTAAAAGTCTCCTTTATTTTTCAAGGGTGTCTGTTCTTTTCGGATCCAATTCCAAATCATCACTTCGATATTTGGGGGATAAATTGAACATGCTCAGATACTCTTTTTCCTTCTTTCGCATCAGCGTCTTCTCATCATAACTAAGATCATCGTATCCCAGCAAATGCAAAATACCATGAATAATGTATAGAACCAATTCCTCGTGCGGTTTCCATCCATACTCATTGGCACAGTTTTGTGCCATTTCAGCGCTGACAATAACATCTCCTTCAATCTCTTTTCCAAAACCACGTAATTCTGTAGCTTCCTGTTCAGATATATTATCAGGGGGTCGACATTCCAACAAAAAGCTGAGAACATCCGTTTCATAATCGTGGTCCAGGTATTGTGAATTCAAAACCCGAATGGAAGGATCATCAAGAAAGGCGAGATTGATTGAAGCAGAAGAGACTTTTTCTTTTTCACAAACAGTCGTTACAACATTGATAAGATAATTCTCATCAATATCAATAAAAGTTTGTTGATTAGAAATTTCGACCTGAAACATTGTGCCCTTATATCAAGACATGGGATTATTAACTGCTTAACTTATTATACTGCCAATTAAGAGACTTTTTGTCAATCAGATCAGGCTGATCGTTGTTCAGGATATTTGATTCTTCCATGATAAACAGCAGTCATCGATTTAATCAATGACTCTTCAATCGTATGTATTTCGCTTAAAGTTAGTGAACTATCATCAAATTGACCATCCAAAAGACGCTTGAGTGTCAAAGCATGAACCAGATTTTCGATTCGTGCAGGAGTTGGGTCACTTAAAGTTCGGCTGGCACTTTCCACCGCATCTGCAAGCATCAGCACACCTGCTTCGCGTGATTGAGGTTTCGGTCCCGGATATCGAAAAGAAGACTCTTCTGCATCAGTTCGATGATCAGGTTCCAAATCAGCCTGTTTAGTTGCTTCATGATAAAAATATTCGACTAATGTTGTCCCGTGATGTTGCTCTATAAAATCAATCAAGGGTTGTGGAAGGTTATGTTGTTGTGCAAGATCAACTCCATCTTTCACATGGCCTATAATAATTAACGTGCTCATTGCAGGTGCTAAATGATCATGTGGATTTTCATCACCTGCAGCTTTATTTTCAATAAAGTATTGGGGTTTCATCATCTTGCCAATATCATGAAAATACGCACCGACACGAACAAGTAAACCATTTGCACCAATCTTCTCAGCAGCAGTCTCACCAATACTGGCAACAGAAATGGAATGGTTGTATGTTCCGGGAGCACGCCTGACTAGTTCTTGTAAAAGTGGATGTGAAACGTCACTCATTTCAAGCAGGCTGATGTCTGTTACCAATCCAAACATGGACTCGATAAACGGGAGACTTCCTGCGACAAGAAAACCTGTCACAACACACCACCCTGCACCACTTAAGCCACGTGATAAAATTGCAAAATCAGTCCAGGGAAGATAATCAAAATCAGACGTGATAATTTCAACTCCCCAGGAAACCATCAAGAAGACAACTCCAGAAATAAAACCTGCTCGAATTAAAGTTGATCTGGACGAAATACTCCCCAGAAAAACGATAGAAGAAGCAGAAGCACTCATCAAAACAAGGAACTGTTCAAGACTTGCCTGCGTTGAAACACAAACGACAACAGCCAGAACAAATGCAGTAAGCGTTGCCATCTCTTGTGTATAAGCAATTGCAAAAATCATCACGGTTGCAAGTAATGGAACAATTTCCGCTCGCCAGTCATTTGTAAGCAATCTTCCTAACGCAATTGCGGAAACCATCGTGACCATATAAATAATCAGGCGGCTGATATTTTGAATTAAAGCAGGTTCATTATTAATTAAATAATAAGCATTCAGTATTACAAGAATCACTAAAAGGCTAACCACAGTGATTATCCTGATTATCTGGTGCTCGCGATTCATGGCTTTATTAATTTGCTCATGTTCAGCTTTAAGTAAATTCAAGCCTGAATATGTAATTCTCTTACCCGGCCTGACTAATGAATCTCCCATATTATAGTGATCGGTAATCGGCTCCACTTTTTGACGGGCTTCTTCCTTTTCCTTATGTGTTAATTCAAATGCATGCGTAAGAGATGATTTAATTTCATTTCTAAACCAGTTTTCCAAACCTTTTTTTGCTGGGAGTAGTTCTGTGAAAATTCCCCAGTTTTTTCCTATAAGGCCTGTCTCGCTGAGAAGTCGATCCATACTGAGTTCAGAGATTGCGATAAATGGTTCGGGAAGATCATCGTTGTTTTTTGAATTGTCTGAAGGGATAATTCTAATCGTTTGATTCGGTTTAATTTTATTCTTCCGATTGATTTCAGCCATGTCTACGACACCAAACCGATTTAATGGCTTTAACAGTTTTTTAATTTCTTCCATGATGACATCAATGCGTTTTCCAACAGTTTCGTCTTCTTCAGAAATAAGAACTTTCAAGCTCATGAAAATCGGACCTGCTCCATCAGGATAAGGAGAAACATCCGACAACAAAGATTTGGAGACAGGAATCCCGAAAGAGACACGAGTTTCTTCGGGTAATTCATCTACTGATTCGGCTCGGGCGACTTCAATCAGATTTCTTTTCAATTTGGCAAAGGTTTGTTTAAAATTTTCTGGATGATTAATAAATGTGAATGGTACCCGTCTCGCTTCTTCTTCCTTTTTACTTTCGGTTTCTGCTTCATTTACAATTTCAAAATCGATTGAAGCTGAGACTCCATGTGGCATCAAATCGCCAATTCGATATGAAAACGGAGTTTTCCAACCTTCTACTGCGAAAAACAATAAAGCAATCATGAGAATTGCCAGTATGAATCGCGAGAGGATATAACGATTTTTGTAAACATCGCGCCATCTCTGCCACCAGGGAGCTTTCGTTTTCAACGAAGCTGCTCTTGAATGTTTACGTTTGCCTTGCCCGAAGAAATTCATGAAATACCCTGAGGAGAAATACTTTTTAATTAATACGATACTCAGTATCTGATTTTTGATCTAATAAGTGTTTTGATTTTATTTTTTAACAAAAGATTGAATTGGATTTTACTGAGCGGGGTCTTTTCTCTCAATCTGAGATTTAATTGTCATTATTCTCATATGCTTCAACAACAGCTTTCACTAAACGATGCCTTACGATATCTAACCCCGTAAGTTTCACAATGCCTATACTATTCACATTAGAGAGCCGTGCCATTGCATCAATCATCCCGGATTTAACATTATCAGGGATATCTTGCTGGGTCGTGTCTCCTGTCACAACAATTTTAGAATTTTCACCCATTCGTGTCAGGAACATTTTCATCTGTGTTACGGTTGTATTTTGTCCTTCATCAAGAATAATGAATGTGTTGCTTAAAGTTCTGCCTCTCATAAATGCAAGAGGAACAATCTCAATCACGTCTGATTCCATATAACGCTTCACGGTTTCAAAATCGAGCATTTCATTGAGTGCATCCAAAAGCGGTCTTAAATAGGGGTTTACTTTTGCAACAATATCACCAGGCAGGAAGCCCAGTTTTTCACCAGCCTCGACAGCAGGCCGAACAAGAACAATCTTACGAACTTCTTCTTTTCTTAATGCCTGAATTGCCATAGCAACTGCAAGGTAAGTTTTTCCTGATCCTGCTGGTCCTCCACAGAAAACAAGATCATTTTTTTTCATCATATGGATATAATTCTGCTGCCCTTCTGTACGCGGACGTGTCACTCGATCCTGATCCAACAATTGTATCTTTATTCTCGGACTAAATTTCTCAGGCGAAGTCTCTCCATTGATAACACTTTTTACCTGTGACTTTTTCAGTTTTCCTGTTTTCTCCACGATAGCTAACAGCTCCTCTATGATTTTTGTTCCGCGTTTGATTTTATTTTCGTCACCTTGCAACCGGAGCTCATTGCCCCGAAATACAATATCGATTCCTACCAAATCTCGCACCAGACGGATATGTTCGTCCTGAGCACCAAATAAGGAATGGATTTTATCGTGATCCGCAATTGAAATGACTGCTTCGTTCATGTTGACCTATATACTGCCTGAATTCAAAATTCCAATCTTTGAAACCAGAAAATTTATCCCAAAGATCTCGTTAATGAGGTGTACCTCTATTTTACCTTACAAATTCGTGGGCATACAGACATAATCCTGAGGAATCTGGTTAACTTGCCGACTATTAAAAAATGAAAAAACAGCAAACTGAGCGTGATAGCTCACTCAACTGTAAATATGCCATAACATATTACGTTTAGGTAAGTTACGCACTATCCCTGGAATGTCAACCTATAATTCACCCACGTAGAATAAAGGCATGGTGTGAGGGTCAGGAAAAATATACTGGTAGGCAGGGTTAAATCTGATACCTCTTCGATTTGAATATAACGGTTCTACTCAAGATTCAGACAAATATGGATGATGAATGATAAGGGCTACTTCTGGAACAAGTTCATAGAAATAGGCTTCAGGCATTTATGAGGATCAATCTATTCGTCACGAACGGTATTTGGTCATCAGTTTTCGTCAGGGTCAATTTGATCAAATAAGGTTATTGTAATATGTTTGAAACAGTTTATGGTATGAATCATCAACCATTCGCTGCAACCTCCAACCCACATTGCTGTGCTGCAGTCAAGTCAATGAAAAATGCTTACGAAGCTCTCAATGAGTGTCTCGTTTCCAGACAAGGAATAGGGATTCTGACATCGTTCACAGGGTTGGGGAAGACGCTTCTGTGCCAAACGCTCGCTCATGCACTATCTGATAATAACCACACGATCTATCTTCCCAACTCCAATTTTAAAACCCCACGTGATCTTCTTCAGGCAATTCTTTGTGAACAGGGACTTCCATTTAAAGATATGACTGAGCATGAATTACGCCTGGATGTCTCGCAATCTCTTATTGAGATTCTGAATATCAAGCAGAATGGATCCATCCTATTCATAGATGAAGCAGAAAATCTCAATGAGGAACTGCTGGAAGAAATCCGAATCCTTTCCAATCTGATGTCTCAGGGGCAATCCTTAATCAGCATTGTTCTTTCTGGTCAAATCGAACTGGAAGAAAATCTGTTATCTCCTAACCTCTCCGGGTTTCAACAGAAGATCGGATGTCAGGTTACGCTTGATTCGCTGAATCGTCAGGATACTCTTGACTATATCCAGTTTCGAATTGAATGGGCTGGAGGCTCGGTGGAAGAGGTCTTTACATCCTCTGCCCTTGATTTTATCACACAAGTTTGTGACGGAAATCCAAGATGCATTAATGCGATTTGTGAGCATAGTTTGTCACATGGAGCTCAAATTGGTGAAAAACCAATTGATATCGCAGCGGTGATACAGGCATTTGAACAGTTAAAAATGCTACCACTCAGGTGGAATGATCCCCAACAAAGCCATTCTGATATCAACGATGATCTGAACGATTTGGATGAATTGGCATCCGGGTCAATAGAAGAGATCTCAATGATTGATTCAGATTCAGATCAGCCTGACAGTTCCAGTGTATTTGAAGTCGGATGTGATACAGAAACAGAACAGGTTGTGATAGAAGAAGTTGTCGAACAGGTTTCCATTGACAATAATTCAAATGTTGCAGTGTTTGAAGTCGGTGGTGAGTCTGATATTTTTGAGGAAACGCAATCTCATTCCCCTGAATCAGTCTCTCACGAAGAGGTTCCGGAGATAGATCTGGAACCTGAGGAAACACAAATTTCAGACTTTTCATCTGATGATCTGACCTATGAATACAAATTTGCTGTTACTGAAACAGAGAAAATGGGAAATGATCTTATGGAAACTGATTATTGCGTTCCTGAAGGGGATGGCTGGGCGGCATTCGATCCTGAAGTAAATCTCAAACCAATTGAAGTGATTGAGAAATTGGAATCTGCTATTAAAGAAGTCATTCTTGCTGATAATGCCGAAATTGTTCCTCCAAAAACTTCGCCGTTAAATAACGGTTTTGAAGAAGAGGTGGTCATTGACCAATATGCGCTTCTTGATGCCGGTTTGTCGGAAAAAGAACCAGCTGTAAAAGCAGGAGAATCAATAATCGTTGAAAAAGCGAATGAAGCTCAAACGATTCCTATCAATAACAACGAAAATACCGTTGAGTCAAAATTAAATACAGACCATGTAACACGTATCGACCCTGCTGAACTCAAACAGGCGATTCAGAATGAAAATTTTGATATCATTCTTCCGGAAGAGGGGCAATCTGCAGGGGACTCTTCTGCAAAATTGAGTCAGCCTAAATATCTTGGCAAAAACAGAGCAAACAGGAAATCTGATTCTGATATACAGATTTAAAATGCATGAAGCCTCGTTCTGAAAACGTCTGCCTGAACAAAACATGCGAATCTGCATGGTTTTATAGCTGATATTCCATCAGAACAATTGCTGGATTTATTTGAACTTATGCTTGATTGAGTTCTCTATCTTTCTAAATTAACCTATACAGGAGCATCCTGTGAGTGAGTTCAAAGTTCGAAGCCTGGATATCAGTTCGAGATCATTTGCATTACGGCGCAAAAAACAGGAAAATCACCAGAGACACGCATTAACATCAAGTTTGCAATTTAAGAGAACAAAGAGCGGGATAATCAAAAATATGTATCAATTTATGGGAGCTCATCTGGAAAAAGTTGATGGGATTGAAGGAACGCGATTTTCAGTCTGGGCTCCAAATGCAGCTGAAGTCTCAGTTGTCTGTGATTCGAATCACTGGAAAAAGGGAGAGAACCATCTCACCGGAAGCGATTCAGGAACCTGGACAGGGTTCATGCCTCACATCAAAACCGGAGAACGATATAAGTACTCAATCAAAACAAAATATGGTGAGTACCTGGAAAAAGCAGACCCCTATGCATTCCAGTGTGAGCATCCTCCCAACACTGCGTCAATCGTGACAGAACTTTCCGGGATGCAATGGCAAGACAGCAACTGGATGCAAAACCGGGAAAAGGTGAACTGGTTTGAAGAACCGATCTCCATTTATGAAGTCCATCTGGCTTCATGGAAACGACCTGAAGATGGTCGGAAATATTTTTCTTATCATGAACTGGCGCACATGCTGGTGGATTATCTTCAGGAAATGGGATTCACTCATCTTGAACTTCTCCCCATGACTGAATATCCATTTGACGGATCATGGGGATATCAAACAACTGGCTATTTTGCACCTACCAGCAGATTTGGAACACCTGAAGAATTTGCCTACTTTGTTGATTACTGTCATCAGGCTAATATTGGTGTCATCATGGATTGGGTTCCTGCTCATTTTCCTACAGACCCACATGCCCTGGGAAAATTTGATGGAACATGCCTATACGAGCATGAAGATCCCAGGCAAGGATTCCACCCGGACTGGAAAACTTTGATTTTCAATTACAGTCGTTCAGAAGTAAAGGAATTCCTGCTCTCAAGTGCCCGCTTCTGGCTTGATGTTTACCATGTTGATGCCTTGCGTGTTGATGCAGTTGCTTCCATGCTATATCTCGATTATTCCCGTGAAGATGGCGAGTGGATTCCGAATGAACATGGTGGACGCGAAAATCTGGATGCAATTGAATTTCTGAAAGAAATGAATATTGCGTTACATCAGGAGTTCCCCGGTGTCCTGACATTTGCTGAAGAATCGACATCCTGGGCAGGAGTTTCCCATCCAGTTTATAATGGCGGGTTGGGTTTCAGTATGAAATGGGACATGGGTTGGATGAATGACACCCTGGAATATTTTGAGCGGGATCCGATTCATCGAAAACATCATCAGGATGAACTCTCTTTTCGTCAGGTCTATGCATATAACGAAAACTTTCTCCTCCCTTTGTCTCATGATGAAGTCGTTCATGGGAAAAAATCGCTTCTTTCAAAAATGCCGGGTGGGCATTGGCAACAGTTCGCGAATCTCAGATTGCTATACAGTTATCAATATTCGATGCCTGGCAAAAAACTCCTGTTCATGGGAGATGAATTCGCCCAGTGGGAGGAATGGAACCATGATAGCAGCCTTGACTGGCCTCTTCTTAAGGAATTCTACCATGATGGAATACGAAAATTAGTTGGGGATTTGAATCGAATTTACAAAGAGGAACCTGCTCTTTACGAAACAGATTATGATGCAGATGCATTCCACTACATCCAGTGTGATGATAATAAAAATAGTGTCTATGCCTATTTCCGGTTTGCAAAATCTCGAAATGACTACCTGGTTATTCTCTGCAATTTCACACCTGTCCCACAGGAAAAATACAAAATTGGTGTTCCGGTTCCCGGATTTTACAAGGAAATATTCAGTAGCGATTCACAAATATATGGCGGAGAAAACTATGGAAATTCCGGTGGACTCTATACCGAACCTGGAAAATCTCATGGGCTTAATCAAAGCCTCTCTCTCACCCTTCCCCCCTTAGGTATGGTCATTTTAAAACCGTTTTCCAAATGAATTGATTGAATAAAAGGCTGGTTTTAAGTCGATTTTTAGTCCGCTCATAATTTGAAAGTAGACGAAAATACAAAATTCAGTTTGTCAAATTATTTTTACTATTTTCGATTGAGTTTTGAATAAACAATTCCTGAATACATGTCTATTTTCAATATGTTATGAGACTCGTTAATTCCGTTTCATTGTTAGCACAATCTTTCTTTTCGTGTTCGTTTTAAGCGAATCATGAATTTTAAGAACGATCGATTCAGGTAGAACTTCAGCCTTTCAAAGAGTCCTATCCTAAAATATTCCGGAACAATTTCTTTTTCTGGATTCATTCCTATCCGATATTACCTTGCAGAGAGAGTCTCCTGGACAGCATTGCGCAACAGGATATATTATGCAACGTGACAAAAGAATAGGCCTTGCATTAGCCATTTTATTAATTGGCTTTGCAACCGCTTTCTGTTTTCGTCCGGAAAATGGGGATATGTTTCGATCTCCACAACTTGAAAACACGAAAGCAATTGATTCCCAGTTGGCGGTACAGTCGAACGTACCCTACCTGACTGGATTGGATGATAAACAGGAAAACAATGAGGTAAAAGAAAATCCGGACCCGTTCAATTCCGAAATAGTCTCCAGTACCTCAACTGAGATTAAGCCAGATCCTCATTGGGAACCTTATCGTTTTCTGAATGAGGATATGGAAGATATTGACCTTTTGAAAAACCCGGATGATTACGACAATCTGAATTCCAAAAATTTGAATTCTAGTGAGAAGCTGGAAGACCGATTGGCGTCATCTCCCTTAGCTGCGCCTGATCCGATTGGGCACAACAAACCTACCGAAAATGATAACCCGATAACTGATTTAGAGAATGATGGACATGATCATCATTGGAAATCCGTGACTGAATCACGTGTTCTGGAAGATGATTCATTAGAGGAAGACCTTCTGGATCTTGAAGAAGAACTTCCCGTTCAACATCTTACACAGAAGAAAAAATATCCTCGTTTTCATGTAGTTAGATCAGGAGACATGCTTTCAACAATATCCAAAAAATATCTCGGAAGTAGTGCTCGTTATCATGAAATTTATGAGGCAAATCGGGATCTGTTAAAAAGCCCTCATGATTTACAGGTTGGCATGAAATTAAAAATTCCATCCTCCGAGAATAGTTATTCACCTATTGCAGGAAATAGAAAAAAATCGATCCGAAAGAATAACCGTTCGGTTGCTTCAAAATCTGGAAGAAAGACTCCTGCTCAAAAAGTTTCAACTCATCGAAAAAGTAAATATTCAAGGCCCCAAAAGAAAAGTTCAGTCTCCGCGCCTGAGCCACAGACTGTCACCATGAATAAATCGGACAAGTTGATTCCGATGAGAAGAAAAAGAAGCCATCAGAAATATAAAAGAAGTACAACTCATTTAGATGAATTGCTTTCAGATAACCCGAAATCATTCACAAAAATGAAAAAGCGGAATTATAAGATGGTTAAGAAAAAAGAACTTTCTGATCAAGCTCAGGAATAATCTGCTTCATTGATTATCTTGTACGCAAAAAAGCCTCTGAACTTTTCGGAGGTTTTTTTATTTGATGTTACGTAGAATATTCATTGAACTAAACCGCTACGCGGTGGGTATTGTGTGCGTGTACGAATATCTGGCATTCGTTTTGATGATTCAGAGATCCTGCAACATGGTTTTAGCCCAACATGTCCCTCATAGAG
>JAJRVU010000284.1 GCA_024277145.1 Planctomycetota bacterium
CAGCTACCTTAAATGTTATTTTTAGAATATAAAACTGTTCATTCAATAATACTTCTACCAAATCGCAGACCGTAGACCGGGAGCTAGTGCAATCAGATATCTTGCGTAGTTTTTTAGGTCTTTCGGGTAGGAACGTATCGCCTGTAGAAACTTTGACCGCGCTTCGGAATATTTCCCTAACCGGGCGGCTGCACCACCAGCTGCGGTGCACCAGCTTGCCAGACTACGCGGCGATTTACCTAAATAATCGGCATGCTCGTTCAAAATATAACAAGCACTTTCCCACACGGCAGCATCATTTTGCCGAATATTATCACCCGCATGTTGCCAGGCTCGTATTAAAGGTTCTGAGATTATTGCCACGTCCCAGTTGAATTGATCACACAAAGGAAACAGGCGAAATCGGAATTCGGAATGTTGATTGGCTGGCAAATAAGAAATATATCCTCCAACCTGTTCAAACACTTCACGTGCTATTGCAAACGTCCCAGAAAGAAAACAGCCACGTAACCGCATTGCACCTTGAGGCTTTTCATACGGCAACTTTACCAATTTGGTTGTACCATTAAGATCACAAAAAATGATCCCGCAGCAGGCAACCTTTGCTTCGCGACTATTCAAAACATCGGCGAAATGCTCCAACCAACCAGGCAATGCTTCATCGTCACTATCAAGAAATACCAGATACTCCCCTTTGGCAACTTTTGCACCATGGTTTCTCGCTTCCCCAGCTCCTTGATTATCCTGACTGAAATACCGAATACGTGAATCGTTTTCTGAAAAACCATTCACGACTTTCTGTGTCTCGTCGGTAGAACCGTCATCTACAATGAGTATTTCGAAATCATCAAAACCTTGGTTAATTACGGAACTGAGACAACGCGTAATTAACTTCGCCCGGTTGTAAGTCGGAATGATAATGCTAAAAAACGGTTTGTTCATATAAATGACAACGACTGCAATAAAGAAACTATTCTTTCAGATGCGCGACCGTCCCACAGTTTTGTCTTAGTTTAGTAGAAATCTAAGATGAGTGTGAAAACTTTTACTTCAGGCCAAGCTTCTGTTTAATTCCAATCTGTTCTGTACCAAAAATCTCAAAACAGACCATGCTTTTCCAGCTTCGCCAACGAAAAGGGTTCACAGAAATCATCTGAGCAACTCTTCTGCGTCCTTGCTTTTTATTGCCTAAGAGATAATGTAATGAAGCGGAGCGTTTGTAAAAAGAGAGAATATGTTTTTTTGAATGTTTGAAAAAATGAAAGTTCTTTTCTATGACACGGTCAAGTGATTCAGCACGACGAGAAGAGATGTCTGTAAGTTGTGTACCTTGGTGGCTATAACATTTTATTAAAAACTCAGGAATTACCACAAAGTCATAGTTTGCCCCGAGTCGAAATAATATATCTGTATCTACCACAGAGTACAACTTTTCATCAAACAGACCCACTTTGTCAAAACAGCTCCGCTTAACGGTTAATCCAAAGCCAGTTCCTATTGATAGATAGGCCATTTCTCCTCTATTGTCTGCAGATGAATCAGCTAGGTTAGTCCGCTCTTCTATTAAGTATTCATTATCTGGTGTCCCCCCCATAAATTGAACGCCACACCATGAGAAACCAACTCGGCTATGTGATTGACTAAGAGCCTCTCGTGTTCTGACAAGAAAATCAGGGAGATATTCATCATCATCATCAAGAAAGCAGACCCATTCGCCTCGCGCTTTTCTAATCCCTGTATTTCGAGCAGCAGAAACACCTTGTGGCTTATCGTGATGAAGATAAACAATACGTTGTTTATCAAACGATTGAACGACTTCCTGAGTATTATCAGTGGACCCGTCATCAATGATTATAAGCTCGTAGTTCTGGTAAACCTGACTTAACACACTTCGGATAGCCCGGTGTAACAATTCTGAACGGTTATGTGTTGGAAGAACTACACTAAACATTTATAATACACTTGATTCATTTCTGCAGTCATACTGTTGGGTCACCATTCAGACAGCCTTGGTAGTAAATCCCGCTTTCCGATACATTGGAATTGCGTTTCGATCTGTCGTGAGAATGATGTCGCAAGCCAATGCACAAGGGTGGAACTCCTCGAAACAAATTGGGTCCTCTTTATTCCAGTAGACTACCGGAATTCCGGCAGATCGATACGCCTTTGCCAATTCAATAGGTTGTGTATAACGGTCATTCCGTCGCTTGAAAAACTCCCAGGCACTTTCAATTAAAAGAAACTCTACCTCACCTACTGGTGGTGATTTCAACCGTTTTTTCCAGTTCCATGTACGTAGCAATCCCCTGGGAGGATAAACCCGCAAAGCTCCCTCGTGTCGCCACCCTTCCCATGAAAATGGGTCGGCTAATAATTCCCAACATTGGGCATTTGCCACAGGAGAAACGCCTTTTTCTTGATCTGTTAATTCCGTGAGCATGCTGATTCCTTCAATACTTTTGTCCCAGACATTATTTGATCATTGCCGTGATTTTCAGTTAGAATTCCATATAAATCATTGAGTTGATCAATTAATTGATGCTCATCATAATTGTCTTTGACATGTTCACGAGCAGCATGACATATTCCCGGCCATTCTTCGCGCAGGGACAACACTTTTTTAACACAATCTGCCAACGCTTCTGTGTTGCGTTCGGGCACCAGAAATCCGGTGACGCCATCCTCCACCAACTCGGGAATGCCACTGTGATTGGTTGCAATTACCGGTAACCCTGCAGCCATTGACTCCTTCAGTGCGTTGGGAATCCCTTCCTGATCGCCATTGCGAGCAGTTACGCTTGGATGAATTGCAATGTGTGCTTTTGATAATTCCTTTACAATTGTTTCCGGTTGACACCAACCCCTAAAATCAACACAACTGTCGATTCCCAGTTCCTGCGACAACTGTTTTAGGTCCTGTTCTAATGGACCTTCGCCAATAATAGCATACTTAACA
>JAJRVU010000285.1 GCA_024277145.1 Planctomycetota bacterium
AATCCCGATGAAGAGTCAGTCCTTGCTGCGATTGAAGTCGAGAATGAATCTGCTTTACTTGATTCCCTGATACTCTGCAAAGTTGTGCGGAAGGTCTTCAAAAACAGTTTTTCGGAGATGGCAGAAATACTGACCCTCATTACCGGCTGGTCTTACAATGAGATTGAATTAAGGGAGGCTGCAGAGCGTATCATCTGTGCGAAAAAATGGTATAATATCACTCAAGGCTGGCAGCCCGGGGAAGACACCCTGCCTAAACGATTTTTGACGGAAAAACTTCCCGATGGTGTCAGTAAAGATGCAGTGATTGATGAAACTAAACTCAATCAGTTGATCAAAAAATACTACCTCGCACGTAGATGGAATCTTGATGGATTCCTTCCGGAAAGCGTTGTTAACAACTTGAACCTTCACCAATATTCAGTAACTCCTGAATAATTCGCCTAAGGAATCTGAAAACAACTCGAATGAGCCTCTCTCAAGAACCAATTCCAGAAACAAATAAACTCAAGGTAATCCCCGATGCAACTTGTACCCATTGCGGATGCCTTTGTGATGATCTGGTTCTCTCTGTTGAAAACAACAAAGTTGTGGAGGCAACCAATTCTTGCGAGGCAGGCAAAACCTATTTTCTAAATCAACAAACTCAGGATGAACCGGAAGCGTTGATTGAAGGCAAGCCCACAACATATCCTGAAGCAATCGATAAAGCCGTTGAAATTTTATTGGCAGCAAAAAACCCTCTCACTTATGGACTTTCTGAAACAACAACGGAAGCACAAAGAGTTGCTGTTGCCATCACTGACTGGGTTGGTGGAATTATTGATACAACAACTTCTATTGGACGCGGATCCTCAGGACTGGCAATTCAGGAAGTAGGCGAAGTGACTTGTTCACTGGGGGAAATCAAAAACCGGGCTGACTTCATTATTTATTGGGGGGCAAACCCTGTTAAGAATCAGCCCAGGCATCTTTCGCGCTATAGCCTGCTTGCTGAAGGAGAATTTCTTCCCAATGGCAGGAAAGACCGAACAGCCATATTGATTGATGTCAAAAAAAATGAGACCGCAAAAGAAATGGACCCGTTCCTGAAGGTTAAGCCGGGGTCAGATTTCGAGCTTGCCTGGACGATGCGAGCACTTTTAAAAGGAATTGATCCTGATCCATCTGTCGAAAAAAAAACAGGGATCAAACTTGATCTGATCAAAAACCTTATCGACCAGATGAAGGATGCAAAATATGGCGCGATCCTTTTTGGAGCGGGAATCACTCATAGCCCTGGCAACGAGCTTAACAGAGAATCAATCCACCTTTTAACCAGAGACCTGAATCAATTTACAAGATGGGTTTCAAGGCCAATCAGTTCTCAGGGAAATGCTACCGGTGCTGATAATGTTCTGACATGGTCAACTGGTTATCCCTTTGCTGTCAGCATGGGAAGAGGTTACCCGCGTTTCAATCCGGGAGAATTCACTGCCCCCGGATTACTAGCTCGGAAAGAGGTCGACGCTGCGTTTATGATTTCTACTGGTCCAATGTTGAACTTCACCCAGGCTGATCAGGAATATTTAAAAACGATTCCTGTAATCGAACTGAGTTCCGGAGTAAGTCAGTTTAAAGCACAGCCCTCGGTTTCATTGAAGTCATCGACGTACGGAATCCATTCAGCAGGAACTGTTTATCGGATGGATCATGTTTCCCTTCCTCTTCGCCCTTCCCTGAAATCTCCTTATAAAAGTGAGTTTGAAATTCTCAAGATGATCGAAGAGAAAGTCCTGATCAAAACCAAAGAAAAATGAACGATTGAAGAATTAAACATAATGGCCCACTCAGGAAACATAAACTTTACACGATTTGCGACGCCGGGATAATATTTTTATGTCTTTATACCTTATCAAAGGGGGAACCTTATACGACCCCAAAAATAACATCGATGGTGTTCAGGAAGATCTCTGGATTCAGGATGGAAAAATCATTCCCTCTCCGAAAAGCCAGGAAACGAAGCCGGACAAAATTTATGATGTAAGAAGCATGGTTGTGATGCCCGGCGGTGTTGACATGCACTGCCACATTGCTGGCCCGAAAGTGAATACCGCCCGAAAATTAATGCCTGAAGATAAACGAAATGCATTAAAAATTGAACGAACCGCGATAACAAGATCAGGCACAACCGGAAGTGTTCCAAGTACATTTGCAACAGGCTATCTTTATGCAGGGTTAGGCTACACAACTGCTTTTGATGCTGCAATTCCTCCACTCGGATCCCGACATGCCCATGAGGAATTACAGGACACCCCAATCATTGATAAAGGGTTTTACGTCCTCACTGGCAACAATCATTACATCATGAAGAAGATTCAATCAGGTGAACCGCATCTTGTCAAAAGTTATCTCGCCTGGTTGCTTCACGCAACAGGAGGATATGGCGTAAAAGTTGTGAATCCGGGTGGCGTGGAAGTCTGGAAATCAACCGGCGGCAATATCAGTGGCATGGATGAATCGGTCACTCATTTTGATGTGACTCCAAGACAGATTCTGCAGGCCATTTCTCGATCTGTTCATGAAATGAAACTTCCCCATGCAGTACATATCCATTGCAATAACCTGGGAATTCCCGGAAATGCTTCAACAACACTCGAAACAATGCACGCCCTTGAAGGTGCACGGGGACATATTACCCATATCCAGTTTCATTCCTATGGTGGTCATCCCGATGATCAAAGCACGTTCTGTTCCCGGGTTCCTGAACTGGCTGATTATGTAAATTCTCATGACAACATTTCGGTTGATGTGGGGCAGGTCATGTTTTCAAAAACGACATCCATGACCGGTGACGGGCCACTGGGATATTTTTTACATAAGGTGATGGGAAGAAAATGGTACAGTGGCGACACGGAATTGGAAGCGGGTTGTGGAATTGTTCCCATTGAATACAAAAACAAAAGTTTTGTCCATTCGCTTCAATGGGCCATTGGTCTGGAATGGTATCTCCTTGTTGAAGATCCCTGGAAAATTGCGATGAGCACGGACCACCCTAACGGGGCTGCATTCCTTGCTTATCCGGAAATCATTGCACTGTTGATGGACAGACAAAAAAGGGAAGAAGTTTTAAAAACGGTTCCTCAAAAAATCAAGGATCATTGTACTTTAGCGGATTTGCATCGCGAATATTCTTTGAATGAAATTGCGATTATCACTCGTGCTGCTCCTGCAAAAATTCTCGGACTTGAAAATAAAGGACACCTCGGCCCGGGAGCAGATGCAGATATTACGATTTACAATCCACAGGATGATCTCCAGAAAATGTTTGAAATTCCTCGGTACGTTTTTCAAGCAGGAGAACTGGTTGTGGAAGATGGAGAAATTCGAACTCCTTCATCTGGAAAAGTTTTCTGTGTCCGTCCGGAATATGATCAGGAGCATCTGAAAGACATTAATAGTTGGTTTGACAAGAATTACACAATCCAGTTCAATAATTATAAAATTGATGACGCTTTTCTGGGAGCCCATGAAATCATCTCTATTAAGCACGAATAATTGTTGCCTCCGATGAAATTTCTCAAAATCAGCATTCCCATGACTCACTTTATTTTTGTATAATTAATCGCATGCTCGTGCGAGGCCATCAAGCGAACTTATTTGTCAATCATTTCATGACTTAGTACGTTTTTATAAATGATATAAAAGGTTTAAGTGTTATCCTGACTGTATAGACAGTTAGACACGTTCCACATCATTTCCAGACATTGTCTAATCACATTCTCATCCTGGTAGATTAATTTTATGATTCCTGCCCTCAAAGTAATTCTATTTATTCTTGCAAGCCTGTTTGGAATTTACGCCATCTTTGCAGCCAGTAAAGGGTTTTATTCTCTTTTTCGCGCAAGGGCCTGTAAAAGAATGACGGAGCAGGCGAAAAAGCTTCTTTGGGAAAATAACATTGTTGGTGCTGTCACCATGTTTTTAAAAGCAGAAAAAAAATGGAGAATTAATTCTCACGATGGAGGACGGGAATCTCTCATTGCTGATATCGACCTTTATGGAAGCATTTGTAGAGGTTTGTTCAAAGCCCTCCACATTAATTCTGGTTCACTTTACCGGGATGTCTTCGGAATTTTGAACGAAATGAAGTCTTTGATCAAAGACCGATCCAATTTTGCAGCTGATGGTAGAAGCATGAAACCGGAAGCATTGGCTCGTTGGAAAGGCCTGTTAGGACGATTGCATTCCCTCCGTAAACCAATTCATGATACTTGCAAACCCAAAATGCTTATGTTGAGGTAGCGTCAGGAAAACTCTATTTCCAGACAGGATCAGTTCAGGAAGTTCAACTACTTCTGCTTACTCTTGTAGTTTTTAATAATTTCCAGAATGATTTTTGCAGGAAGGGCATAAGAATCTGTCCTGCTTGCTCTGGCAATATTAATGCCTATGGCTTCGCCTTCAAGATTCACTAATACGCCACCACATTGATTGGCTTTCAAAAGTGCATCATGTGAAAAGACAGAAGAAAAACCACTGCGACGAGTGCTGAGAAATCCCCCCATCTGGTTTTGAAAATTCATCCTGCTGAAGAAATTCCCGGTGGGGTAGCCAATCACCACTCGAACTGTCATTTCTTCATTATTTCTTTTCAATTTTACTTTCAAGGAATCCCCTGCTTTTAATGATTGCAAACTTTTCCTGAAATCATTTTTCGAGTTGATTGATTGGCCATCAATTGAAACAAGGATATCGTCTTTTTTAAGTTTAGCTTTCGATGCCCCCGTTCCCGGAAAAACTTTTGTAATAACCAACAGTGAATTACTGGAATTTAAAGAGACACCAAAAACGCCTCGTTCTGCAGAAATTCTTCTTAAACCGCCACTGACGATACCAATTGAAATCGGTCTGTCTTCAATGCCCGGAATGACCACCCACTGGCCAATATCCAAACTGCTTTCAGACCATTTCACAGGTTCAAATGGCCCTTCTTTCAACTGGATAATTGCAAGATCCTGTTTTTTATCTCGATGAACAACGGTTGCATGACTTGTGTGCCCATCTAAAAATGTGCACGTCATTTCGTCATCTATTTCACTCGATTTTGTAATGGCTAACCCCTTGGAATCAACCACCACGCCATAGGCCAATTCTTTTCCATCACGTTCAATTTTAAAAGAAGATTTCAAAGCCTGTTTAATAACATTTTGGAAAGCTCCTCGGGTCTCAACGCCATTTTTCGTTTGTGCTTTTTCGAGAAACTGACCTTTCTTATCTTCTGCATTGAGATTTTGCAAAGAAGAAAAGCAAATCAGTAATATGAATAATTTGATCAGCACGGGTTTTATATTTAACGATGAATAATTCATGGTACTAGTTATTCTTAAACAGGTTATAAAGAAGTTCAGTCAGAACGATGGAATAATAATGATGATGAAATATTAACGATGTAAAACAGTTTCCAGTTTGACGGTTTTATTTTCACGTAAAACACTGATCGAAATTTTTTGTCCCGGTTGATACTGGCTAATAATTTTCTTAAGTTCTAAAAAGCTTTTCACATTCTTCACGTCAACTTTTTGAATGATATCTCCCACTTTAATGCCTGCTTTTTCTGCGGGAAATCCTTCCAGAATAAATGTAATCAGGCACCCTTGCGGATTATCTTTTCCTGAAACACCGAGAAATGCACCTGGTAATTTGACAACCTGATTCCACGGCTTCCCGGACTTCATCTTGTCCCAATTTTTCTTATAAGCAGCAATCGGAGCATGAAAATTCCATCCATTGGCCATTCCAATTCGGCTATGAATTCCAATCACTTTCCCCTGCATGTTAAAGAGTGGGCCACCTGAATCTCCTCCAACTAATATGCAGTCAGTCTGAATTACGTTTTCTCTTTTGGTTACAATGCGTCCAATTCGAGCTACGGGATTTCGAGAATACATATATCCATTAGGATGACCTAAAGAAAGGCACCAGTCTCCTGTTTTTATGGAATCAGAATCTCCCATTTCTGCTGCAGGCCATTTCCCTGTTGTATGAATTTTGAGCAAACCTGCATCATATTCCTTGATCACGCCCAGGCTGGTTCCGGTTAAACGCCTGCCTCCCGGAAGAATAAAGACGACAGGCTTTCCTGATCCGCCAGAAACATGTGCAGCCGTCAGAACATAACCATCTTCAGAGATAATAACACCACTCCCCTGTGCATTGCCTATGCGTACAGAAACAACACTGGGCATCACTTTTTTTGTGATCAGGATAATCTGTTTTTGCATCTCTGCTAAATCATGAATATTCTCCGGAACTTTCTTTTGAAACGCAGAGACAGGTTTTTCTTTTGCAGAAAGAAAATTCCCCGAACATAAAAATGACAACATCAGGATCAAGGAAAGAATATATTGGCGATGGAATCTCATAAGAAACCTTTGTAATCGATAGATCAATGTGAACTGGACATTCTTTATTTGTACAGGTTTATTTTATACTACGCAGTAGTGATCGGACAGGTTGATTCTGCGTGGATTTAGCCTGAATTGAAAGAATCCAGTTTTCAATCGCAACCCTGAAACCCCGATATGATGAAATCACGTGGTGCCCCATTCGCTTGAAAAGGATAATACGCTTTAATCCCATGTTTTTAATTACGATTTGATTGATCTTAATCCCCTGCTTTCGTTATGCTGAGAAACATTTCATCAAGATATTCCAATATTATTACCAGAAATAATAAACGAGGTTTTAGAGCGTTTCTAAAAATGATATAGAAGATTTAAGTGTTATCCCGACTGTATGCACAGTGCGCCACGTTCTACTTCATTTCCAGACATTGTCTAGCCCTCATTTTTCAAGGCAGCAGAATGCAAATTATCAAGACTGATTTACCCGGAGTTATTATCATTGAGCCGAAAGTATTTGAA
>JAJRVU010000286.1 GCA_024277145.1 Planctomycetota bacterium
AAGGGTTTTTAAGGGACTACTCTATCAATCAGGTTGGTCCTGCTGAAGTCACTGTAGCACAGATTGACGAAACAAAAAAAAGAGGAATGAAAGTTTATTCAAAAGTGGACACCTTCGCCAGTTGGCAGTTCGGAACAACTCCATACATTCCTGCACCGTACCAATGGGGTCGACGTTATGAAAAGCTCAAAGAGTTCGGAGTCAATGGCACGCTGGAAACATGGAGTAACGGATACAAACCGAACTTTATTGCTGAAATGCGTGCATGGTCTTGCTGGACTGACTCATTTGATCAGCAAACACTGCTTAAATTAATTGCCCGCCGGGAATTCGGTAAAGGTTCAGAAGACATTGTTTTAAAAGCCTGGAAACATTTTAGTAAAGCAATACAGTTGGTACCCGATACCGGTCCATCAATGGGAACTAACTTTGCGATAGCAAATCCGTTATTTTTCAAGGAAGCGCAACCCCGTGCCATGATGTTGAAACATTCCTGGAGAGACCCTGTACGTTGGCAAGGTTATTTAGGGGCAACCATTAATCCGTATTGGCCTTATACACATTCGCGAATGGTTTTTTATCCGAATTTTGCTAATCATTCTTCCTCTAAAGCTGAGTGGTACGCGCGAAGTGTGTCAGGCATAACCCCCCCTAAATCATCAAATCAATCAGAAAAAAATATTGTCCTGCCTGTTTTCAATAAATACCTGCTTTTAGCAGCTGATGAATTTGAAACTGGCCTGTTGAGCTATCGTCAAGCGGCACTCAAAGCACCCAAATCAAAAAAAATTGCGGCGTTTAAAGAGGTTCTTATCGTTGAACAGATGCAACGAATGCTCCGAAGCTTACATGCAATTCTGGAATTTGAAGACATCCGTTTCCGCTTGATGAAAACAAAAGATCCTAATAAAGCTAAACCGATGGTCGACCGATTGTCACAGATTCTTACAGCAGAAATAGCAAGGACAGAGTTATCCTTGCTCACTGCTCAGCGTGATTCGCGACTCGGATACGAATTTGAACAGGACTATGTTTATACCCCTTACGTTTTAACAGAGAAAATTGCACTTCTTCGAAAGACACGTGATCAATATTTGCGAGAGTACCGAAAAGCCCAAGGCATAGCAGAATAAAATTCCTGAATTTCGAGAAGCATATAGCATACCGGAATAGAATCCGCCGTTTAATAAGACTATTCAATGAGATTTATGAACTGGCTTGAGTCGTTTCAAACGAATATCTTTGAACTTTACAGTCATTGGAGGGCCACTGTGTAACTGAAGAGCCAGTATTCCAGATAAATCGAGCTGTTTTTTGTCACCATCAATAACCTCTGCTACAAGTTGGTCATTAACCCTGAGGCTCAGGTGTGGACCTCGAGCAATGAGGTGATATTCATGCCATTTGTCCAGCGTGAAATTTGCTTTCTTATTAGTGGCGGGAATCAATTGGTAAGTTATTGTACCATCGGATGCTATATCCGCCCTCTGTCCACGAAAAGCTAACGTATGTCGACCGTGCTCGTCATAGAGCCTGACTAACCAGTTTGTTCCTGTATTATTATCAACCTGATAACCTGCTACATCATGGTTGGGTAAAAGTTTGCTACGAAACTGAAAGCCTCCATTGACTTTCGACTTGCTGACCATGCGAAAAGTCAATTTTAGTTCGAAATCGTTCAGTTCGCCATCTTGCCAAACCAAATATTGATTGATTGTACAAGGATGTTGCTTGGTAATTTTGGCTGTTATCGCTTTATTTTCAACCGACCAGTAACTCATATCATTACTCTTCCAGCCGTCCAAAGTTTTACCATCAAAGATCGGCTTGAAACCATCATGGTCTTCTGCAACAACAACCTTGGAAAATATCAACGACAAGCATATTGCAAGCAGGCATTTGCTACTAAGCATGTATTTCATAACAATTTATCCCCCACGATTTGAACGGTCCTGATGTATTGATACACATAAATTCAACCTGAAGCTACTATTGAAATCATTTCTTCTGCTTTAAAATATGTTCACAGTTTATCACTTTTTCAATCAGGTCATGAGGAACATAAACATATTGATTAGAAGCCTCAAATCCTATCCGGGAATCTCTCTGGACAATAGAATAAAGTCGACGTGCATAATCTATTTCCTTTTTAAGAATATGTTTTCTTTCTTCCAGTAGTTTCTGTTTTTCTTTCGGGTTTTTTGTTTTAAGAAGCAGGTTTCGATTTAGAATAAAACGAACCTGATTGGCAGAACTAGCAAAATGGAGATGGACAGCCTGTGCAATACTGAGGTCAGCTTCTGCATCTTTCTTTTTATCTGGAGTTGCAAGTTCCACTGTTTTTTTCATCGGTTCAATCCCGTTGTACCAACCGCTGGCCACTTTCTCGAAAAGTTCTGCAAGTGTTTCTGCCGGATAAGGGCTACGCCAGGAGTTCAAACTGTCATAAGGAATTCCTACCATCGTTGACCGATATCCCGTCGGGGTTTCATAAAACAGGTTCGCAGGTCCTGTTTGTTGTGGCCCTTGATAGAGAACTGATCCCGAATAAGGGAAATGTGTGAAAGCTTTACTGAAAAGAGTCCAGGCCTTTCGAACGTGTGGAGCCGATAATTTTCCATATCGATCAACGGCAATTTCATCAAGAATAGTATCAATGTTTGAATCAGGATTAATGGAAAACTTCTGTGCAACCTTCAAGTTGGGTGAAGGATAACCACCGAGTGACCAACTCAACATGGTTCCTGACACTTTTTCTTTAGCCAGATTTCTGGAATGTTTAGCTACGAGATCGAGAACAGGGAGATAAGGAACGGTTGAGAGTTCCCAGGTATTATTGAATGCAACTTTGGCGACTGTTTTCAAACCATGTTCTCTCGCAGTTTTCCATTGAGCTTTTGCTCTGGGTCCGGGACCAACGACAGACATGGAATATTCGCCAACCCGACCTTTTATTCCACCACGTTCAAATGGTTGTGCCCATTCACTGACTGACATGAACCAGACCGATTTTGGAAGTTTTTTAATTGTTTCCGGAGCCAATCCATGCCTGTTCCAACCCCAGTCCCAGACAATCACTTTAGCAGAAGGATTTCCACGATGGACCCCTTCAGCGATAGTTGTGTTGATTTCCGCAATGACTTCTGCATCTGTTCGATTTTTGCAACGAGGACAGAGTTCACGTTTAAAATGTGATGCACAGTTCGTGAGGTTTTCTGATGCGGAAATTGTGAAAACGCCACCAAGATCAGGGACTTCTGTGAAGACATAAGCAAGAGAATCTGAAACCCATTTTCGAACTTTGGGATGACTCGTACACATTGCATAATAATCTCATTGATTTGCACCTTTTATATCATCACGATTTTTAAAAAAAGAACTGGGCATTGATCGTGGTTCATTCATATATAGATACAAACTGATTCCATAACGTTTTGCTTTTTGAACCAGATGACGAAGATTTTTTAATCGTAATTCATGATCTTTACCAAATTCCGGAAATTCCTTTCCTCCAGGAGCAAGCTGTCTCAACACAACATGCATCCAGACACCAGTGACGCCGACATCCGAAAGTTTTTCGAGTAATCCATCGGGATAAGGATCAAGACTTGAATCAATCAGAGGATCTCCGAAAACACCAAAATAGGAATAGATGTATCGAAGCTCTTTATTATTTGAGATTGTTGATAGGTTTGGATTTTTCTTGTGGTTTGTTTTTTTGAGTTGACGTATAAAATCGAATCTTGGCTCAGCAGGTTTATCAAGAATCCCCCCAAAATATTGATCGACAACCTGTTTAATTTCCTCGGCTCTTTTTCTAACTAGATCAGTTGGTTCTTCGTAGTGAAGTAATTCACATTTTGGTTTCAGGCTTCCCAATTTGATGTAAAGAAAATCATCTTCGCGAAGTGAATAAGAAAGTTCTTCCTGGGTCATGTCAACAAGTGTAAGAAGTTGTTCGTACGGCAGAAGATGCCAGTTTCTTCGAATAATAGTGATATACCCTTGTTTTTTTATTTCAGGAGGAACCGATGGATTCGAAGGAAGTCCCATTGAAGTTGCAAGAGCAGTAATATTTTCAGGAGACGTATTAATAACCTCGGCGAGTTTTTGAGGAGAAACGAGATACCAGTTTCTCCAGACAAATGTATGCAAGCGATTGGGGAAATGAGGTATTTTCAATGCAGTTGGGTGAGACCCAACCGGAAGAGGTTCGTTTGCACAAATTGGGGAAGAAAGTAAAATGAAAAACAAAAGAATGTGGTTGAATAGTTTATTGAACATAATGTTTAGACTCCGCAGTAAACAATGCTGCCAATCGGGTTATCAATGTATTCCAAAAACGGCCTTAAATCTCTCTGACGCATAATCAAATGACTTATGTTGCAGGAATTACGACAAGTACAACTTAGTTTCAGGGCCGATTCTAATAGTACATTTAGTATATTAAATTCCGCAAGTGTCTTTCTCACTCTAGCATGAAGTTTAATAGAGTTATTCTGGTGTGGGCCTGGAGTTCCCTACAAAGCAGTATTGGATAATCCTCTTAATCACTCTTCATTACGATTATACTTTGAAACAAAACAGGGAATCAAGTATGAAACCAAACAGATGGCGCCAGGTAGAGGAGCGTTACAATAATTCAAGGATGCAAAAAACCGCCACGAAAAAGAGGAGTCATAGACTCCATTTAACTTCTCCGTGACGGTTGCCATGTTTAAAAAGAATATTGCTTGAACTCTTATTTCACTGTGAAGTTATTTCACTGTTGAATTCTCAATTTTTGCCAGATAAAAACCTGGGTTCTTGTTTATTTTCTTGATACATCCTTTACAGCAGACATACAATGGTTGTCCATTTGCAAAGACTTTCCAGGGACCACCCATTCCGTCAAGAGGTTCGTCCATGACCGGACAGTTTTTCTGGAGGGTAATAGCAACGGCGTCTACTTTAGTTGCCTTCGCAGGTGCAGGAGAAGGGATTATTGCAAGATATTTAGCAGGCTCTTTTTTCAACTTCTTAATGCATCCTTTGCAGCACAGATACACATTTCGACCTTTTACTCTCATCTTGATGGGATTCCCCATGCTTCCCAATGGTTCATCCATGACAGGGCATTTTTTCTGAAAAGCTATCTCTTGTGCGTCTGATTTAGTTGATTTCATGGGAGGTGAGTTCATTAAATTAACAAGATATTTGTTAGGATTATTTTTCAACCGATCAACACATCCTTTGCAGCAAACAAGAACGTCTTCACCATTGACAGCGACTTTAATTGGTTGCCCCATTGAACCAAGTGGCTTCCCGGAAACCGGACAAATTTTCTGTGCAACAACTGTCCCACTACCTGAACCACCTGTGAGGTGAAATACCTGAGAGAAAGATGTTGCTCGCCGACCTGATCCAGGAAGTCCATAAAGACTAAATTCAGAAGTCATTGCATCATCTGGAATTTTTGAAAGATCAAGTGACAGAGAAAGTACGTTTTCCTCTCCTTTTTTTGCAGAAGCAGGATAGAGGTCGTAACTATATTTTTTAGGATTTCCTTTAATAGTCATGGAAACATTTCCACGAATTTTTTTGGAAGAAATCTTTTTCCCTTTGGAATCATATAAATAAATTTGAATTCCTTTCTTTTTGTAAACAACCTCGCACCAGTTAGTTCCAGCCTGGATGACTTCTCCGCCATGGGGACCAGCCGAACCTTTTTTTGATTCACCGTGATGATGAGAATGCCCTCCATCTGCAATAAGGAGACCAGGATTCGTCATAGATGCTATGACAGCAAGAGCAAGAAAAGTTTTTAGTATTTTCATGAGTTTTTCCGATTCTTTAAATAGAGTTAATTTGTTAAATGTAAATTGTTTTAGCTAGACAATGTCCAGAAATAATGAAGAACGTGGCGCCCTGCTTAAATAGTCAGGATAACACTTAAACCTTCTATATCATTGATGGAAACATTCTAAATAGTTCATGATATCTATTGGCAACTTGGACAAGATCCACCATCCGATGAAGGAGGAGCGTCAAGGGGTACAGGTTGACCTACGTAATGTGATGAACCCGGACTCACACGATAGTTTGGGGGAAACGAGGAATCAGTATTTCGACTTCTGCAACCCATTGCACCTGCTGCGAGAGCAACCAGCATCAGGACAATAAGCAGTTCTTCCTTGAGTTTGAACATGATAATTTCCTTATTATTTATTAGTTGTGTAAATGTTAGTTATTGTTTTCTTGCAAATTCAATGTCGTGAATATTTATCAAGCTGCATGAGCTTGATTATCAGAAGGTTCATTATCTTCAGTAGTCATGAATTCTTCTTTTAGTCCGGCTTTCAATCTGAATTCTTTGTTAGCACAATAAAGAACGGGCACACCAAAGAGCCTGACGATTTCAAAAAGCATTCCTCCAAAAACAGGAAGAGCCATTCCTTTTGCCACATCAGCCCCCCGCCCGGTTGACATTAAAACAGGAAGTAATGCAACGATCGTGGTCACAGTGGTCATCAAACATGGACGAATTCGCCTTAAACCTGCTTCAATGGTAGCGTCTCGGATTTCAGCAATTGTTCCAGGCTTTCTTTTTTCAAATAATTGATTGAGGTAGGTCGCCATGATGACCCCGTCATCAACTGCAATACCAAACAATGCGATGAAACCAATCCAGATCGCTGTATTCATTTCAATGCCAAGAAATCCCAGCAGAATCATTCCGCCACCGAAGGTTACA
>JAJRVU010000287.1 GCA_024277145.1 Planctomycetota bacterium
AAACGCACCGAATCCCGAATGCTGGTCATTATCTTTTTGAAGATGCACCTGAAGAAGTCTCTGAACAAATTGAGATTTTTCTGAAAGAAAATGAGATTTGAATAAACATTTCTTAAACAAGATTCAGGTCAAAATCACAATCGGATTCTTCTTCATCATCCGGCACATCGACCTTATAGTCATCAACATGACCTCGTTTTCCTGCTGATTTGAAAGCCTGAAAGCCATTCATGTTATATTCGGGAAGCATCTGATTGATGCGTTTTTCAATTTTGGTAAGCTGATCACCCTGATCTTTAGTGACAAACAAAATGGCCCAGCCATCGCCACCCGATGAAGAAAGACGTCCTGTTCGTCCGATTCGATGAACATAGTCATCATGAAATTCGGGAACATCATAATTAATGATATGGGAAACACCGCTGACATCAATTCCACGTCCCACAATATCTGTCGCAATTAGTAATCGAACCTTGCCACTGCGAAACTGTTCCATTACGCGATCCCGTTTTCGTTGTTGGAGATCACCATGAAGAACCGCCACCTGGGGAAGTCGCTTGGAGAAATTCTTGTAAAGCTGTTCAGCTCCTCTTTTTGTTCGTGTAAAGACAAGAGCCTGTTGAGGTCGTTCCTTATACAACAGTCTTGCGAGCAAATCTTTTTTCCGGTCCTGATCAACAGTCGCATAAAACTGTTCAATCTGGGAATTGGAAGTAATTTCATCTTCCGACATATCCACAGATTCAGGATTAACCATATAGGACTTCGCAAGTTTTTCGACCGGTGGAGGCATCGTTGCTGAAAGTAACAACGTCTGTCTTTTTTTCGGACATTTGCGAAGAATTTTTTCGATGTCCGGACGGAACCCGATATCAAGCATTCGGTCCGCTTCGTCAAGAACCGCAATTTTAATATCACTCAGATCAAGGACCCGTCTTTGAATTAAATCAATTACTCGTCCGGGTGTTCCGACAACGATATGTGCACATCGTTTTAAATCACTGATTTGTCTTCGAATGGGTCGACCGCCCACAAGAACAACTGACTCAAACCTGTGTTGAGTATCAATTTTTTTGAACTCTGTGGAAACTTGTTCGCTCAATTCCCTGGTAGGAGTCAGGATGATTGCTTGCGGAGTCAAACTGCTTGAATCAATGGATTCAATAATGGGAAGAATAAATGCAGCTGTCTTTCCAGTTCCAGTCCGGGCTTGCCCAATGCAATCTCGCCCTGTGACCGCAATAGGAATGAAAGCAGACTGAATAGGGCTTGGATCAATATATCCTGCACTTGTTAATGAATCTACCGTTTTAGCCGACAACCCGAGAGAAGAAAAGCCACCTGTTTCTGCAGAATTTTCATTCTGCGTTCCATTTTTAGTCATAAATTATTTACCTGAAACGAATTTTTTCATTCGTATGAAGAGATAGGCAAATACAGTTGAACCGGTCCTGAACTATTTTCTTGTGGTTGCTATGAAGCGAGAAGTAAATCTTTGTTTACTGTCAATTAATATTCAGGAGTGCATTTTAAATTACGTTTTTTTTGTTTTACATGATTGATAATTTTATTTTAGTCAATCATCTTAGTTCACTGAGTTTTGCCAGTATATTGTTACACCGAATATCTTCGGACCTTAATGCTTATCTATTTATCATCCCTTAAGTTACATAATCACTACTGAACATAAGGTTTAACTTTCCCCTACAGGGTAACAAATTCAACATCATTTCGTCAGGGCAATTTCAGGCAATTCCAAGATAGGCCATAACCTACTTATGCATAAAGACTTATAAACCATATATTCTGATTTACTCATCGCCATTCTGTTCTGAAACAGCTTTTTCAGATGCATTTTTGTCACTTGTCGCTTTTTTCTTATGCAATGGATCAGTCTGAGGTTCTCCCAGAATTTTCACTAAATCATCGAAATCCAGAGCTTCTTTATCCAATAAAGCATCAGTCATTTTATCTAATAGGTCTCGATGTTTTTCCAAGGTTTCTGTTGCCCGGTCCGCAGCCTTTAGCAGAAATTTTTGAACTTCTTTATCAATCGTTCGAGCGGTCTCTTCACTAAATTGACGATGCTCGTGCATTTCTTTTCCAAGGAATGGATGCTCTTCACCCTGGCTGAAAGCAACCGGACCAATGACTTCACTCATTCCCCAGTTCCCTACCATTTTTCGAGCCATCTGTGTTGCGCGTTTCAAGTCATCTTCAGCTCCTGCAGAATATTCATCAAAGATTAATTTTTCTGCAGCACGACCTCCCATGATAAAAGAAAGTTGTGCATGAAGTCTTTTTTCACCAATGTTATAAGATTCCTCATCCGGAAGTAACTGGGTGACTCCCAAAGCACGACCTCTCGGAATAATGGAAACCTTATGAACAGAATCAACTCCCGGATAAAGCCAAGCTAGCAAGGCATGCCCTGATTCATGGTAAGCTGTCATCCGTTTTTCATGATCGTTTTGAATTTCCTCGCGAAGGGCTCCCATCAGAACTTTATCTCGCGCTTCGTCAAAGTCTTCCATTTCAACCGCTTTTTTGGAATTCCTCGTTGCAAGAAGGGCAGCTTCATTCACCAGGTTTTTTAACTCAGCCCCGGAAAAACCAATTGCTCCCGCTGCGATGGAATCCAGATCAACATCTTTTGCCAATGGAACTTTTCTGCAATGAACTTTCAGTATTCCTTTTCGTCCCTCTTTAGTGGGTCGATCAATTGTTACATGCCTGTCAAAACGTCCCGGACGAAGTAACGCAGGATCTAGAACATCAGGACGATTTGTTGCAGCGATAACAATCACGGTTTCACTCGGAGTAAAGCCATCCATTTCGCTTAGAATCTGGTTCAGAGTTTGTTCTCGTTCGTCATGACCACCACCAACACCTGCACCACGGACACGCCCGACAGCATCAATTTCATCGATAAATATAAGACAGGGGGCATTTTCTTTGGCATTTTTGAACAAATCTCTAACCCGGCTTGCGCCTACTCCAACAAACATCTGAATAAATTCAGAACCATTGATGGAATAAAAGGGAACACCCGCTTCGCCTGCTGTCGCTCGGGCTAGCAAAGTTTTTCCCGTTCCGGGAGACCCCATCAACAGAACTCCTTTAGGAATCTCTGCACCCAATCTTTGAAATTTCTCTGGCTCCTTTAGAAATTCAACAACTTCCTGAAGTTCTCTCTTCGCTTGTGCCATTCCAGCAACATCTTCAAATGTGGTTATCTGTTCAGAAGCATGAAAACGTTTTGCAGGACTTTTCGTAAAGTTGCCCATCATGCCTGATCCCATTGGATCAGAATTACGCTTCATCATGAACCAGAAAAAACCGAGGAAGAGCATAGGTACGAGCAGCCAGATAAATAACTGCGCAAAAAATGGTGTTTTATCGGAGTCAGCCTGTATCTCGATTCCTTTTTCTTCAAGGACTTTAATGAAATCCAAAGTCGGATCAAAACCGAGAATAGTGTAAAATTCTTCGCCAAACTTTTTCTCTTTGCTTTCAGGATTCTCTGGAATTTTCTTCCATTTTCCGGTCACTTCCCGGCCACGAATCAAGCAGGATTTAATATTGTCAGCTTCCACCTGTTTCATGAAAAAGGAATATTTAATTCGATTTTGATCAGCAGTTGGTCGCCAGAAAATGAGGATCGCAATGACACCCATTAATAAAATCATCACCCAGGGGACAGATTGGCGTCCTCCTTTTTCTGATTCAGAATGTTTATCAAAAGATCCATGCTGATCTGAGCGTTCACGTTTATTCTTCTCCGGAGTAGGAGAGTTCATATTAAATTCCAATATAACTGGTGAATTATGTATTAATTATATAATATCCTGAAACTCAATCGAGCTTAACCAATAGACCTGTTTTCAAAGGTTATAACAAGATTGATCGGCTCTCAGGATGAAGTCTATCTTAACTTGGAGTAATGTAGCAATTGGCCTTCTTTGCTGAAACAGATATCACCTATGAATTATCGAGATTATTTGCCCTAAAGCGTATTACGCTTTTCTGTGGCCGTGAAGAACACATTATTATCTATAAAAAACATACTCCCACGAGCCAGACCGATGATATTAAAAAGTAAACTGTCCTAAAGCGTTATTTTTTCCGCAAAATGAGAACAACATCCTCAACGGAATCATCTATGCAGATAGGCTCATCAACATCGTATACAAAATCAAACGCCACTTCCAATTGAAAAAGGTTAACCCTTTCAAGCAGTTTTATCATCTGTTTAGCCGTATAAATCCTGTAGTCCATTTCGTCGACGATTCGATAACTTTTAGTAGGTGTGTAGATATCAAATGACATCCCCACTTTCTCGTTGCGATTTTTGATATCAATACTTTCTGACCACAAACTGGAAATGACTGCTAAATTCCCTCTTCTTGCTGGCCAGGATTCCTTTTCCACCCGATCTCCAATCAATGGAGTCAGGTGAAGCCCCAACACATAAAGCCCATCTTTATTAAGCGCATTGGCAATACATTTGAAATGAGATTCTGCAGATTTTTCCGTGGGAAGATGCCGAAAACTGTTGATCATGTTAAACGCAAGATCAGCACGCTTTGGTAATTTAAAATCGGACATATCACCAACAAAAGCAGAGCGGGGATACCCATGCCTTTCCAGGCGATCATTACAGAAATCAATTGCATTAGCGTTAAGATCATTCCCGGCAACACGAAACCCGGACTGAGCAAACTTGATCATTAATCGACCGGTGCCACAAGCTGGTTCAAACAGACTTTTTACTGTTCGTTTAGAATATCGATCAATGACTTTAAGCAGAAATTCGTATTCTGCTTTCCAATCAGAGCCATAAACAAGGTCATAATATTTGGGATAATCATAGATGTGTCCTTGAATTTCTTCCATGTTTGATTCTTTTCCAAAACTGTTACTAATTTAAATTTTCTAAAATCAAAGTTGTTTAAAATCTTTTTCATTTTCCGGGTCATCATCCCAGGAATCAGGCTTCACATAGAATTCTTTTAAATCCAACCCACCTTTTGCTTCTGCATCCAGCATTTTCAATTCTTTTTCTATTTTCTGAATCCTCAATTCCAGCAAGGGATGTAAAACCAATTCAGCTGCTCCTCTTTTTGGCTTGGGAACTGCTGGATATTTAAGCTGTCTTTGAAAAGCAGCAAACATATAAATCGGGTCTTTTCCAATGCTCGCCTTTGCAATCCTTCCTTCCTGTCTTTCAAAAAGAGGTTGGCTATCATCAGTGATTTTCTTTCCTCTTTTCTCCTGCAAATCAAAATAAAATTGAGATTTCTGATAAATCATTTTTGCAAAATCGATGGTTCCCAAATCAAGGCGAGTTTTTAAAATCCATTTTTTCCAATGAGAATCAAAAATGGGGTCAGCCGAAATGGCACTCATTCCTTCGTCATAACCAAGTCGATTACGGGAAATACATTCAAACTGATAAACAAACAAGCCTGTGGGAATCGGATTTTCGCTACGATATTCAGCTTCTCTTTCCAAAATCAATAAGGCCGTTTTATGATCAAATCGTATCTTTTCATTTTCTGACTGCTTCATCACATAAGTTTGAAAAGGACTGAAATAATGGGAAAGAATCGCCATCCCGCTACTCAAGCGCCCATTTAAAAGGATCTCTCCCCGGAGAATATCAATTGCCATGGGAAGCTTGGTATGTGAAAGGATTTCTTCCTTCACGATCTTCAGGATATCCTGCGAAGGAATATTTTCCTCAAGCCTTTCTCTGTAACTTCGAAAAAAATAAG
>JAJRVU010000288.1 GCA_024277145.1 Planctomycetota bacterium
ATCCTAAAACCAAAATCAATGTCGCTGGTGCTGAACTCAGCTTCTGCTGCAATGGTTGCAAAGGAAAAGTTCTTGCTGAAAAAGACGAAGACAAACAAATCGAAATGGTTTTCAACGATAAAGCGTTCAAAAAAGGCTTTGAAATTGTCAAGAAAGCCAATTAATCAAGATTTGCATTTGAATCTTGATTATTAGAATTAAAGGGCATCTCTTCGTACTGAAGAGGTGCCTTTTTCTGCTCCTGTATAATTCATTTGTAATTTTTGATGATTAACCATATAGTCTACACCTGAACTCACCTCTTTTTCTGTCCGGTCGATTTTTGGGAAGGAACCCATGAATACAGCAATTGCCAAAACTTATGATGAAACACCTTATCAAGGTGTTGCTTATCAGCAGACTCATCCCAAAAGGCTTGCAACCCTCGCTTCACTTCTCGGAGTCCCCTTCTCTCCTCCTGATCATTCCAGAATTCTGGACCTCGGTTGTGCAGAAGGGGGAAACATCATTCCGATGGCTGTGGAATACCCTCATTCAGAATTCCTCGGAATTGATCTTTCCGGAAAACAGATTGACGATGGAAATCAATTTGTTCAAGAATTGGGAATCCAGAATATTCGGCTTGAGCAGCAGGACATCATGAATTTTTCTTCAAGCGAAGGAAAATTTGACTACATCATCATTCATGGAATTTATTCCTGGGTTCCGAAATCTGTTCGCCAGAAAGTTCTGAATATTTGCAGGGATCATCTTTCGGATACGGGTCTCGCTTTTATCAGTTACAACGCTTACCCCGGCGGGCATGTCAGAAGCATGGTTCGAGATATGCTCAAGTTTCATTCCAGAAACAAAACAGACGGTCAGGAAAAAGTTCAAAAAGTGAGAGAGTTCTATGACATTCTTCTTGATACGGTCCCGGATGACTCCAGCATGTATTCCAGTTGCCTGCGATGGGAAGAAAAACATGTAAAAGACGTTCCAGATCATTCTGTTCGTCATGAGACTTTGTCGGACATTAATGAATCTTTATATTTTACCGATTTCATGAAAGAAGCAGGGAGTAACGACCTTCAATATGTAGGGGATCTCCGTTTTGCTTCCATGTTCCCCATCCAGTGTTCTGAAGAAAATTATCAAAAATTCGTCTCTGAGAGCAAGAACCGAATTGAGTACGAACAGTATCTTGATTTTGTCAATTTTCGAGTTTTCAGGGAAACGGTTCTCCGTAAAAAAAACAATCAGCCAGAAATTGCATTGAATTTTGACTTCAATCTTTTAAAAAAATATTTCTATTCAACACAACTCCAAGCAAATACTCCTTCAAACAGTTCCGAGCCGATTCAGTTTGTCCATTTGGGGAATGGAAAAGAAGTAAAGACTGGCAGTCCGGTTGTACAATCCATCTTTTTACAAATGATTGAGAGTTGGCCTGAAGCGGTTTCATTCGAAAGTCTTGAAAATGAAATTCTCCGTAAATATCCTGATACAGATACGAAAAACCTTTCCGCTCAACTTTCACAGGTCCTCTTCGAATTTTATAAAAAGGAATTGATCGACCTCAGCCTGTTCCCGGTTGACTGTTCCAAAAATATTTCCTCTCATCCGCAGGCCAGTTTGATTAGCAGAAAGCAGCTTTCGCAAGGGCTTTCCATCACAAATCAGAAGCATGATCTGATCTCCCTGAATGAGATCCAAAAACTTCTTCTCCCTTTACTGACAGGGCAAAACAATCATCAACAGTTATTGAACTTCCTTTTAGAACAGGTAGAAAATGGTTCAATCCAACTAGAGAATGAAGGAAAAAAATTGAATGCAGGTGATCCACTATTCAATCAACAAGTGGAACATCTTCTCAAGGCGAATCTCAATTCAATTGCCCAGTTGGGGTTACTGATCAAAAGTTGATCAGGTATTAATGAATAAGTTGATTCAAACAAGTTAGCGCGTTCTCGAATTCGGAATTTTGCAGTTCACTAATTGCCTGTTTGAGAAGTTCGTTCTGCCTTTGTGTAAACGGGATTGCAACGGACTCATCCACTTCATCCACACCCATTTTGCGAATGATTTTTTCAATCAGGATTGGTAGTCCTTCTTTTGTGACTGATGAAACGGAAATCGCATCCGCCTGCAGTTGATCTCCCCATGCATCAGAAAGATCACATTTATTTGCCACCAGAATCGAATCAGGCCATTGTTCGATCAATTGAAAATCTTCTGCAGTAGGAATTACAGAACGATCCACAAGAATCAGTCTGCAGTCTGAATTTTTCAATTGTTCTTCAGCAAGCGAAATTCCCATTTGCTCAATTTCACTGGCAGTTTGTTTTCGGATTCCCGCTGTATCAGAAAGCTCCATAGCCCAGCCATCAAATGCAGTCGTCGCATGAACAACATCTCGCGTTGTTCCCGGCTGATCAAAAACAATTGACCGTTCGTAACCCATTAACGCATTCATCAGGCTCGATTTCCCTACATTCGGCCTGCCAGCTAAAACAATCTTAAACGGTTTGACAAGATGCTGACCCAGTTTTTCCCGACTGGCCATCGCTTCCAATTCTTCAAGAATCGAAGGAATTTCAGAAACGTCCTTCTGCTGAATTAAATCAATTATTTTTTGAACTGATTCAGGAAACAGTTTCTGTTGTCTTTGTAAAAGAGCAGCCGTTTTCAGCGTGTACGCTTTCGATAAAGCAATTTCAAGTTCAGATTCAAACGGAGTAAGCGTTTGCTTTCTCAATTCTTCCCAGGAAAGCTTTTCACAACCCAGTCCCTGAAGTTCGTCAAGAATGCGAGTGACTGCAGAGACTCCTGCATGACAATGGATTTCCAATTCATTCGGTGAAGTGAGGCAGACAACAACATCTTCTGTGCCCCAATGGCCGAAAACAATCTGGTGAATTAGCTGCTGCGATATTTTTTTTCCATTTGCTGCAGTAAATTTCTGGTCAATTTTATTGAGTTCACCACGATAATAAATTGTTGCAACCGCACCCCGCCCTGAAGGAGTCAACAGGGAAACGACTGAATGATCGATAGGAAAAACGGGAGAACCTGTCATTTCAATTCCTGACAAGCTGCAATAATTAATCCCTGAAGAGAAAGGTCTTTAACCAATTTCAAAGACGTTAATTCCTGATGAAGGACCTCAGCTCCTCCGCCGGTGAGATAAATTTCCGCTTCGTTCTCGGATATTTTTTGTAACTGCTTGATCAATTCTTTGACGGCTCCCGATTGCGCCCAGAACAAACCGCTATGCAATGCTTGTGAAGTATTTTTCCCTAACGCCAAGTGCTCTTCGTTTTTCAAATTCTCAAGAGAAATTAATGGAAGTAAAGACGTATATAAATTTAAAGAAATCGCCATCATTTCAAAACCGGGGAAAATGGAACCTCCGGAAAAAACACCTGATTCAGAAACATAATCAACCGTAGTTGCCGTCCCGGAAGAAATAACAATTGCAGGCTTGTTTTCCGGTTTAATCCTGTTGACTCCGATCGCGTTTAGAAGTCGATCAACTCCCACCTTTTCAGGATTGGGCAAATCAACCTGAATTCTTTTTCCATGAAATCCGGTCATCCTTTCAGGAATCTTCCAGCCGGGAATTTTCCATTCATTGATAAGCTTATCCTGAACCTGAGGATTGGAACCCGACAGGATAGGAGTGACGAGATTTGCCTGATGCTTTTTTTCCCAATTCGCAATATCAGTCCACGGAATTTCTTCTTTGACAGGAACAGCTAATGATTCCAGGCAGACAGGAAGATTCACCGTGTCTTCAATCGAAGCCAGCTTATTAAAAAATCCGAATTTGATTCGGCTGTTTCCTACGTCAATCGCCAGCCAGTATTCCTGCTGATTCATATGAATATTAACTTTTAAAGGGAAGATCTCATCGAAATGATGAACGGGCTTTTCTATTTTGAAGTAACCCGCTTGTAATCAATATGATAATGAATTAACTTTCGAAAATGAATTGTCAGTTTTTAAAAATCATGTTTTATTGACTTATTATAGAATTGACGACCCCTGAATCCCTTATCGTTTTAACTTTAACTCAATGATAAACCCTGTCTCTTATGAAATCATTCTGGGCAACTTTTTTATCTCGAAAATATTCCTTTTTAATATCGGATGTTTTAACCCGAATTCCGCTTGATGCCCCCACAGAGAAAAAACTCTGCCTGACGTTCGATGACGGACCAACCACGGAAGAACTTCCCGAGATCCTGAATATTCTTGAAGCGCATGAGATTAAAGCACTCTTTTTCCTTTTGGGAGAAAATGCCAAAAAGAATCCTTCGTTGGTTAAAGAACTGATTGCGCGGAACCACATTATCGGAAATCATTCTTATTCACATATTGACCTCTGGAAAAGTTCCGCTCGTGAAGGAATCAGGGAACTTAATCAGGGAACAAAAATTCTTGAAGAAATTTCAGAAGCACCACTTCATTGGATGCGACCTCCTTATGGACGAATGACTCCCTGGCTGATTAAATGGGCACGAAAAAAAGGGCAGCAAATCATGCTTTGGGATACCATGCCCCCCGATTTTGATTCAAACTCCACTCCGAACCTTCTTCACAAATGCATGACCACTGGCATCCGCCCCGGCTCCATTATATGCCTGCACGATAACCCGACTGCTTCCAAAGTCACGCCCGAACTTCTCAAGCGAGCATTGCCTGAACTCATTAATGAAGGCTGGACTTTTGAAGTACCACAAAATTCCTTATGATTCGAAATGATAAAATATTACAAATCCGCACATTTCAGACTTCTTTTGATTAGCCAATCTCTCATTTCCGGTTCATATCCAAATAAGATCAATTCTGATAAAATGGAACCGCATTAAACTAATTTGCAACATGACCTATCGAATCATTCCTACAGATGGAGGCTGGCAAAGTGACAACTTCAGACAAAATTAAACAGATTGAAAATGCTGTCGAACAAGGGCAACTGACAAAAGAGGCTGCAAAAAATCTCACTCGATGGATTTCCCAACCTTATTTTTCAAAATATCATTCCCGATTAAATGAACTGCTCGAAGAAAAAAACTTTGAATTTCTGGGCGAGAATTTCTGGGAAGTCATCCCTTTCGGAACAGGTGGACGAAGAGGTCGAATGGGAGAACTTGGCTCTGCCAACATGAACGAACGAACGATTGCTGAATCTGCTCATGGATTGGCAGCCTACCTCAAAAAACAGGGAAAAACAGAAGGGGGGCGGGCTGTTGTCGCCTGCGATACGCGAAATCGTTCGGATGAGTTTTCGAAATTGACCGCCACCACTCTCGCTGCTCATGGATTAAAAGTTTTCATATTTGAATCTCACAGATCAACTCCGGAACTTTCATTTGCTGTCCGTTATTTGCATTGTGATGTCGGCGTGATGATTACTGCTTCCCACAATCCCCCATCAGATAACGGTTTTAAAGCGTATTGGTCTAATGGCGGGCAGATTCTTTCTCCACACGATAAAGGAATTATTGAGTGTGTCGAAACCGCTGAAGAAATTCCATCGATTGATTTTGAAAAAGCAGTTGAAGAAGGTTTGATTGAAATCATCGGTGAAGAAATTGACAAGGCTCACCTCAAAGCGATCCTTGAACTTCAACTTTCCAAACAGAGAGGAATTTCGATTCTTTTTTCTCCGTTACATGGTGTCGGAGGAACTTCTGTCTATCCGGTTCTGGAACAAGCTGGTTTCAAGAACCTGAAATTCTATGAACCACACAAAAAACCGGATGGCAATTTCACGAACGTTCCTGATCAACTTCCCAACCCGGAACGAATCGAAGTTTTTGACCCTCTTATTGAAGAAGCCAAAGTTTCCGGCGCGGAATTGCTTCTTGCTTCTGATCCTGATGCAGATCGGTTGGGAGTGGTCGTGAGAAGTTCGCAGGGAGAATACATTCCCATTTCAGGAAATCAGGTTGGAACATTGATTGTTGATTACCTGTTAAGAAAAAAATCTGCAGCCGGGGAACTGACGCCTGAACATTATGTGGTGGAAACATTGGTGACAACTCCATTAATTGCAACGGTTGCAAAATCATTCCACGTGAAAGCGATTGACGATCTTCTTGTCGGGTTCAAATACATTGGCCAAACCATTGATGAACAAGGGGAAGACCTTTTTGTTTTTGGTGCAGAAGAATCACTCGGGTTTCTTTCCGGAAAATATGCGCGTGACAAAGATGCAGGAATTGCTGCCATGTTCATTTGCGAACTTGCTTCAGAATTGAAAGAAGATGGAAAAACGCTGCTTGATCGACTGGACGAAATTTATGCCAAGTTCGGATATTATCTGGAAGGACAACGTTCCAAATATTGTGAAGGGGAATCTGGAAAAGCACAGATTGATTCCCTGATGAAAGCGTTTCGGAAATCCCCGCCTGATTCTCTTGCAGGCTGGAAATTGAAACAGGTCCGGGATTATGGAAAACATGAAATCAGATCACTTCCTGATAACCAGAAATCGGATGAACTCCCTCAACCTGATGGTGACCTCCTTTTCTTCGAATCAGATAAAAATCAGTTTGAATTCACATTGGCTGTTCGACCTTCCGGAACTGAACCAAAAATCAAATTTTACTTTTTTGCCCGATCAGAGTGCAATGAACCGGAGAATCTGGAGAAGATAAAGAAGGAGACTGCAGGACATTTGACAAAAGTGGGCGATTCGCTGATGGAATGGGTCGAAAAGACTTTAATTAATGCGTGATCTCGATCTCTGTTGATTGAGATTTCCTGCCCAGCCTGCGAGAATGTTGCCCCAATACACCAAACCCGTAAAATGATCAGAAGCACCATAAAAGAAGATGACCCACCCCCAAAGATGAGCAACATTTTCATCTAAAGCAAAATAGACTTTCTCTTGCCAGCTTGTTTGACAAAATAAATAAGTTGAACATTCAAAAGCCTTTGCCTTTAAAAGCTTTGTGCAAAATTCAAAAACTAAATTCACTTTATCAACAGAAATAAATGCAGGCAGAAAATTATGTCCTCGGAGAAAATTGGAATCTGGTTAATCGGTGCATGGGGTGGAGTTGCAACAACCGCAGCTGCAGGATTGGTTGCGATCCAGAAAAAATTACAAAATGAAACCGGACTTGTCAGTGCTCGTCCTGAATTTTCTGATCTTGATTTAGCCGATTGGTCACAATTTGTGATCGGCGGACACGAAATTCGAAAAACATCCTATGAAGCAGAAACCAACCAGCTTCTAAAAACCTCAGAACTGTTTGGCGAAAAACTGATCTCAGAAATCGTGCCGGAATTGAAAAAATTTGATAAAAATATTCGAACCGGAACTTTATTGAATGTTGGCGAGACAATTGAATCACTTGCTTCGTCTGAAGCTGTGAAAACAAAAAAAGAATCAACGCAGAATACAATTGAACGCCTGAAATCGGACATGCAGGAATTCCAGAAAGAACACAACCTTTCTCAAGTCATTGTGATCAATGTTTCTTCAACAGAACCTCCGTTGGAAAATGTTCCGGAATGTGACTGCTGGAATGACATGGAAAAACTGCTTAACGATCAAAAAGAATCCCCTCTCCCTGCAAGTTCACTTTATGCCATCGCTTCGATGAAAGCAGGGTTTCCGTTCCTGAATTTCACTCCATCGGTTGGCTCGAACCTTCCAGCTTTGAATAATCTGGCAGAACAAAACAACGTTCTCCATATGGGGCGAGACGGAAAAACGGGTGAGACATTGATGAAGAGCATACTTGCTCCCATGTTTGCTGACAGAAATCTGAACGTGATGAGTTGGGTTGGCCACAATATTTTTGGAAACATGGACGGAAAAGTTCTTGATGATCCAATCAATAAAGCGAACAAAGTTCATTCGAAAGACCATCTCCTGACGGAAATTCTGGGATACAAACCGCAGACGCTTGTTTCGATTGAATACATTGAATCAATGGGAGACTGGAAAACCGCATGGGACCATATCCATTTTCAGGGATTCATGGGGACAAAAATGTCGCTGCAGTTCACCTGGCAAGGTTGCGACTCCATTCTCGCTGCACCCCTTGTTCTAGATCTCGTCCGTTTCACCGAACGGGAAGCTCGAAGGGGAACCACCGGCGTTATGACCTTTTTAAGTTCCTTCTTTAAAAGCCCGATGGGGACGGAAGAACCGGAATTCCACAGTCAATATGCTTTATTAAGAGCCTGGGCTGAAGATGTCCGCAACGCATGAAAATAAAACGAAGCCTTCTGTAATTCGATCTTGTCTTCAAGTCGTTCGGTTTCCTGCTGTCTTCACTGCGATGTCAGATATTTTTCTCGGTTTCCTGCTGACTCATTCCAGTTTTGATCCGATCAATCATTTTCTTTTTCTGCTTGGATGTTCCAGTTGCCTTTATCTTTCAGGAATGCTTTTTAACGATATTTTTGATCGTGAAATTGATTCCGTTGAACGACCGAATCGTCCGATTCCCTCAGGACGTGTTCCGCTGAAGTTCGCGATAATTTCGGGAATTTTGCTCATTGCATTTGGACTTGGCTTCGCCCTGATGAATGACATTGCCCGGAATGAAAAAAGTTATGACAGCTTGTTTATTGCAGTGATCCTGACTTTGGCAATTTTTGCTTATGATGGATTGCTTAAAAAAACGGTTCTAGGTCCGGTTGCAATGGGAAGCTGCAGGTTCCTGAATGTCATGCTCGGCGCCAGTGCTACAGGTGCCGTCTGGACAACCCCACAAATTTATTTAGCGGGATGTTTGGGAATTTATATCATCGGGCTGACATGGTTTGCCAGAAAAGAGACACAAATCAATCAGGCTAAAAATTTGATTGCTCCCTGGCTTGTGATAAATCTGGGGCTTGCAGGACTTTTCCTCTTCGTTGCGAAAGCTCATTCCGGGTTTCTCAACCGTTTGTTGATTCCTATTGCAGGAGACCATTCCTCCATCACCCAAGCGGGACCAGTTATTTTATTCCTGGGATTTGTAATTTTGATCCTCAATCGCAGACTTTTGTTCGCACTTCGAAAACCTGTTCCTGAGCGAATTCAACAGGCAGTTAAAACAATGCTACTCAGCTATATCATCCTGAATTCCACAATCATTTTATATCAAACCGGAAACATTTCCTACGCATTAATGACGGTGGCACTACTTATCCCTGCAACTGTTTTATCGAAGTGGGTTTTTATCACCTGAACAGATGCAGGAAACAACAACCACTAATTTTATTTATTGGGGAGACTGGAAACCCATCACCTGAAAACGAGCAAGTTCAATAGGAGAGGTAATTTTGACCGCTGCAATGGCATCGTAAACAATCATGACTTTTCTCGCGCCAAAACTATCCGGTTTATCCCGTTCAGCAAGCAGGATATTTCCTGAAAGCATAAAATCAATAAAAGGAATCTGCTCACCAAAAGTTGTTGTAATCAGGCCTTTTCGTTCAATCGTTTCCGGCCAATTTTCAAACAAAGCTTTCCATGAAGAATCTGAAGACATTAAAAGTCCTTTTCTTAAGTGACTGGGATAGATTAAGATAGGTTGAAAGTGTATCAATAGATTCTAGTTTTTGATATGTCAATACCTGAAACGAATCTTCCTGACCACATTTCGTTTTGATTCACAATCCATTAATAAAAACCGAATAAACATTTTAAAAACAAAACAAAAACCGATTATAATATGAAACACCAATCCCGGCTGACAATTTTCCTGCTGGTAATCATTCCTGTTTTCAGCGTGATCTGGATCATGAGTGAAATTGATCCTGTGGGGAATTACCCTGATTCAAAACAGGGACCCGGCCTGACAATTGATGAATCATTTAACGTTGAGCAGGGATACATTCTTTTTGAATCGATGTCTCTCTACGGTTTTGCATTGGTGGACCCATCCAGCGGAAAGCAAATTTTCAGTTTGCCCGGATATCTTCCTGACCATCCTCCGCTCGGTCGATTAGCAATCGGAACGGGGCACCGAATCGGAAACAGTTTTTCGCCAACGGATCACCCTGCTGCTGAAGTCTCCATTGTTTCAGCCAGATGGTCTTCTGCATTTGTTTTCGGGCTTCAACTTTTTATTATTGGTTATGCTGCTTCTCGCTGGTACGGATCGGTTGCGGGTATTTCGTCGATGATTGCCCTTTTATTAATGCCTCGTGTTTTCGGGCATGCTCACCTTGCTTCTCTCGAAACAATGATGAACCTGACTTACAGCATCACGGTGATTGCGATTGCTTCATTCTGGAAGCCGGGAAATAAAATTACTTACAAGCAGATTATCATTGCTGGTTTTTTTCTTGGAATGGCATTGCTCACAAAAATCCAAGGGGTTCTCATTCCCATTCCTGTCGGAATCTGGGCATTGTATCATTGGAGAAAAAAATCAATCTTGCCGGTGATTCTCTGGGGAGCATTCGGAGTTCTGGTCTTCTTTTTCTTCTGGCCCTGGCTCTGGTTGGATCCGATTGAGCACTTCATGCAATACCTTGGGAGAACAACGGACAGGGTTCCATTAAAAAACTGGTATTGGGGTCAAAGCTGGAAAGATGTTGATGTTCCGTTTCATTATTCATTCATCATGTTTGCAGTGACGGTTCCTGTCGGTTTACTTGCAATGGGAATTCTCAGCCTCTTTTCAAAAAAATATTCGTTGAAATCTGACCCTAAAAAACAACTCCTGTTACTTTGTGCATTTTTTCCTTTTCTGATTTTCGCCAAAAGTGGAACAGCAGTTTATGATGGCGTTCGATTATTTCTGGTGGCCTACCCTCTCTGGGCCATCCTTGTTGGTCAGGGAGCAGCGATGCTTTTTTCTGCAATGGAAACAAAATTCAGCAAAGCAATCGCCACTGTGGTCATGCTCATGGTCTTTTCCAGTCAGGCAGTTGGAAACATTTCCATGTCCCCCTGTTATCTCTCCTATTACAATCTTTTTACAGGAGGATTAGCCGGTGCAGAAAAACTCGGTTTTGAAGTCACTTACTGGGGCGATAGCCTGACCCGGGATTTCCTGAAGGAAGTTATTGAAGTCCTTCCAGAAAATACGAAATTGAAATGCTTTCCCGTTCTTCATTTGAACCAGCTTCGGACGATACAAAACCAGTCTCCCCTGCTTGCTGAAAGCTCGGTGAAACTAGTTGCCTATGATGGAAAACATGACAGAGAGAAAGAATATTTGCTCATTTTTCATAAGAAAGCAGATATCGAAGAACCACTGACAACAATATTACAGAATGCAAAACTGCTGAAGGAGTTCAGTATGGATGGCGTCTGGCTGGCTGCGTTGTTTGAAATTTCACATGAAGACGCTTTAATTTCGAGGTAACAGGAGAAATCTAAAAAACGGGCAAAAAAAAGATGCACAGAGGAACCAGTTTTGCCTGATAGCCGATAGTATGGGAAAAATGGTGAGATGTCATAAAATCCTGGTCTGATATAAGAAAATGTTGATGCGAATAAGGACGCAAAATTATGGGGGATCTGACACATTTTGATGAAAGTGGCGCCAGCCGGATGGTCGATGTCGGCCAAAAACCGGTCACTGCACGGATGGCAGTTGCTTCCTGTTACGTGACGATGGAGGAAAATACCCTTAAATTAATCACTGATCAGAAAATCAAAAAGGGTGATGTATTTGAAATTGCTCGGATTGCTGGCATTATGGCTAGCAAGCAGACGGCAAGCCTGATTCCTCTTTGCCACCCGATTGGACTCGATTCCGTCACGGTCGATTTTGAAATTATTGACAAAAAAACAGTCAAAATTGATGCAAAAGCAACCGTTCAAGGGCGAACTGGCGTCGAAATGGAAGCAATGACAGCTGTAACTATTTCTGCTTTAACCATCTATGATATGTGTAAATCTGTGGATCGTTCGATTATAATCGGGCCCGCAGGTTTGGTGGAAAAAGCAGGCGGAAAAAGCGGACACTACGTACGAACTGAAGGCTTAGGGCCTACTCAAGATTTGAAATAGTAAGAAAGATATTCGGAGATGGACAAAAAACTGGCTGGAATTAAACTTCATGAACGAGTGGGGCAACTGATTGGCTCTGATCTCGCTGAGGTTGAAAAAGTCTTCCAGGAAGAACTTGCCAGCAAAAATCCGTACGTGAATGATGTCTATACACATGTCTCTCGGTTTCGCGGAAAAAGGCTTCGCCCGATTCTTGTCCTTCTAACTGCTGAGGCAACCGGGGGAATTCGATCAAGCCATCACGTCCTTTCTGCTGTTGTTGAAATGATCCACACTGCAACCCTCGTTCATGACGACATTCTGGACGAAGCAGAAACACGCAGGCACGTGGCGACCGTGAACTCTCGGTGGAACAATGAAACCTCTGTATTATTCGGAGATTTCTTATTCACCCATGCGTTCCATCTCGCCAGTAGTCTGGAAACCACATACGCTTGCAGGTTGATTGGTGAAGCAACGAATCTTGTATGCGAAGGGGAACTTTCACAAATTCGGGAACGGGGTAACCTCGAACTCTCCGAAGAAGCTTACTTCCAGATTATTGATGGAAAGACTGCAGAACTTTGTGCTCTTTGCTGTCATCTGGGAGCCTACTACACTGATTCTGATCAGGAGACGGTGAACCAGTTGAGTCAGTTTGGAAGACTTCTGGGAACTGCTTTTCAAATTGCTGATGACCTGCTTGATCTTCAGGGTGATGAAAAAGAGACCGGAAAATCTTTGGGAACTGATCTGGAAAAACAGAAAATGACGCTCCCTTTGATCCGTCTTCTTTCGCAATCCGATGATGAATCCTCTTCACGTATCCTGAAATTGCTGAACCAACCATCGCCAGAAACGCGAACAGAAATTCAGAAACTCATTTCTGAATCGGATGCGGTGGAATACTCGATGAAAAAGGCACTCGAAATTGCTGCACAGGCTCGAACCTGCTTGAATTCCCTTAACCCTTCGCCAGCAAAGCAGTTACTCGAAGATTTAAGTGATTTCGCAACACAACGCTCCTCCTGATTTGCCCGCCCTCTTCAGGAATTATCAGGCATTCTTTCTTAATACAATGGCTCAACCCGATGGCTTCAGACATATAATATTTTAGTAGACTGTCTTACTGCTGCATGATAAAATGACAGGATGAAGAATTCCAATATCCCTGAATTGACTGAAGAACAACAGCAGGCACTTCATGCTGGTGATGGTGTGGTGCAAGGGGAATCGTTTATAATCATGCAAAAAGATGTTGTCCTTGATTGGTTTGGTTACAGCAAAGAGGAACTCCGTAATGAATTGCAACCTGCGCTTGACCAAATTGATCGCGGCGATGTTGCTGAGTGGAACCTGAAAGATTTTCTGTCAGAAATGCATAAGCAGCATGGCGCAGACTAGACAATGTCCAGAATTATTATAACACCGGCAGCAAAAATCGACCTCTCCAACATCTGGACATATATCGCTGACGATAACCTACTGGCTCAGATTAGTGGCGCATTTGATCTTATCAGTCAATCACCAGATATCGGCTTTTTAATTGAGGATATCAAACCCGGGCTTCGCTGTAAGCCAGTCAAACAAAACTATCTCATCTTCTATATGATAATGGAGAACAATGTGCACGTTGCCCGAGTCTTACACTCATCGCGCTATTACAAACATTTGCTAAATGATTAAGAAGCAAACACTATTATCAATCATTAACCTCTATTAACAAAAGAGTTACGTGATTTTCACCTATCGCTAATCAGACTTGTGAAATCTCAGTCTGAATGGTTTTTCGATTTTCAGCAGCTTGGAAATCGGTTCAATGCACGTTACAATTTCAGGGAAGGTTTTTTGGGATCAATCCTGAAAAAGCTGATTCAGGATATCTGGTGTGAAATAAGGAATTCGTTTTCGCAACTTGAATCATTTTGACGTAACTACCTGATGTCTACATGTATACAATATCTAACTGAATTCACATCTTTGAGTTTGATCTATTTGAGAGGAATCCCTTTTGTTAGCTGGCCCTATTTTCAGCAGGGAAGTATTAACTTCACCTCGTCAGTTTAAGCATTTTCTGACAAGGTCAGGATATATCACCATTCTGTTCGTTCTGATGTACACCGTTGGTCAAACAACTTTCGGCTTGCAGGAAGTTCGGAATATTGGTGATTATGCGGTTTATGGAAATCGTCTGTTTCAGGTTTTTTCCCTGGTTCAACTCTCGTTGGTGCTTTTCTTCTCCATGATTTTTGCAGCGAGTTGCATTGCACAGGAGAAAGATAAAAAAACTTTAATCCTGTTATTAATGACAGATTTAAGAAATCGGGAACTCGTTTTAGGAAAACTCTTTTCCAGTTTTCTGATTATGGGAGTCCTGATTGCCTCATCCATACCAGTGTTTCTCTTCATCCACTTTCTGGGAGGAGTCACGCTTGAACAAATCGGGTGGTCCATCGCCATTTGTACGATCGCTGCAATCGCTGCAGGAAGTTGGGGAGCATTGGTTGCGTACTGGAAAGAATCGACTTTTCAAACATTGACTATCAGTCTTCTCGGATTGCTCATCATGATAGGTTCCGTGGAAGCTCTTTATGGACTATTCGGGGAACAGTTTCCATTTTTGAAACAGATCGCCTTGTTAAACCCTTATCGTTCGATGAATGATATTGTGAATCCGCTCGGTTCACATTTTTCTCTCGACCCTGTTACAATTTCTGCTTTTGACTCTGTGTTCGCTTTGTTCTGCCTGTCGGTGGTGATCAATGTGGTTACGATTTTTCAGGTGAGAAAATGGAATCCTTCCCGATCCATTTTTCATGCAGCAAAAGATTCAGATGAAAATGCAATCTATGCACCATCCAAACG
>JAJRVU010000289.1 GCA_024277145.1 Planctomycetota bacterium
TGTGAAGGAGTTCTTTTGAATATTCAGAGCATATCTGTTCAACATTTTCAGTTGAAATTTCGTCCGCTATAACTGCTTCCGAAATCATTTTACAAATTTCGGGGAGGCGAACTGCCAGGAAGGTGTCCGCTGCAAAATTACTGGAAAAAATGGATCCAACAATGGTCCCCACTTTTGTACGATCGTATTCTTTTTGATCGTAACCTGCATCCGCCATCGCCTGTGCAGCTGCATCCAGCACCATGAACTGGATCGGATTAGCATTCGCCAATTGTTTCGGCGGAATTTTATGTTTCTTCCAATCAAATTCCCAATCGTTTAACAAACCACCCATGAATTCTGGCCCGTAAGAAATTCCTTTTATATCGGTGAACTCATGGTTCTTTCTTTCAGCCAGTTTTTTTTGAGGAATTTTTTCAATAGCAGACTTACAATTTAATAACTGCTTCCAGAATTCTTCTACCGTAAATGCTCCCGGAAATAAACATCCCATGCCTATAACTGCAATTCTTCCGGAATATGTTTGTTTCTCTTCCTGAGTAGTATTTTCCGGTACCGATGCAGAGCAAGATTTCGTCTGGTCATTAAATTGATCGACAATCAGGTGACTGTTCAATCCACCAATTCCAAATGCATTAATTCCTGCCCGGCGTGGATGACCATCACTGAATTCAGGCCATTCAACAGGTTCCATCGGCGGATAAAATGGAACTGCATCCCAGTTAATCTCTTTATTGAGAGATGAAATATTAATTGCAGGGGGAATGATTCCATTTTTCATTCCAAGAAGAACTTTGATTAAGGATGCCAGTCCTGCCGTTTCCAATGAGTGACCAATATTTGCTTTTACACTGGCAATGGGAATTTTCTGGCTGACTTTGTCACCCAATGAATTCATTAAAGATTGCATTTCCGTTGCATCGCCCAGTTGCGTGGACGTTGCATGAGTTTCAATATACTGTAATCGGGATGGATCCATTCCGTTTTCGTACGCTCGTTTGATTGCAAGCGACTGCCCTTCCATTCTCGGAGCCCAAAAACTTTTTCCTCTTCCATCAGAAGAAAAACCGATTGACTGAATCACTCCATGAATCTGATCTCCATCTTTGATCGCTTTATCCAGAGATTTTAAAATGACGGCAGCATAACCATCCGCACCAATAAAACCATCTGCAGCAGAATCAAACGGACAGCTTTGAACTGTTCCAATTGATTGAATTTGCGAAAGCATGACCAATTCGCACCATGTCCTGAACGAAGCTGCCCCCACAATAGCAGTATCAACTCGATTACTTTTCAGTGCATGCTGGGCTGAAAGTAGTGCAACTGACGAAGAAGCACAGGCAGCATCCAATGCCATGCAGGGACCAGTTGTTTTTAAAACCTGTGCAACTAATGAAGCTGTTGCATTCGATGCAAATTCAACTAACAAACTCTCACCGAGTGACGGATAATTTTTTTCAATTTCTTTTTCGATATGAGAAATCATTTTCATCCGGGTATTTTCATCCGGAAAAAGATCAGCAGGCAGATAATTCATCAGCCCCGATAAATAATTTCTTTGCGAATGAAAAATTAATTTCGCTGGTAGTTCACTGCAATCTGAATTCCCAATGTAAATTCCGGTTCTTGTGCCAGCAAGATCATCATGCTTCCAACCAGCATCCCTAACCGCTGAAAGAACCACATCTAGCAACGTAATCTGGCAGAGGTCATATGAATTTTGTAATTGTTGAGTGATGATTCCGGAATTTTTTTCAGAAATCTGATGATCAACAATTCCAGCAACCTTACAGTACGTTTTGCCGAACTGTCCGCGAGACTCCGCGTAATAGAGGGATGTGTCCAATCGATCTTCGGGGAATGGAATGATTCCACTTTGTCCATTGTATAATAATGACCAGTATTCATTAAGATCTCGAGCTCCGGGCAAATTACAGGACATTCCTACAACAGCCATGGGCAGAAATTTTTGATGATGTTGAGGCTCAAACATACTTGTTCCTGGAATTTCCTTTTGCAGATAATGCTATTTTTTCTATTCTAACCATATCTGTACATATGACTTAAAGCGTTCAGCTGAAATCATTACCAGAATAGAGTCAGGCAAAATTCACGAGAGACCAAATAATATCACCCAATTGAATTAGCTTCTCTTTTGTTTACCGCTGTTCATCCCCCTATCGCAATAACTGATTCCCTATTTTTAATGATCCATTCAGGAATCAAGTTGGTTCTCCGAATTCCTCTGACAGGCTATGTACACATATGAATAGATATGTTTCAAAATAACAACATGGGGATACAAAGTGAACAGTTGTCAAAACTGGCTGAAGATTTGGACAGATGGGCTATATGAGTATTTATAGTTGACTACAGAGACTTGGAAGGTTTACACTCATGAACATAAAGCAAGTTAATAAAAAAATGTTTACTAGGTTTGCGGGACGGTTGGGTTATTTTTTAGCGATCTAAGTATTACTATTTATATATTGAACGATACAAATTTATTGAGTTACATTCCATGAGCTATTTACTTCTAACCGGTGCAACAGGACTGTTGGGGTCTTACTTGATACGCGATCTCACTCGTAAAGGAGTTCGATTAGCCGTTGTAGTCCGTCGTACAAAATTCGCAACCGCCAAGCAACGAATTGAAGACTGCATGGTTCGGTGGGAACGAATTGCTGGACACTCACTTCCACGCCCAGTTGTTTTAGAAGGAAATATTACAAGCCCCGACTTTGGTTTGAGTGAAGACGAAATTAAATGGGTCACAAAACATTGTGACTCTCTCATGCATAATGCAGCCAGCCTGACTTTCCAGGCGGAAAGCCCAGAAGGAGAACCATGGGCATCCAATGTCAAAGGAACTCAGGTCACTCTGGATTTCTGCAAGACAACAGGAATCACAGATTTCCATCATGTTTCAACAGCGTATGTATGTGGTCTTCGTGATGATATTGCAAAAGAAGACGAACTGGATGTCGGCCAGGAATTAGGGAACGATTACGAAACCAGCAAAATGCAGGCTGAAAAACTGGTTAGAACTGCTGAACATATTAAAACGGTGACATGTTATCGTCCTGCAATCATCATTGGTGATTCTAAGACTGGCTACACTTCAACTTTTCACGGTTTTTATGTTCCGTTGAAAATTCTTTCATCGCTTGTCAGTAAAACAGTCACACTTGGTTTTTCAAAAGAAGAATTGCAAGCAGTCAACAAAGCGGGGAGTGATCGTTTACGCGAACTCCTTAATATGGATGGTTCGGAACATAAAAATTATGTCCCTGTTGACTGGGTTTCCGAAGTGATGGCCCATATTTTTGCAGAAAACAAGCACCACGGCAAAACATACCATTTGACTCCTCGAAATCGAGTTCCTGTCAGCCAAATGCAAGCTGTTTTTGAAGATAGTTTCACTGAACAAACTGTTGTTCATAGTGAAGCAACTGAAATGAACATCGACTGGAATAATTTTGAAAAATATTTTGTCGAACAAATGGAAGTTTATAAATCTTATTGGAAAGACGATCCACACTTCGACTATACGAATACAACGCAGGCAGCACCTCACTTGCCTTGTCCAATCGTGGATGAGGAAATGCTTGAGAAAATGTGTCGATTTGCAATGGAATCCAATTTTGGCTGGCCTCGACCGAAATCAGAAATCGCTGAAAATGACTTACATGATTTGTTTCAAAAGAATCATCTCTCGTTATCAAACAATCATTCCAAAGTGATTGCAAACATTGAAATTAACGGACCCGGTGGTGGGCAATGGAAATTCCTTGAGAACGACGATCAATCTATTTCTCTTGAAGAAGGAATTGACTCGAATGTCGCTCATTCCATCTATATGAATACAACTACTTTTAACGACCTGTTAAATGGTCGTTTAACGATAGAAGAATCGATTACTACCGGGAACCTTCTTTTTGAAGGCTCCCAATCATTGGACCATTTATTAAATCTGCTGTTTGAGAACTTGGTGGGTCAGGTGAAACAGTTGGCTTTGGTAAATGAAAATAAGTAACGGCTGAGATGCCAAGCACTAACAAATTGGGCTGGGACTACCTTTTAAAAAAGGAAAGAACGGATTCGCATATTCTCTGATGCCCAGGGAGTATTAGAATGAGTACGACTTTCAATGGATCAAATCCATCCTCGAATGGTGTTGATCCTTCCGCAAAAATGAATGGGATTCATACAGATTCCTCAGGAATTGTTTTTTTTGATGCGACATTAGCTCGTAAAGAAAAAATGAAGAAGATTGCTGCTGGGGAAGCTGCTAAAAACAAAAAAACACCAACTGCTCCTGCAGTACCGACACCAATGGCACCCGCCATGAGTAACGGTCACGCTGCAACACCACAAGCAGTCGTTCCGCAGCCAATGGTTCCTCAACCTACACCGGTAATTCCTGTTGCTCCTTCTATTCCTGCAGTACCAACTCCGGTTGCTGCGACACCGGCTGCACCAACAGCGGGAGTCACATCACCATCGGGGGAAGAACTTTCCCGACCGGAACTCGAAAAATTTATGGTGAACTTTGTTGTTGAACAAACCGGTTACCCCGAAGAGATGGTTGAGCTTGATGCAGACCTCGAAGCGGATCTCGGAATCGACAGCATTAAAAAAGCACAGATGTTTGGTGAA
>JAJRVU010000290.1 GCA_024277145.1 Planctomycetota bacterium
ATCTTCTCGATGTCAGAACGGAAGTGGAATTCAGGGAATGCCACTGCGTTCATGCAAAAAACACCCCACTGGATCGACTTGATCCTGCAGAGGAAGTCTTGAAAATTCATGGCAACAAGAGTGATCCAATTTATCTGATTTGTAAATCTGGCAGCCGAAGTAAATCCGCGCACAGCAAATTCACCAAAGCTGGATTTGACAACATAATTAATGTTGAGGGGGGAACAGATGCCTGGATTCAACTCAACCTGCCAGTCAACCGCGGACAGAAAGTCCGAATCCCTTTGAATTCACAAGCGAGAGTCGTCATTGGATTTTTTGTTCTTCTGGGAAGCCTGCTTACTTATGCAGGGTATCCAAGTTTTGTTTACCTGACGATGTTTTTTGGAGCGGGTCTTATTTTTTCAGGGCTCACCAATTTTTGTGGTTTAGCTTTAATTTTAGCAAGAATGCCCTGGAATAAAGTTGACGGAGAAGCAGCTACAACTTGTTCCCGGTAAATTAAATAAGACATATTGACACTTAACAGGCAATATTGAGATGGAAAGTTCAAAATGAAAATTGCAATTGTCGGGGGAGTTGCTGGCGGAGCCTCTGCAGCAGCCCGAGCGAGAAGATTATCAGAAAACGCGGAGATTATCCTCTTTGAACGGGGGAATGTCCCTTCGTTTGCAAACTGCGGACTGCCTTATTACATCGGCGGAGAAATTACTGAAAGAAATAAACTTCTGGTTGCGCCGAAAGAACTTCTTGAAAAAAGATTTCGACTTGATGTACGGACCCTTCAATCGGTTGAAAAAATAAATCGTGAAAAGAAAACCATACAAGTCAAAAACCTTGCAGATGGAACAGTCTATGAAGAAAGTTACGACAAGCTGATTCTTTCCCCCGGTGCATCTCCTTTCAAACCACCTATTCCGGGAGTTGATCACCCGGGAGTATTTACGCTGAGAGATTTAAAAGATGCAGATATGATTCACCAGATGGTTCAAGAGCCAGATGGAAATGCGGTTGTCATCGGTGCAGGTTTTATTGGCCTGGAAATGGCTGAAAATCTGGTGAGACGAGGCTGGAATACTGTAGTGATTGAACTGGCAGATCAGATTCTTCCACCGTGGGATAAAGAAATGGTTGAGCCCGTCAGCCAGCACCTGAAAGAAAAAGGGGTCCAGCTTATCCTCAGTGATTCAGCTGTAGCCATTGAAAAAACAGAAAATGGACTTTCCATAAAATTGAAATCAGGCGAAGTAATTGATGCCCGGTTTGTCATTATGAGTGTTGGAGTTCGACCCGAAAACAGCTTGGCTGTTGATTCAGGGTTAGACGTAGGTGCTCGTGGTGGAATTCAGGTCAATACAAATATGCAAACCAAAGACCCTGATATTTATGCAGTGGGAGATGCTGTTGAAGTCGTTGATTTTGTTACGGGGCATCCGACACAAATTCCCCTTGCAGGACCTGCCAACAGACAGGGACGGATTGCAGCAAACCATATTTTCGGGAAAGATTCGCATTTTCGAGGAATTCAGGGAACGGCTATTGTCAGCGTTTTTGATATGACAGCAGCCATGACGGGGCAAAGTGAAAAAGCACTCGTTCAAAAACAACTTCCCTACGAAAAAATTTATACGCATCCAGCCAATCATGCAGGATATTTCCCGGGTGCTGAAGGAATGTCGATCAAATTAATGTTTGCACCGGACACCGGAAAAGTTCTTGGTGCCGAAATTATCGGACGGTCAGGTGTTGATAAACGAATCGATGTTATCGCAGTTGCGATACAAGCGGGAATGACTGTTGAAGATCTGGAAGAAATGGAACTCGCTTACGCTCCGCAGTATGGATCAGCGAAAGATCCGGTCAATATGGCTGGGTTTGTTGCTGCGGGTGTTTTAAGAGGAGATCACGCAATTGTTCATTCGAATGAATTGCATAATGAAGATTTTGTGGAACATTTTCTGCTTGATGTAAGAACGCCGAGTGAATTTGAAGCAGGACATATTAAAGGATCGGTCAACATTCCAGTTGATGAATTAAGAGACCGGCTGGATGAAATACCATGTGATCAAAAAATTGTTGCCTACTGCAAAGTGGGATTACGGGGCTATATTGCTGAACGAATTCTTATCCAATCTGGATTCGATGTCGTTAATTTAAGTGGAGGTTTCACAACTTATCAGCACATTCATGGGACATGAATAAAACAATTCCGCATGGAACATAGTTTGAACCATCTCAGCTGGGTGCAGTGCTTTCATTTTTTTGGAGGTGCTGTACCCACGCCGGAGGGATGTTCAGGAAGACCCAACTTTGCTTGATTCGGCTTTCATCCAGGTAAGGGTAAATAATTTCTTCCAATTGGATAAGATGCTCTCGGGTTGCTTTCCCGCTGATTTTTTTCTTAATCGCTCGAATATACATATATTCAAAATAAGAGAGAGTTCCTCCTGGCTTGAGGAGTTGAAAAAACCTCTCATAAATTTCTTTGGCCAGATCAGCTGGAAAATTATTTAATGGCAATCCTGAAATAATAATATCGTATTCCACATCTGTTTGAAAATCCTGTAGCGGACAGACATGAACCTGCGATTGCGAATTAACCCGCTGATAAGAAGAATCTGTCTGGAATCTTTCTTTGAGAAGATTTGCAAAATTCTCATTCAGCTCAACCAGATCAAATCGGTCTTCCGGTTTGAGTAGCTTCACGATGGTTTTTGTCACCGCTCCGGTTCCCGGTCCCACTTCCAGAATATTCAGCCCACCATTTTTATTATTAGAATTTTCCAGTTTTTTAAGAGGTCCGGTCATAGCAGAGGCAAGAAACCGGCTGCTGGGCATGACGGAGCCAGTTGTCGTAAATTGATTCCGAAATTCGCGGAAAAATGTGATTTGATCTTTCAATGAATCGTCCTTAAAGATTCCATTCCCGTTTAATTAGTTTTTGCCTTAGAGCAACTTACAAATATCCCTGACAGGATACCAGCATATCGAGTGATTTCTTTCTCCCATTCCTATATAATACGGTTCATCTGATTTTTCTTGCTGATATATTCTTGCTGATATCAAAGCAAGATGACGACAGAATTCAATACCAAACCTTGACATTTAATTCCAGGAATCCCTATGCCTTCAATCACAATTACCCCTTCATCAACTCGAATTGGCTGGATTGGCACTGGAGTTATGGGAAAAAGCATGGTCGGTCACCTGATGGATGCCGGCTTCTCTGCAACCGTTTATTCCCGAACCAAATCCAAAGCAGACGATCTGATTAATAAAGGGGCCCAATGGGCCAATTCACCAAAAGAAGTTGCAGAAGCTTCGGACCTGATTTTTTCCATCGTTGGCTTTCCTTCTGATGTCAGGGAAGTCCTTCTGGGAGAAAACGGTGCCCTTGCAGGTTGTGATGAAGGAAACGTGCTTGTTGACATGACTACCAGCGACCCTTCCCTCGCAGTTGAAGTTTACAACAGGGCAAAAGAAAAAGGGGTTCACAGCGTTGATGCTCCCGTTTCAGGAGGAGATGTTGGTGCAAAGAATGGAACTCTTTCCATCATGATTGGTGGGGATAAAGATGTAGTAGAAGCATTGAATCCCTGCTGGGAAGCGATGGGAAAAACAATTGTTTATCAGGGAGAAGCAGGTTCCGGGCAGCATACGAAAATGGTTAATCAAACATTAATTGCAACAAATATGATTGGTGTCTGTGAAGCTCTACTTTATGGTTACAAGGCAGGTCTTGATCTCCCCACCGTAATGAAATCTGTTAGTACTGGCGCTGCAGGAAGCTGGTCCCTTTCCAATCTGGGGCCTCGAATTATGGATAATAATTTTGATCCCGGATTCTTCGTTGAGCATTTCATTAAAGATATGGGAATTGCACTTGCTGAAGCAAAGAAAATGGGATTATGCCTGCCCGGATTGGCATTGGCCCATCAACTCTATCTTTCAGTCCAGGCACAGGATCATGGCAGGGATGGAACACACGCTTTACAACTTGCATTGGCTAACCTCGCTGGTGTCGACTGGAAAAACAGATCATAATTGAGTAGAAACTAAGCTGAATAAACGACAAGAATTATTTAAAGATCAATTGATTTGATCCCAAACAAGGAGAAGAAAGGCATGCCCAGGAAAGGCGAAATGTTTTCCGGATTAACAGTCGCATTAGTTACACCGTTCCGAAGTGGAATTGTTGATGAAGATGGCTTGCGCCAACTTGTCGAATTCCATGTTGAACAAGGAACCGACTGTTTAAGCCCTTGTGGAACCACTGGCGAAAGCCCAACTCTTTCTCATCAGGAACACGAAAGAGTCATCAGCCTTGTTTGTGAACAGGCTGCAGGCCGAATTAAGGTGATGGCAGGAACAGGCTCGAACAGCACTTCCGAAGCAATTCGTTTAACCAAGTATGCTCAAAGCGTTGGTGCAGATGGTGCTCTTGTTGTGACTCCTTACTACAACAAGCCAACCCAGGAAGGTTTCTATCAGCATTTTTCCCATATCGCTGATTCTGTCGAAATCCCAATTGTGCTCTATAATATTCCTGGCAGATCTGCCAAAAATATGGAGCCGGAAACCATTATCCGTCTTTCCGAGAAAAAAAATATTGTTGCAGTCAAAGAATCGACCGGTTCAATGGATCAATCTTCTGCAATACTGAACCGTTCTGATCTGACAATCCTTTCGGGCGATGACAGCCTGACTCTCCCTTTGATGTCATTAGGCGCGTCTGGCGTTGTCTCTGTTGTTGGAAACATTGTTCCTAAGGATGTTAAAGGATTGATCAATGCCTTTAACTCAGGAGATATTCAAGCTGCCCAGAAAGCGCATCATAATCTTTTTGCTCTCTGCAGAGACATGCTGGGGCTGGCAACCAATCCCATTCCTATCAAAGCAGCTATGCAACTACTTGACAGAGATTCAGGAGAAGTCAGACTTCCTATGACTCCACTTGAAGATTCCAGTATAAAATTACTGGAAAAATCTCTTTCTGCCTATGGATTGCTCTAATGCATTTTCATTTTTTTTCTTAAAACGGCTTCCAATACGTCTTTCCGGCTGTCAAAATGGATTTGCTCTTTGATATCCGAACCTGGGCCCGTTCGGTATTGTGAGTGGGAATAACGCTTTAGAAATTGTGCTGAACTTTTTTGTTTCGTATTCTCAACTCAATTACAGATTTAATCTATCTATCATTCCAGTTCACTAATTATTTTAAAAGGTTTGCGATTGTGGCTTCAGATCATTATGACGACGACGACGATTACGATGATGATTTTGAATCGGTGTTATTTCAGGGAGCCATCGGGGACCGTGAAGTAAATCTTGGTGGACATGCCAAATTAACCAAAATGGCACTGGTTCCCACCAAAAAAATTATCACAGATGCCATTATCAGGAGAGCACTCCTTCTCCGAATTAACCCCCGTCAGGATGGATCAAGTTCTGTCAAAATTACGATTGATGGAATCGACTATCCAGCCAAGCGTCTTAACAAAAGAATGAATCAGGCTACCATCCAGATGCTTAAGGTTCTTTGCGGGCTTGATCCCAAAGAGCGGAAGAAATTATTAAAAGGGGGAATTTTTGCTGAATTTCAAAATTGTAAATACGAACTGGAAGTCCATTTTGTCTATGCAGGATCTGGTGTAGAAAAAGTCATAATGTATATCCAGAATGTTGATTTGAAATTGGAAAAGCCTGACGAACTCGGTTTCAGCCCGGAGATGAAAAATAAAATCAGGGATATAACATCTGATAAAAGCGGAGTCCTGCTTGTCTGTGGATCCCCATTCACTGGAACAACTTCAACAGCATTTGCTGTTCTAAGATCTGTTGATGCCTATCTCTATTCCATTTTTACTGTTGCAGATATGGGGACAAGAGACATGACCCATATTACGGTTGAAAACATTCGAGAAGATGAGGATTTTGAATCTGCAATAAAACGAGTTCTTCGACTTGATGGCGATATACTCTTTGTTGATCCGCTGAAAACGGTTGAAGAAGTTCAAACCATTTTTGATTTCCAGAATGATATTTGCATCATTTCTGAATTTCAGGCAAAAAATTCCATTGACGGAATCAAACGAATTCTCAAATGGGTTGAAGATCCCGAAATTGTCGCGTCCGGCCTACGTGGAATTATCACCCAACGACTACTTCGTGTTCTCTGTGAAGAATGCAAACGCCCCTACCGTCCGAACCCAAAGCTGCTCTCAAGAGTTGGACTCCCTCCCGAAACAAAAGTTCTCTTCCGTGCTACCTCCACAGACACAGCAACAGATGAAAGTGATGATGAACTTGACTGGTGCGAACATTGCGGCGGTATAGGCTACTATGGACAGATGGGGATTTTTGAGCTGATTGAAGTCACTGATGAAATGAGTGATGAGATTGCAAATGGTGCGGATCCCCAAAAAATAAAAACGATCATTCGTGAAAACCAGATGCAGACATTGCAATCAGAAGCCCTTAGGGCTGTCGCAGAAGGAAAAACGTCTCTGGAAGAATTACAGCGGATTTTCTCTACAATGTAGATGATACCGGTCCAATCCTGAATCTGAGTTATTTTCCTTATTGATACTCGCAATCTACTTTCCTCGTATGATTAAGTTCAGTCTTCCTGATGTGGTTTTGATTATGGATAATCTCACACTGGGAAAGTCGTGAGGAGATCTCTTTTTTCTTTGAGGCTTGACCTCTTTGCTCAGGTTGATCCCTCCGGCTTTGGCTGAGGTTTG
>JAJRVU010000291.1 GCA_024277145.1 Planctomycetota bacterium
ACTCGTATCTTGAACACTCTGCTTCAAGCCAGACCATATCAATCCCCAGAAGGAGATTTTTTACAGCTGAGCGACTTGAATCACTCGGATCAACCAAAGCCAATCGTATTACAGACGAATTCATTGATGCATCAACTTAAATAAAGTATCGATTAAATAATATTGTATTTATCTACAGCGGAAATTACTGATCTAAAAATGGATCATTAGTCGATTCTGGTTGAATCAATCCCTGTTTAGGTGTAATTAACCTGAAGCTATTTGACCCTTTTTGTTCAGGATTGGGTGCATTCACCTTACTTGATGTATTTGAAACTTTTTTACTTTTGAAAAGAGTTGATAAATTCGATCGTTTACCATTTGATTTCTTCCTTCTCCAGAAAGAAGCCTTTTGAGTTGAACCACTCAATTTTGACGAATTTAATATTGTCGATTTATTTTGGGCAGATTTCTCCAGGAGAGGTAACGAAGGTGCGTCTTTTGCTTCAGGCGAAACAGCATCCGGCGTAACAAGAGTAGGCTGATTTTCATACGGTGTAATAATTTGGCTATCAGTTCCCTGAACAGGCACGCCATTAACATGACCTGATTCATAACAACTGTTACATCGATCTCCATATTTTGGAATTTCAATCATGCCATCGATATAGAGTTCACGACCAGTTGGAGAATCTGTGAACTGTCCCGGACCACCTGGAGGAATATCAGATGCAGGTACAGGAGCAACCAATTCCGGAGTGACCATAATAACTAACTCTGTTTCACTATTGTCGTACCTTACTCTTCGGAAAGCTGCACCAATCCAGGGAAGATCACCCAACACTGGAACTTTAGATGTTTCTGCAGTTTCACGACTTGCAATCAATCCGGCTAAAACAAAAGTCTCTCCGAATCGCATTTCAACCTGTGTATTCACACGACGGGTCGTTAAACCAGGAACAGTCAAACCTTGCACTTGAACAGCGTTAGAGAAATCTCGTTCGCTTACTTCCGGTTGCAGTTCAAGACGCAAACGCCCATGTCCAAGAAGAATGGGAACAGCTTCGCGCCTTACTCCAAACCCTCCCCATTCAATACCACTCACCCCCAGACTTTGTGGAACCAGAATCGGAAATTCGCCCCCGGATAGTAGATTCGCTGGTCGACCATTTGTCGCAACCAGAGTTGGTTCTGCAAGAATTTTTAATAGTGATTCTTCTTTGAGTGCCTGAACATAAGATTGAAATATATTACTATCATTGGTAATCCCACCAATAAAGTTACTATCTGCAAGTAATGCAGGTGTTGCAGCCAATCCTGGAGGACCACCGAAAGGAAGCGTTGTTGTAGCCACAGTAGAAAGTTGTCCAACAGTATTAGATATAAATGCATTTTGATTCAGATAATAGAAGTTGATTCCAAGCCTTCGAATTTTAGAGCGCTGAACTTCCATCACCTTCACTTTAAGCATCACCTGCTGACCACTGCCAACCCTCATATGATTGAGTACCGTTCCGAAGAATTGCTCAGCAATTTCAACGATATTGGTAATATGCTCTGGCTGTGTCACCCATCCCTTTAAAACCACACTCTCAGCAACTTTAACCGCCTTGACAGAAGAATTCGGGAACAATCTGTCGATAGTGACCTGCAAATGCCTGACATCACCAACCACGTAATACTCAATCGTAAATGATACATCTTTATCATCAACAATGGTCATGGTAGTGACTCCGGATTTAAGAGCACGCACTCGAACTTTATATTCATCATTAATAGAGGTGACTTCAAGAACCTCCGGATCGAATCCATCGACGAGCTTAATTCTTGAATTAAGCTGGAGAATTCTTGCTGATCGTTCAACCATTTGCAGTCTGGTCTTGGGAGCATTAATCCTGGAAACGGCTTCATTCCTGTTAACAGGTTGATTACCCGTTTGCGGAATTTGTGGCTGAGCATTAATATTCTTCAAAGGAATGACAGTAAGTAATGTCACCCCAACCAGAACAGCCTTAAAAAGCCAAGCATTATTTTTTGTACACATCCATGCACCTCTTCGCCCATCCAGGGGCTTTTATTAATACAGTAAAAACACCAACAACATTATTGGTATTTTCCTGCAGTTATCATTTTTATTAATTAACCTGAGCAATGATTTCTCATCACTCAGATCAAGTCGTTATTATTTATGCACCAGTAAAGATGCCCTGTACCCATCCACCCCAGGAAGCCTTATCAGAACTTCTTGAAGCTGATTTCTGATGTGTTTCAGAAGCGTTGGAAACAGGATTTTCCTCTTTCATATCAACTTCAACTTCATTCACAACATCGCCTGAATAGATTGTCATTTTCCATTTTGGCTTTGGAGGTGCAATTGCAATCACTGTAGGTTCAACAGGTTTGACTTCCTTTGCAACCTCTTCTACTTTTTCACCATTTTCAGATTCTTCCAGGAAGTTAGATAGCTTTTCACCTTCACCATCTTCATTTAATAATTTATCCAGTTCATTTTCACTTCCTGCACTTACCAGGGAATCATCAAATTCACTTAAATCAACTTTTAAATCTTTGTTGATAATTTCATCATCCAATGGAGACCTGAGTGATAGTGAAATTGTTCCTGCATCAGACGCAAGGGCCAATAAATTGTATTGTTGAGGATCAACTAATAGAGAAATGTTTTTTGATTTCCCATCTTTTGTTCCAGCAGCTGCAACTGCACTTTTTCTTAAATCATCTGTTTGGAAGACTTCAATGTATTCCAAAATCATTTTTGCTTTGGTTATACGAGATCGACGACCTTTTTGTGTGTAAATCAAAACAACATCAACCCGGTCTCCTGGTGAGATAACACCACTATGAGTTTTTGTTGGATCTACCTTCACTGTTGCAACCCGCATTCCTTTAGGAATCTCGTTAGAACCTCCAAGAACTCCTTTTGCCCCCAGTTTGGTAACAGTAATCACATCACCAGCAACAGCACTTGTTCTTAAAGATCTTTCTTCATATTGTTCTTTTTGTGTGACAGCCCCGTGAGGAACACGGTTTTCTGGCCAATCAACAAATTTTGTATTGGTTTCATTCACCGGAATTCCCGGATATATATCTGCCTGGGCAACAAGAACCTTCACAACGCCTTCTTGAGACTTGTTTTTGTTTTTTGAAAGCACTTGCTGGACACCTAACATTGCTACAAGTCCACACCCGATAGCAACCATAAACAGAATCATTGATTTTGAATTCATCTTCACACCTCTGGGAATTTCCCAAATCCTTGTAATCTCTCAAAATGATTTAATTCACCTTGAGAATTTTACTGTAATTTTGTTTATCAATTTCAAAACAGAGTTGTAGACAAGAGCGAGGTATGAAGACCACTCATCATCCATATCGGATTCCAAATGTTAAAATCTTCAGCTTATACCAATCTTGTCGTTTAAATTGATCAAAACGATCAACTCATTGGCGACATAACAGTCACCCATTCTTTTTGTATTACGCATACTCACATTATTGTTAAAAAATCCCGAGACAACACTAAGACTGCCAAACTGACAGCCTCAATGCTGTAAATGTATTCAGGATTAATAAATCATTCCTGTGTAGAAGAAGTATCCAATGGAACCGACACAAATGGGGATTCCATAAGGAAGCAGCATCATGGAAGGTTTCCGGTCTGCTGCAATTTTGGATAATTCTAACGGGCTTTTAACAGTCAGCCACTCAGTCCAAAGCATTACAAAGTTTGCATAATGCTTGTTGAATTTCTTCTTGTAAAGAACCATTGCGATAGCCATAAGAGCTCCAACAACTGTTGAAACAGCAAAAGCACTGAATGTAATTGCTGAACCTAACCAGGCACCAATCCCAGCCATCAGCTTGACATCCCCTGCTCCCATACCACCAACTGCATATAAAGGAAGCAGGCAAAGAAGTCCGACTGCTGTTCCCATTAATGCAAATCCCAGTCCTGACCATCCAGAAACCCAAACATTAAACAGGAGACCTGTTAATACCATTGGGAAGGTGATCCAGTTAGGAACTCTTAGTTCTTTACCATCAATATATGCAGCAACGATTAAAACGATGCATACAAATTTTACGTGCCAGTTATCAACCAGAAATGCTTGCCAGTCCATTTGCCGGCCTTTCTCTTTTTAATACGGGGAGAATTTAAATTGTTTTTTACTCTGACAATCTCTAATTCAACGCCAAACCAAGTTCTATTAATTTTTTGAATGCTTATATTTTATTTTGATTTCAAGTAGAGTCTTTTATCGAGACTTCAATACTTTGAATCTTTTTTTGAGTCGATCAGACTCCAAACCTTGTGCAGGCGAGGAAAGAAACGACACAGGTTACAACCATTCCAACAAGCATTGAAAGCTGTTGAAACGTCATTGCTGTGAATTCGAACCAGAAAGGAACCATAATCCACGTCCTATTCTTGTAATTGTTTAATTGGAATAAAAAGGGTGAACTGTCCGACCGGAGCAATGCCCAACCGGACAGTAACATCCCTAATTTCTCACGATTGTGAAATAAAATAACTCAAGATTAAGTTAATGCATCTCGAACCTCTTCAAACTTAACGTTTGCGTTCGTACCGATAGCCTGGATAGCTGTCAAGCAAACGACAACAATCAAAGCAAGCATAACAGCATATTCAACTGCTGTTGGGCCGTCTTCGGAAGCGAGAAATCTTTTGATACTTTTTGTTACGTTGTTCATCTTATAATGCCCTCTCTAAAAAAAGCAATGTCCTGAAAACCAGAACATCAATCGATCTTGAGCCCTGAAAACAACAGGAACTCACACAAAACAAAACCTCTAAACGAGGATAATGCTCTTTTTAAAATAACCGTTGACAACAAATCAAAAGCCACTTAAATCATTCATGAACAAATGAATGAATCGCCACTGAAATCAAAAATCTCTTTCATTATTCAGTGAACTACGAAAACTTAGGTCATGAATTAAGTGAGTCAAACTTTTTCTGACACATTCTCTAAAGTTTTATCCAAGTTGTATTTGAGCATCATGAAAGAAAGCTTAATTCCATGAGTTAATTGAACTTAAGTCTCGTTCATTAATTCCCACAAACCGCATTCTGGAAATAAAAATTGAATTTCATGAGATACAAGATGAATGAATTGAAGAGATTCATCCTCTTTTTTTCAGTCAGGAACCAGTGTTAAACAGCACAACTGGTTTAACCCGAACTCCATCCTGACTTTTTAAAAGCAGGTCTGCAGATGCAATTGGTTTATCATTGCTGTTTTTAAAGAAAATAATTCTCACGCAAGGAACGCTAAGTTTCGGAGAGCATATAAATATTTGTAACTGATTTAACAAATCTCTTTTTTATTTTTCACGAAGATAATCGTGTTCTAGTAGGGTCTGCTGTGCAGACCAGACATGTTATAACGCAA
>JAJRVU010000014.1 GCA_024277145.1 Planctomycetota bacterium
GATCACAACAAAAAAAGATAAAGCTGTCAGCCTGTTAGCTCCCAAGTGAGTCTTGCGATCTGCTTTAAATAATATATATCGATCCTATAATTAATCATTATCTATCAACAACAAGTAAAGAACGATGAATTTTGAATCGCTTCTCAATAAATTAATCGAAGACACCCTTCAGCTATCGCTCCCTTTGTTTAGCGCTGAATTGGTTCTTTGTGGAACCATCGTGCTGATGCTTCTGGTTCGGCTATTTAATGCTGACAAATTTCTGCCAGCATATATTGTGTCCATAATTGGAGTCGGTATCAGCTTTGCGATTGCCTGCTGCGATTATTCAAAATTGTCTACACCTGGTTTTGCTACGGGTGAAATTTTTACTGGCTTGCTGATTTTTGATCAATTCACCGCTTTCTTCAGGATCTTTCTCCTTCTGTTTTTAACACTGGTAATATGCCTGACAGAATTAAGTGGAATTCCTGACCGGGAAGATGGTCCTGATTTCTACACGCTACTGATTGGTTCCACCATTGGTATGCTTTTGATGATCAGTGCAAACCATTTGCTTATCCTGTTTATCGGAATTGAAATGACATCGGTTCCAAGTTATGTCCTTGTCGGGTTCATGAAAGGACGCAAGAAAAGCAGTGAAGGCTCCCTGAAATATGTTGTTTATGGTGCTGGTACTGCAGGGGTCATGCTTTATGGAATCAGCCTGTTAGTCGGTTTATTGGGAACAGCTAATTTCTCTGAAATGGGTGCAAATCTTCATCAAATCCTGGCTTCTCAAAGCGTCGAAGGGGTTGCCCTTGCGATTTCCAATCCAGTTGTAGGAACATTGCTATTGGGAATCATGATGGTTCTTGTTGGCATCGCATTCAAACTTTCCTTATTCCCATTTCATTTCTGGTGTCCTGATGCATTTGAAGGAGCCTCTGCTGAAGTTGCAGGTTATCTTTCCGTTGCTTCCAAAGGGGCAGCTTTTGCTCTTCTTGTTCGATTCTGTCTTTCCATTGTAGGTGATTATTCCTCCGTCGATCAGTTTTCAAACATCTATCTTGCAATTGGAATAGGGTTAGGCGTGATCGCCGTTGTCTCTGCAACATACGGAAACCTGACTGCATACACACAAAATAATATTAAACGCCTTTTTGCTTATTCAACAATTGCCCATGCCGGCTATATGCTGATGGCTGTCGCTGCTTTGATGGTTATCATGAGTGCAGATAGTGGTGCTGATATTAATAAAGCGGAACTGGCTTCCAGATGTATTCAAGGGTTACTTTATTACCTTACAGTTTACATGTTTATGAACTTGGGAGCTTTTGCGATTGTTGCTTTTATCAGGAATCAAATTTTCAGTGAAGACCTTGAAGACTACAAAGGCATAGGAAAAGCGTTCCCAGTATTAGGCATTTGTATGGGAATTTGCATTTTCAGCCTTGTCGGACTTCCACCTTTCGGAGGTTTCTTCGGCAAGTTTGCAATTTTCGCATCCCTTTATGAAGCAAGTACGATTCACTGGAGCATGTTTGTGGTTCTCTGCCTTGCAGGCTTAAACACAGTTTTCAGTCTGTATTATTACGTTAGAATTCTGAAAACCATGTTTCTTGAAGAACGACCGGAAGGAGCACCTGATTTTCAAAGTGAGCCTAATTTATGGAATTCAGGATATGTCGTTATCATCAGTGCCCCTGCTTTATTACTCGGAATTTTCCCCGGACGACTCAGTAGCACGGTGCAAGATATTGCTTCCGTTTTATTTAACTAATTTCATTCATTCGTAAAATAGCATTACAGCAATGTCAGATAATCAACTCGTCACACAATTAAATAACCTGCTGATAAACATCGATAAAAGTTTATTGCAATACGCAGGTGAAGTCTCTCTCTGGACTGCTATTGATGCAGAAGAAGAGCGGGAAGTTTATCATTCTTTAGTTGCTCGACAAAAATCGAATTGTGGTGCCATTTTAGAAATCATCCTGAATCGTCGCTGGGAACTTACCCAGGGAACTTACCCGACTGCATACACTGACCTTCACTTTGTTGCTTTTGATTACCTTGCGGCTGAAATTGCAAAGAACGAGCAAATGATCGTTGAAAATATTAAAGAGACAAAGAATATGTTTTCAGAAGATGCTGAGGTGAGTGCACTCTTGGATCGAGTTCTTGAAGATACTCTGGATAACATTCAGCAGCTTAATAAAGTCAGCAGCAATCGATAATCGATCCGTGCTATTAAAATTAACCCTGCTTTTAAAATTAACAGTGCTTCATACGTAATTGCAAATCAATATGAATCTGATTGATACACACGCGCACCTGGATGAAGAAGCGTTTCAATCTGATGTTCCCGAGGTCATTCAACGATACCTCGATGCGGGAATCAAAACTGTTTTTACAGTGGGAACAACTGCAGAGAGTTCCCTTCGAGCTATTGAACTTGCTAAAAAATATGATTCTGTTCGAGCAATCGTTGGTATCCAGCCAAATTATGTTTCAGAATGTTCCGCAACCGACTGGAACACCATAGAAGAACTTTCCCGTTTACCGGAAGTCGTTGCAGTCGGTGAAACCGGGCTTGATCGGTATTGGGATTATGCACCGTTTGACCTTCAACAGGAATATTTCACCAAACATCTGGAATTATCCAAAACGCTGAGTCTTCCATTCATCGTTCATTGCAGGGATGCGGAAGCGGATGTGATCCAACAGCTTTCTGAATTTGCAAAAGGTGAAAAACTGAATGGAGTGATGCATTCCTTTTGCGGAGATCAGAAATCAGCGGAAGCCTGTTTAAAAATGGGGATGCATCTCTCATTTTCCGGGATGGTCACTTATAAAAAAAATGAAGAATTACGGGAAGTGGCCAAATTCGTTCCAATGGATCGCCTTTTAGTGGAAACAGATTCTCCCTACCTGACTCCTTCCCCTGCCAGAAAAAAAATCAAACGAAATGAACCTGCATATGTTGTCCAAACGGCAGAATGCCTTGCAGAATTAAAAGGAATTCCCATTGAGGAATTTGCTGAACTCACGAATCAGAACGTCAGCAATCTTTTTCACATTTAGACTGAAATAAAGCACTTTCCTTTCCGCTTAGACTTTCCATAAATGTCTAATTTCAAAGCTTTTCTGTTGAATTGGATTGGTCTCTGCGTTCTCGTTGTGTATCATTCTTTAAAGGATTACACATAAGGTCTGAATCAGATTTCAAAGTAACGTATTCATAATTCAGGAGGAATTAATATGCAGTGGTTAAAGCATGCTTTCGGCATTGAAACTGCAGCTGATCTTTCGCCAACTCCTGATCAAATTAATGCTATTGATCAATTCTGTAAAATTGTTGTCAGGAAGAATTTAATCGTCCCTGTTTCATTATTTCTTGAAATGGTACGACCGCTTAATTATGTCGGATCACAAATTCTTCATGGGCTATCTCCTTTTGTTTCAGTCTGGATGAATTCCCGTTCTCTCAATGAAATAGCTGAATTTCTTGAGAACCGTGGTGCAATTGACTTTCTTTGTGATCGGCTAAAAAAAATGGAAGAGGAATCCAACAAAAAATCTCTGGATGAGAATTCTGATCTTACAATGCAAGAAACTACCGTTTGTTCGCCACAGGAAAAGCAGATTCATTCATAAACTATTCTCAGGGAGGGGATAAAAATGATATCAGGAAAGCCGAACAATCTGGAAGAGATCAAAGTCATTCTTGCAACAGATTGTGGCAGCACAACCACAAAAGCAATCCTGATTGAATACGTCAATGGCGAATACCGCCAAACTTATCGAGGTGAAGCCCCGACCACTGTTGAAGAACCGGTAGCCGACGTGACCGCTGGAGTAATTAACGCCGTCACAGAAGTTGGAGAACTGGCTGGAAGAAAACTGGTTGATGAACAGGGAGAAATCATTCGCCCTGCCAATGGTAATATCGGTTGTGATATCTATATTTCCACATCAAGTGCGGGTGGTGGTTTGCAGATGATGGTTGCTGGCGTTGTTCGAGAAATGTCAGCTGCCAGTGCAAAACGGGCAGCTTTGGGTGCAGGTGCTATCGTCATGGAAACGATTGCTTCCAACGATAAAAAACTTCCTCACGAACAAATCCAGCGAATTCGAGAACTCAGACCGGATATGATCCTGATAGCAGGAGGAACAGACGGGGGAACTAGAAAACATGTTTTGAAAATTGCAGAATTGATTGCCCCTGCCAAACCTCGACCGAGATTTGGTCACTCTTATAAAATGCCCGTCATCTTTGCAGGTAATATCGAAGCCCGATCATTAATTGAAGAGACATTTGATGACTCTGTTGCGTTAACGATGATTGAAAATGTTCGCCCTACCCTTGAACAGGAAAATCTCGCCCCTGCCCGTGATGAAATTCATGAACTTTTCCTTGAACATGTGATGTCCCATGCACCGGGTTACCAGAAACTGATTGAATGGACTGACACTGCCATCATGCCAACGCCGGGTGCAGTTGGCGATATCCTTAAAATGATTGCTGAAAGTAAAAAGATAAATGCAGTCGGTGTCGATATCGGCGGGGCAACGACAGACGTTTTCAGCGTTTTTGATGGTGTTTTTAATCGAACGGTATCTGCCAATCTGGGAATGAGCTATTCCATTTCCAATGTTTGTGCGGAAGCAACAATGCCTAAGATTTTACGTTGGGTACATGTGGACATGGTTGAACGGGAGCTCCGAAATCGGGTTAAAAATAAAATGATTCGCCCGACCACCATTCCACAAACGCTGGAGTCATTAATTTTTGAACAAGCTGTTGCTCGTGAAGCACTCAAGCTTGCTTACGTCCAGCACAAAGAATTTGCAACCACATTAAAAGGTGTTCAGCAACGAAGAACCATTGGAGATACATTCACCCAGTCAGGTGGCGGTCATACCATTGTGAACAACATGAAGCTTGACCTTCTGGTGGCATCGGGGGGAGTTCTTTCCCATGCACCACGAATGGAACAGACTGCAATGATGCTGATTGATTCATTTGAGCCTGAAGGAATCACGACGCTCGCAAAAGACAGCATTTTCATGATGCCTCATCTCGGAGTATTGGCTCAAGTTCATCCAAAAGCGGCTCAGGAAGTTTTTGAAAGAGACTGCCTGATTCCACTTGGAACCTGCATTTCACCCTATGGTAAATCGCTTAAAGGAAAAACCTGTTTTCAATATGAGATTACCAGCAAGACAATTAATGAACAGGGAGTAATGGAATTTGGTTCCCTAAAACGCATTCCGTTAGACTCGGATGAAAGTGTAAAAATCAAGATAACTCCTACTCGTCAGTTTAATATGGGTGCAGGATATGGAAAACCTGTTGAAAAACAGATCCAAGGAGGAACTGTCGGAATCATTCTTGACGCAAGAGGCAGACCACTCGAACTTCCTGAAGAAACCAATGAAAGAAAAACATTAATACAGAAATGGGTGGAGGCGATGGATTTATACCCGTCAAATTAATCCTGTTATTCATAAACAATTTTCCAGATAATCCAAGAACACAAAATGGCCAAAGCATATACACCAGGTTTAACCGTTTCTGAAAGAACAACGCATCAGGTACAGCGAATACTGCCTGTTGCGGGAAAAGTTCTTGTCGAAAAAGGGGACACAACAAAAGCGCAGGAAGTGATTGCAAAAGCAGAACTTCCGGGTGATGTTTATCCAGTCAATCTGTCTCATGCGTTATCAATTCCCCCATCGGATGTAGGAGAATGCCTTCTAATTTCCACAGGAGCAGAAATTCGAGCAGGAGATTTGATTGCGCAATCAAAAGGAATCTTTGGATTTTTTAAAACCGATTACATCGCAAAAACATCAGGAACTCTTGAGGCAATTTCAGAAATCACAGGCCAGATTATCATTCGTGGTGCTCCACAACCTGTCGAAATCCTTTCCTATCTTTCAGGAAAAGTGGTTGAAATCATTCCCAATGAGGGAGCGACCATAGAATCAGAAGTTGCTTTTATTCAGGGGATTTTTGGCATAGGGGGCGAAGCCTACGGGAAAATTCACGTTGCAGTTAAAAAGCCGGGTGATGCACTCACGCCTGAAATGCTCACAGCAGATATGGAAGGCAAAATCATCATTGGCGGAGCCCGAATGAGCTATGAAACAATTCAGAAAGCTATTGATATTAAAGCTGCTGCAATTATTTCCGGCGGGATTGATGATCAGGACATGAAAGAATTACTTGGTTACGACCTCGGTGTGGCGATAACAGGAACGGAAAAGATCGGTACAACTGTCATCATCACGGAAGGGTTTGGTGACATTGCAATGGCTGATAAAACCTTTGCAATGTTCTCAAAATTCCAAAATGCAGAAGCATCTGTCAGTGGAGCCACTCACATTCGCGCAGGTGTGATGAGACCTGAAATCCTGATCCCATTAAACCCGGATCAATCGAAAGAACATTCGTCATCTATCCATGCGGGATTGCTGGAAATCGGCCGACCAGTTCGTATGATTCGTGATCCTTATTTTGGCAAGCTTGGAAAAGTGACAGATTTACCAACCGAACCGCAACTACTTGCTTCGGGATCGAAAGCACGGGTATTGGAAGTGGAAATTAAAAATGGAAACAGAATCATTGTCCCTCGGGCCAATATTGAACTGATTGAAGCATAAAGGAATAAGAAAATCATGGTTCAACACTCAATAATTAAATCATGTTGTAAAAGTGTGGTGGTGATTGCCACTCTACTTCTGTTGATAACAGAGGGATATTCTGCGGAACCATCTCCTGTAGAAAAAAAAACATCAATCCAACCCGCTAAAAACATTACGATCAAAGACTATCCCGGTGACCTTGGAACGTCGTTGATTATTGAATGGGAACTTTCTGAGGATGATCAAAACGATCCCAAGAAATCTTTTGTTATTGCGTATGAAGTTTATCGCAAAACAGAAAAAACGGAGTACAAATTTCTCTCCCAAGTGACTTACCAGAAAAACTTCTATCGAGATCAGGAATGTGAACCTGACAAAAAATACTGGTATCAGGTTATCGCGATTGGAAAAAACAACCTTCAATCTATTCCTTTAGAATCATTGAACCCAGGAATTCCCATACTTCAGTGGTTTGATTCGAGAAGAGGATGGATTGGAATCCTCATGCTGTTTTCCTGTAGCCTGGTGGTTTATTTCATCTGGATTGCAAGGAAAGGGAAGAAACTTAAAATTCGAAAAATCGCTGGCCTTGATGCTGTTGAAGAAGCAGTTGGAAGAGCAACTGAAATGGGAAGTTCCTGTCTGTTTGTTCCGGGAATTCTTGATGTCAATGATATCCAGACCATCGCAGGAATCACAATTCTTTCCCATGTTGCTGAAGTGACTGCAGAATATGAAACGGACATGATAGTCCCGACTTGCAGATCGCTTGTGATGACGATGGCGCGAGAAGCTGTGGAAACCGCTTATCTTTCCGCTGGTAAACCGGATGCCTATAACGAAGATGATATTTATTACCTGACTGACGAACAGTTTGGCTATGTCGCAGGAATTCAGGGAACAATGGTACGAGACAAACCTGCAGCCTGTTTTTACATGGGTGCTTTTTACGCTGAGTCACTCCTATTAGCTGAAACAGGGAATTCTATCGGAGCAATCCAGATAGCAGGAACTGCAATGCCTTCGCAATTACCATTTTTTGTTGCAGCGTGTGATTACACTTTAATTGGTGAAGAACTTTTTGCTGCCTCTGCATACCTTTCAGGAGAGCCTGATCAACTGGGAAGCCTGAAAGGGCAAGATTATGGAAAGCTTCTATGTGCTGCCTTAATCATTATTGGCTGCACGTTTGCCACTCTTTCTTCATTAGCCAATCATTATCAATGGGGAACAGGGATGGAATCATCCTTTTCCAGCATTCAAACATATGTTTCTGAAAACATTTTAGGAGAGAAAGGATTTCGTCCATGAAAAGAACGGTTCCTTTAATCATTTGTTCCTTGACGGGATTTATATTAATCATCAGCTGGTTTCTTCCTGCCGCAGAATCGTGGGGAGAAAAAGTGACCCATTGGTTTGATATTGTTGCTGCATTTGCATTTGTTCTCGGGGGGGCAAATCTTCTTAAAATCCATCTCCAGAAAATTTCCAACCGCAGGATAGGCTGGGGATATTCTGCCGTTACGTTGACCGCATTCCTGGTTACTTTATTAGCTGGTTTGTTTAAAATTAATGTGAACCCTTCAATGAATTATCCAGCATATTCATGGTCCGGCAATTATCTTGATGAAGGTGGGTTACTTTGGTGGATTTACGAATATCTTTTTGTTCCATTGTCTGCAACTTTATTTGCCATGCTGGCATTTTATATTACTTCAGCTGCATTCCGGGCATTCCGGGCAAAAAACATAGAAGCAAGCATCCTTCTATTTACTGCATTCCTAATTTTACTGGGAAGAACTTACGCAGGCAGTTTAATCACATCTGGATTGCCTGACAGTCTTGCTTTTTTAAGATTTGAAAACCTCACAATTATAATAATGTCCGTTTTCAACCTGGCCGGTAGCCGGGCAATCACCATTGGAATTGCACTTGGCGTTGTAACGACATCCTTAAAACTTTTACTGGCAGTTGATCGTTCTTATTTAGGATCTGATTAATCGAAAACATTTTATTTAATATCAATCACTTTAAAAATAGATATTCATCATGTTTGAAAAACTCAACAGTCTTGAAAGTCGATGGATTTTCCTGATGACATTCCTGGCTGTCGGCATTCCTATCCTGCTACAGAAAAGTCTTCCTGAAAAACCGACTCCGATGGTCATGGATGTCTTTAATCTTGTTGAAGATCTCCCTTCGGGTTCATTAATTCTCTGCTCGTTTGATTTTGACCCTGCCAGTGCGGGAGAACTACAACCGATGGCTGCTGCTTTTGTACGCCATTGTGCACTAAAAAAACATAAAATAGTTTTTATGACATTATGGCCGGTTGGCCCACCGATGATTCAAAATAATATCAACATCCTCAAGAAAGAATTTCCAGATTATCAGTACGGCGAAGACTATGTGAATCTGGGCTATCGAACAGGCGGTGAAGGAGTGATCAAATTAATCACTACATCGCTCGACAAAATGTATTCTGAAGATGTCAACGGCACCAGTTTGAAAAAGCTTTCTTTAACAAAAGACCTCAAGCACATTCAAGGAATAGATTTACTTGTTAATATCAGCGCAGGTACCCCGGGGGTTATTGAATGGGTTCAATATGCATCGACTCCTTTTAATATCAAAACAGTTGTAGGCTGCACCGGCGTGACTGCTCCAAAAAATTACACTTACATTCCCAAACAGTTGGCAGGAATGCTTGGTGCCATCAAAGGAGCAGCTGAGTACGAAAAAGCGTCTATCATTCAATATCCTCAATTAGCAGAAAACCCACAAGCTCAGGAAGGACTCAGGCGAATGGCTCCTCAACTGGTTGCTCATTTATTATTGATATTCCTGATTATTTTAGGAAACGTCCTTCATTTTGTTGGCAGAAGAAAAGGGCTTTCATCATGAAAAATTCTTCACTCCTCTGGCTTGTCATTTTTTTATTAGCGGGTGGCTATCTAATTTTCAGAACATCTCATGGAGACATGGGAATTTCTTATGTAAAAGTGACCACGATTTCCCCTGAAAAAAGTAATGTGCAATGGACGCAGTATTCGAAAGCAAGCAAAAAAGAAGCAGGAGAAGAAAATGTTCAATTCAGTTGGTCAAGAACAATAGGACTCTGGGTCGCTGCATTAAGTACATTAGCAATTTTCTCTTTTCTTTATGGTGACAATGTTTTTTATAAAATCTCTGAATCAGTCTTCATCGGTGCCTCTGCAGGATATGCGATGGCAGTTGGTTTCTGGGATGGGATTGTGAATCTGCTACTGAGAAATTTAACTCCTGGATTAATGAGGGAATCCATTATCCCATCTATCCCAAAAGAGAATCATGCAGACTGGTTTTTTATTATTCCCCTGATTTTGGGAGTCGCCATGCTCGCGCGTCTGCTTCCCAAAGGGGGATGGATTGCCCGCTGGCCGTTGGCATTTTTCATCGGTGCAACAGCAGGATTCCGGCTGGTTGTGTTTTTCCATGCTGATTTCATCATTCAAATTCAAAGCACTATTCTACCTTTAATCGTTTTTACAGATGGTTCTTTTGACTGGCAGACAAGCCTGAAAAACATCACGATTATCATAGGCGTTCTTTCCTGCCTGGTTTATTTCTTCTTTTCTGTTGAACATACAGGAATTATCAGGCCCATTTCTCGATTGGGAATCTGGTTCCTGATGATCACATTTGGAGCAGGGTTTGGATATACCGTCATGGGACGAATTGCCTTGCTTGCTGCCCGACTTGAGTTTTTGTTCAGTGATTGGCTCTGGCTGATTGATGTGGAATAGGTATAAAATAACTGAACCAAAGCAGAACCGGGCGACTCTTTGTTCGTAGAAGATTCTATTCTTACAGCAAACTACAGGAGTCTTCCAGAGAATGTTTTGGCAAAAATTACCAGAAATTCTCTGGTTTGCTCCCAGCCTGTAAAAACGGTATTATCTTGGATAGCTAAATAATATCAGTATTTTTTTTGATAATTTTGTCATTATCAATAGTCTGTTTTTCATATTGGAACCATTCATGCCCCACCGATTGTTCAATTTCTCTGCAGGACCAGCAGTTCTTCCCGAAGCGGTTTTAGAAGAAGCACGCGAAAATCTCCTCTCCCTAGGGGATTCCGGAGTCGGAATCATGGAGCATTCTCACCGTGGAAAAGCTTTTACTGAGGTTTATGAAGAAACCGTTTCAGCCTGTAGAGAGCTAGCCAATATTCCGGAGAATTACAAAATTCTGTTTTTGCAAGGTGGTGCTTCTTCTCAATTCTATTTTGCTCCCATGAACTTTCTGCCCGACGAAAGAACAGCGGATTACCACGTTACGGGAACATGGTCACAAAAAGCGATTAAAGAAGCCAAAATTCTGGGCAATGCTCATACCGCAAGCAGTAGTGAAGATAAAAACTTTAACTACATCCCGAAGTCATATGACTACAGTGACAACCCCGTTTATGTTCACATGACATCCAATAACACTATTTTTGGAACACAGTATCAATCCCTTCCTGAAATTCCGGAAAACAGTTTTTTGATCAGTGACAATAGCAGCGATATTTTTTCAAAGCCAATTGATGTCACAAAATACGGACTCATTTACGCAGGGGCTCAGAAAAATTTAGGACCAAGTGGAGTGACGCTTGTTATCATTCGTGATGACCTGATTCAAAAGGGATCAAAAAAATTGCCGTCAATGCTTCAATACCGAACCCATGCAGATAAAGGTTCCATGTTTAATACACCGCCGACATTCGGCATTTATATTATGGGGCTTGTTTTAAAATGGATTCACTCTGAAGGAGGACTTTCAGCGATGGATAAAAAAAACAAGCAGAAAGCAGGAATCCTCTATAATTACCTGGAACAGAGCAAGTTATTTAATGCCACTGCAGAAAAAGAAGATGCATCTTTAATGAATGTGACCTTCGTGACAGGAAACGAAGAACTGGATAAAAAATTCATCCAATGCACTGAAGCAAATGGATTCTCTGGAATCAAAGGGCACCGTAGCGTTGGTGGAATGCGAGCGAGCATTTATAATGCCTTTCCAGAAGCGGGAATTGAAGCCCTTGTTAAATTGATGAAACAGTTTGAATCTGATCATCAATAAACAACATATTCAAATATATGGATAAGCAGGTTTACGGATGAGTTTTCAATTATCATTTAAAAAGTAACAGGTTATTCATGCCTACTGATCAACCATCTGCCCAGAAATTTTCTGAAGACAATCATTCGCAAGCAGATATTGGCATCGTGTGCGCGCTTCCAATGGAAATAAAACCGTTTATGAACCGCTGTGATCGGGTCCGGTCTTATACAGGTGGCAACTTCAAATTTCGTGGTGGGGTTTATGATAACATTCGCATTGCGGTCGCAGAATCAGGAACAGGATTTCACAATGCAAGACGTGCAACTCAAGCACTGGTTGATGCCCATTCTCCAAAATGGATCCTTTCCTGTGGATATTCCGGTGCCTTGATTCCTGAAATGAAAACTGGAAATATAGTTGTAGCCAATAACATTGTTGACACGCATGGACAGCATTTTCTGGTAGAACATGGGATGGCTGATAACAGGAAACATGGTTTATATGTTGATAAAACAGTCACTTCCGATGAAATGATTCGTCATGTAAAAGACAAAAAAGCACTTGCAGAAAAAACAGGGGCTGTTGCAGTTGATATGGAAAGCCTGGCAGTTGCCCAAATTGCAAAAGAAACTGGAACAAAATTCCTGAGCGTTCGAGTTATCAGTGACGATCTTTCGAAAGATCTTCCTCCTGAAATCCTTTCCATTATGGGCGAAAATAATCAAGTAAGAATCGGTGCTGCATTAACCTCTGTCTGGAAACGTCCGGGAAGCGTTAAAGACCTCTGGTATTTGAGATAACAGGCAGTGAAGGCTTCCGAAAAATTAGCCACTTTTCTGGATGGTGTAGTCACTCAGCTTTATACTGCTGATCACTAAGTTGATCATAATTATGGATCACTTAAATAATGCCCATCAATAAATCATTGAATTTTTCAGCTTCGAATAAAAGGTGCAACAAATGATACGAAACTGGATATTATCTGAAGTCAATTATGCCTATGTTAAAGAACATTCGTATGATGTTGCAGTCCTGCCGATGGGTGCCACTGAGCCACACAACCTGCACATGCCCTATGGCACAGATACCTATGAAGCAGAAGCGATTGCCAGCCGGGCTTGCGAAAAAGCTTTTCACGAAGGAGCGAAAGTTATTATGCTCCCTGCAATTCCGTATGGAACTGACACCAACCAGATGGAATTTCCATTAGCGATGAACCTGAATCCTTCAACAATTCTGACAATTTTCCGTGACCTCATCGATTCCCTTGAAAAACATGGGATCAAAAAACTGGTCATTCTCAACAGTCATGGCGGGAATGATTTCAAGCCATTCCTGAGAGAACTTCATAACCAAACATCCGTAAAACTGTTTCTTTGTGACTGGTTTCGTGGAATCTCAGCAGATGTTCGTGATGAAATATTTGATGATCCGGGAGACCATGCAGATGAAGTGGAAACATCTTTGGGACTTGCTTATTTCCCTGAATTCATCGTCAAAGACGAATCCACGGGAAAATTGGCAGCCGATGATGGGTCCATGAAATCGACACGATTCAGTGCAGTAAATGAAGGATGGATTTCCATTACTCGCCCGTGGCATCTTTTGACGACAAATTCAGGGGCAGGTAATCCCCACCTGGCAACAGCAGAAAAGGGAGAAAAACTGATGAAGGTTCTAGTCGATCGAATATCCGGTTTTCTAATTGAACTGGCCAATTCCGATTTGGATGAACAGTTCCCTTTTTGAATTCCCTTCTGTAATGTAAAATTAGAGTAGCTCAGATATATATTTTAAAAAACCAGAAAGATAAATCATGTCCGACCAGAATAAAAATGTTTTGATCGTAGGAGGCGGGACCGGAATTGGTGCAGCTTGCGCCTTGTTGCTAGCAGAAAACGGTTTTCGAGTTGCCATTTCCGGAAGAAGAGAAAACAAGTTAAAAGAAACAGCCGGGCAATCAGAAAAAGAGATTCTTTATTCAGTCGCAGATGTTTCCGAGCGTGAGCAAGTTAATAACCTGATTCAATGGGCTGAAAAAGAAATGGGCTCAATTGACATCATGATTAATTCTGCAGGTGTCAACATCCCCAATCGATCCATGAAAGAAGTGACCCCGGAAGACTGGGATTTCTTATTGAAAGTGAACGCAACTGGTGCATACAATTGCATGCACGCCGTTTTACCTTCGATGCTGAAACAAAAAGATGGATTGATCATGAATGTTTCCTCCGTTGCAGGAATTCGTGCAGGAATGCTTGGGGGAGTTGCCTATAATGCTTCCAAGTTCGCCATGTCAGCACTGGGAATTTCCGTTGCACAGGAGGTCAAAGATGATGGAATCCGCGTGACTACAATTTACCCGGGAGAAGTGGAAACTCCGATTCTGGATAATCGACCTGTTCCGGTTTCTAAAGAACAACGTGCGAAAATTTTGCAGCCAGAGGATTTGGCTCAGGCTGTCCTGATGATTGCTAACCTTCATCCTCGGGCACACGTATCAGAGTTGGTCATTAAACCAACAACTCAGGTGCATGTATAACTGATACCGAAATCCAGAATTTCTGTACTAAATTATATCACATTTAAGAAGTATTATAATGTATCTCGGAATTGAAATCGGCGGCACAAAATTACAGCTTGGTGTTGGTGCGGGAAATTCGGATCAATTGATTGATCTGGAACGACGAGATATCGATTCTTCTAAAGGAGCGGAAGGAATTCGGGAACAAATTCTGGAAGCGGGAACACTCCTTAAATCCAAACATGATATTAAAGCTGTCGGATACGGATTTGGCGGACCAGTCAATGCAGCGACTGGTCGAGTTTTAACAAGCCATCAGGTCATTGGCTGGGATGACTTCCCGATTGTGGATTGGACCCAGGAAAAACTGGGTCTCCCTGCCGTTTTAAGAAATGACTGTGATGCAGCCGCACTTGCAGAATCCCGATTTGGTGCAGGCAGAAGTTATCGAACTGTTTTCTATGTGACCGTTGGCACAGGCGTTGGCGGTGGGCTTGTCATTGATGGACGATTGTTTGGATCCCGAAGACCATCCATTGCTGAGATCGGACATCTCCGCCCAGGAATTAATGCTGTTTCCAAAGAGGAAACGATTGAATCATTTTCCAGTGGTCGTGGAATTGAAAACCATGCACGAAAAGCAGTTGAGAAAGCACTTCGATCAGACGATGCAAGTTTGAAAAAGGCTTCACAGGAACTTCTTGAAATATGTAATCAGGACCTGAACCTATTGTCTTCAAAAATCATCTGTGAGGAATCAAGCAAAAACCCAATTGCCAAAGAGTCTCTTGATCAGGCGATTCGAATTTTGGGTTGGGGGATATCTCAAATGATTACAATTCTTTCCCCAAATATCATTATTGTAGGCGGTGGTGTCTCACTGATCGGGGAAAAGAAGTTTTTTCAACCATTGCGGAACGTGGTTGAACAATATGTATTCCCCCCTTTGGTGGGATCATTTGAAATTGTGGAACCTGCTTTGGGAGAACTGGTCGTCGTTTATGGAGCAGTTGCTCTGGCTTCCCAGAAATAGTCCCGAAACCTGATATCCCCCCCGCAGCCCACACTAAATCATCCTATCTCCTTTTTGTATCACATCTTAAAACATTTCTTTCTGAAATATTTCTGACATTTTATCGCCTAATATTCTGCTCATCATGGGTTCTGCATGCTTTTCAAAAAGGTATTGCATAATTATTGCAAGAAACCTACATTTCCCACCTGTAATGAAAAGTAAATATTCTCAAGTCCCCGCAATATACCGAATACTCAAACATAATTAATTGAGCGATTGATCGACTCACCAGAAAGGAATCTCCAATATGTCAGGATGCATGGAAACCCAGGAATTATTACAACGATTCAAGATGAAGATTTTATTTGTATTAACATTGATATTCTGTTCTTCAATGTTTTTACTTCCAAATCAAGCAGAGGCACAAAGATCAGACCGTGACCGTGATCGTATTATTGAAAATATGCTGAAAGAACTCAGCCGAGATGACATGGGGACATTTGGAAATGATCGTGAACTCTTATTTCCAGATAATTCAGGAACCAATAACCGACCCCCTCAAAAGAGTGACCAGAACACCATTCGAGAAATCAGGAAAGTCGCTCAAGATTTCAACAATGAATCTCGCCAACTAGTCAATAAATTATATGATGCCCAGTACAGCGAACGATCAGTCAAATCTTTTTTGAATGAAGCTCTACAAGTCTCAGCGAGTGCTCGTATTCTTGAAAGAAAAGCACAGGATACCGACCGCCTAAGTGAAATTATACAAGTTGTAGAATCACTTGACCGTGAATGGCGAGTACTCAGCAAACAGTTGCACAATTATGCGAGTTCCAATAGTTCCGTTAAAAACTCAGTCGACAGATTAAACAGTCTTGATGACAAGCTAATTCGTCTTGCAGGTTCTCGCCCTCAATTGAATTTAAAAACAATCATTCGAGAATGCCATTCTATTGAATATGGCCTGGATAAACTCCTTGAAGATATTCGATACGAATTACCTAACGGTCAGGCAAGAAATGATCTGGTCTATGATGGAAATCAACTGAAATATGAAGTCAGTGATGCTATTGACAGTGTTTATGATCAGGCAAATGAAAAGAAACTTGTTGCTCTTTATAAGAATTTCCAAGACGGCTGGTATCCTTTTGCCTCTAAACTTCGTAATTACAATAAACCAAGAATTGACCGCCGTATTCAAGATATCCAGAATTCCAACACACGTCTTCGTGAATTATTCTTGCTGCCTCAAAAAATTGACCGTCAACAATTAATTTACTTGACTGATAAGTTAGTAAAAGATGTCGATTATTTCTTTGCAAGAACTCCCTTAAAACTGATTATTGAATTGCGAGATTCAGACCTTGCTCTTGCAACAGCTAACGAATTTTATGGAGTGTTTGAGAACTTTGCAGACAATGTCAATGATAATTCCAAGTTCTCTGAATTAGCTGATGCCTTCAATTATATTGAAGAGTCATGGCAGGACTTCAACCGCATCTTCAAATCAATTAACAGTAGTAATGCAAGAATAGCATTGCAGAAAATTGAACGAAGTATGCATTCATTAAGATCATCTTTGCAAGTTGAAAACAAATATGACCAATCTGAAGCAATTGATCTTGCTGCCCAAATTGACAACTTGACCAACCATTTGAACTTTGATGTTAAAACCTGGTTGGATAAAGACAGAAACTTTACCTATCGAGCTGAAACATTAAGGGAAGCTGAACAATTTGCACGGGAAGCTGAACAATTTGACCGAGCCATTGTGAATGGAAAGTCGTCTCCACAACTGCAAACTCAGTTTAATGATTTGTACAGCAGATGGGGAAGAGTTTATCGACTTATCTCCAAATGCAGAACAGCTCATCGACCACACCTGGGTCGTCAGGCTTCTAAAATCACACCTGCTATGGTTCAAATGAGAACCATCCTGAGGAAATAATTAAATTTCCAACAATAATAATTAAAGCCATCATTAGAAATAATGGTGGCTTTTTTTGTGGAGTTTTTTATTGTTTCTTCTTATTAAACAACTAGGAATTGGATAACGTTTTCTTGGCCCATAGATGCAAATTCATAATCTGTGCTCGCGGTGTCCACTATTTCATGAGAAGGCTCAAACTGTATCTCACAATGACCAGTAGATTATGTCAAATATGCTGATCAGGTAATCTATTTTCAACATAAACAGTGACTGAAGTTAAACTGTGACATTTCCCTAACCTGAACAGATGGCGATTCTTAAGAGAATAAGGGGGAATCTCTTGTACTCATGGATGACTGGTATATGATGCTGTATATTAGAACCATTTAAAGTTTATTCATTCAGGTAAGCATCCTTGAAACCCCCAGGATTTCAGAAGCTATCTGACAATATTGTTTTCTACAGAAATGCCCATTCAATGTCGGATAAACCTTCCTTTAACAAACCATCCAGCGGTCCGCGTCCCGTATCGTTTCAACCGCCCCAGGGTGACCTATGTGTATTGGCTGGTTCTGCTAACCCGGAACTTTCCAAAGCCATTGCGTATGAAATGAATACAACTCTGACTCCAAGTGAAACTCATCATTTCACCGAAGGAAATATATTTGTCCGTATCAATGAGAACGTACGCGGAAAAGATACCTACATCATCCAGGGAAATCATTTCCCGGTGAATGATAATTTCATGGAGTTGCTTTTCTGGATTGATGCCTTAAAACGGGCGAGTGCTCAAACGATAACAGCAGTGATTCCTTTTTTCAGTTATGCTAAAGGGGACAAAAAAGATGAGCCACGAGTTTCTATTCGTGCCCGAGTTTGTGCAGATGCTATTGAGACAGCAGGTGCAGATCGCGTTTTAACAATGGATTTGCATAGCGCTCAAATTCAAGGGTTCTTTTCAATTCCTGTTGACCATCTTTATGCCAGAAATGTCATCTGTGAACATGTCAAAACATTGAATATTCCTGACCTTGTTGTTTGTAGCCCTGATACCGGTTTTGCAAAAGGGGCCGCGGATTATGCACAGCTTTTAAATTCCCCTGTTGCGATTGGTTACAAACAAAGAAAAGATCATTCTGAAAATGCAGAAGTCCTGGAAGTCATTGGAAATATTGAAAATAAAAATGTAATTATTGTTGACGACTTTACGATTACTGGTGGATCTTTAATTGGAATGGCAGAAATTTTAAAACAGCGAGGGGCTAAAGATATTTATGCAGCTGTTTCTCACTCTGTCATGACTGATAAAACTGCTGATCGAATTGGAAAAAGTGTCATTAAAAAACTCTTTGTAACAGATACCGTTGAAGGAAACGTCAAAAAGTATCCTGCTAATATCGAATTTGTTTCTGTTGCAACCCTGTTTGCTTCTGCAATCCGATCCATCCATGAACGAACAAGCGTCAGTATATTATTCCCGGATGAATCAATCCCAATGGAATAATCAATTATTTATTATTTATTATTTATTATTTATGTACAGTCATTAATCTTTAATTATAATTCATAACCAGAATTCATTCAGGGAGTATCCAGTAAAGATGTCAGCAAAGGGCAGGAAGCTAACACCGATGATGCAACGGTACGAAGAAGTCAAAAAGGAGAATCCTGGCTCTCTTTTACTGTTTCGTATGGGTGATTTTTACGAATTATTTAATGAAGATGCGCAAGTCGCATCCAAGGTACTAGGCCTCACCTTAACAAGCAGAGATAAAAATTCTCCCAACCCCGTACCGATGGCTGGGTTCCCTTATCACTCACTGGATGGTTACCTGCAAAAATTAATACAAGCAGGTCACCGGGCAGCCATTTGTGATCAGGTTGAAGATCCCAAAAAGGCAAAGGGGCTTGTTAAACGAGAAGTCACCCAGGTTATTACTCCTGGAACCCTGACAGATGAAAGTCTTCTTGATCCCCGGGAAAGTAATTATCTTACCAGTATCCATATCACGAAAAAAGGAATCGGACTGAGTTGGCTGGAATTGTCTGAAGGAAAGTTCCTGACAACAGAAACCACTCATGAACTTTTATTTGATGAATTGGCCCGCCTGAAACCTGCTGAATGTTTAATTTCAGATAATGCGATGACTCCTGAAATGGAAGAAGAGCTTGGCTGGTTTCGAGGAATGATGGTCAGCAAATTGCCCGCATGGTATTTTGCAGAAAAAGAATGCCAGGAACAACTCCTTTCTCATTTTCAAATTAAGACGTTGGAAGGATTTGATCTGGAGCCTGATTCTGCTTCAGTTGTTTCCGCCGGCGCATTACTCAGTTATGTGAATGAAACTCAAAAAAGTGCGCTAGGACATATTTCCCGACTGGAAGTTTACCGACAGGGAAATAACTTGGTGATCGATGAAGCGACACGGCGATCCCTGGAATTAACTCAAACTCTCAGGGATGGAAGTCGGGAAGGTAGCCTTCTATCTGTTCTTGATGAAACAGTCACATCAATGGGGGCAAGACTTCTTGCAGATTGGCTATCCAATCCTCTGACAGACATTGAAATCATCCAATCTCGTCAGGATGCGATCGAAGAATTATCAAATGACTATCTGCTTTGCCAGTCAATCAGGGAACAACTAGACCAGCTTTATGATATGAAACGATTGACTTCTCGCATTGCAACCGGAAGGTCAAGCCCCCGCGATTTAAGTTGCTTAACAAGAAGTCTGGCTCTCCTTCCAAATTTAAAAGCAAAATTGACAGCAAGAACTTCTTCTAAACTACAGGAACTCGAAACAAACCTTGATCTTTGTCCGGAAATTCGTTCCGATATTGAAATCTGTCTTGCGGATGAACCTCCGTTACTAATCACAGATGGAGGAATAATTCGGACTGGTTACAATTCAGAATTGGATGAATACAGAGAATTAGCAAAAGGTGGCAAAGAGTGGATTGCAGAATATCAAGCTAAAGAATCAGAACGAATTGGTATTCCAAACCTGAAAGTTGGTTTTAATCGAGTCTTTGGCTATTACCTTGAAGTGACCGCAGCAAATGCAGATAAAGTTCCAGAAGAATACATCCGCAAACAGACGTTACAAAATCAGGAACGGTATATTACTCCTGAGTTAAAAGAGTATGAAGAAAAAGTTCTACAGGCAGAAGATAAAGCGATTCAACTTGAACAGGAACTTTTTCAGGCGCTTAGAGATCGGGTGAATGAATCCTGTCACCGAATACAAAAAACGGCTGAAGTGATTGCTGAACTGGATGTGCTTGCTTCTCTATCTATTCTTGCGGTCAATGGAAGTTATTGCAGACCGGAAATGACAACAGAACCGATTCTTGATTTGAGGGAAGCCCGCCACCCTGTATTGGATCGTTTGCAACCCTCTGGAAAATTTGTCCCTAATGATGCCCGATTAGGGACCACTGATGGAAAAATTCAGATTATTACCGGTCCCAACATGGCAGGAAAAAGTACGTACATTCGGCAAGCTGCATTAATCACGATCATGGGACAGATGGGTTCCTTTGTTCCAGCCAGTGAAGCGAGAATTGGAATTGCAGACAGGATTTTTGCAAGAGTTGGTGCAAGTGATGAACTTGGAAAAGGTCAGAGTACATTCATGGTGGAAATGACCGAAACAGCCCGAATTTTAAACACAGCGACAAAAAACAGTCTGGTAATTCTTGATGAAATTGGAAGAGGGACCAGCACTTATGATGGAGTCTCTCTCGCATGGGCAATCACAGAATATTTGCACGATGTAATCGAATGCAGGACATTGTTTGCAACCCACTACCATGAATTAACGGAATTGTGCAAAACCCTCAAAGAGACGACAAACTGGAATGTGGCCGTTCAGGAACTGGAAGGACAGATTATCTTTCTACACAAAATAGTTGAAGGAGCAGCAAATAAAAGCTATGGAATCCATGTTGCCCAGCTTGCAGGAGTCCCTCATGAAGTGATTAATCGTGCGAAAATCATTCTGGATACGCTCGAAGAGGATCATGTTGATGATTCCGGAAAGACAAAAGTTCCTGAAAGATCAACTCGAAGTACAGGACAAAAACAACTCTCCCTGTTTGCTGCAGAACCTCACCCGGTTTTAAAAGAGATCAAACAGATGGATTTAAACCAGATGACCCCGTTGGCTGCACTTGAAGAATTACATCGGATACGTGAAGAACTTGATAATTAATCTCAACGTATTATTGAGAATAATCTTTTGTTTTCTTATCCGTCTTCTAAAGAATCTTTATTAAATTCAACAACACCGTCTTCAATCTGCTTCCGGGCTATTTTCAATATTCGACTATAGAATATTTTTTGATTCTTTTTAAGTGTCGCACTTTCCAGGGGTTTGAGTATGGAAAGTGATCTGCGTGGACGTTCATAAACTTCGACAAGCAATGCTGCCAACTTGATGCGAGTTCCAGCATTGCAACCGGGAGTCGTCTTCAAATAGATTTCCATGAATGGAATTGCCTGGATCCAATCTTCATACTGGCATAATAAATCAATCAATCTTTTCAGATCCTGGTTTTCAAGCAGCCAGTTTGGTTCAAGCTGTCTTAATTTTTTATAAACTTGTAGAACAGCATCCACATCACCTATTTTAAGATTAGATTTAAGCCTTTTTGTCAACTTGTATTCACGTGTATCTTTTTTCCGGGAGTATACCTCAGCTTCATAGTCATCATCTTCTTCTGGTGGCATTTCAAAAGATTCAGTTACTGATTTTTTTCTTTTTTCTTTTTTATTATCCTTTTCTACTAGCTCGTCTTCTTCAAAATTCGAATACAGGATTCCTGCGTGCCGGTACTTTTCAAACTCATCGTTTGATCCATATGTTCCTTTCATGACCGCAAATATATCCCAATTTTCGCAATCAACCATTTTCAATTTGAGCATGACAGTTCCAATAGAAATCCCCAAAATCGCTCCCATAAGATGACCTCCTTGTGAAAGAAGGAACATGGCCATACCAAACCCAACCATTGATTGAAATAAGAAGCCTATAGCAATTTGCACGATAATGTAATAAAAACTAAAGACCATAATGGAGACATCAGAGACACCAAAATAAAAAGCAAATAAATAAAAGTACGTCACATCATTCTTGGGAGCCCAGACGAGTGAAATTGTCATAAGGCCATAAATAACTAAAGAAGCACCTGCGGCTTGCGTTTTCAAACCGGGAATAAAAAAGCAAACTCCTTGAATCATCACACCACCTGAAATACCAATTGCCATGTAGACAAGAAAAAATTTCCACCAACCAATTTTCCCTTCAACAATAATTCCGAACCCCCAAAGGAAAATAAGGTTTCCGAGAAGATGTAAAATTCCAAAATGGACAAAATTCATTGTCACCCATTGAATGGGATTGATCGTTCCGTTTCCAAGTTGCAGAACCCAGGGCATCCAGGCATTCTGTTCAGAATAATGGCCTCCGCCAGTTAGAACAAAGGCGATAATGTTGACCACTCCCATGGTGATTGTCATCCAGGGAAAATGATAAATAGGTGCATCGGTGCCTATGGGAATTATAAACATTTCACTAAAACCAAGTTATGATCTTGTTAGAATGATCGTGAATTGAAAAAGCATCAACAATAATGATAGAACATCAAACCTGACATTTCATATCATCACATGATATAAATGCATTGGTAACTGACAGTTCCAAGTATCAGACTATGATCAATATAAATATGATAAAAGTTTAACGAAGAAATGCATTCATTGGATTGAGAAAACTGTTCAAAACACGAAAAAGCTGAGATTTTAACGGCCTGAGAAAGATCTAATATTTTGAATGGATGGCGTTTTTTTGTATTAATAGTAGAATTTTTTTAGATCATTAAGAATTCAGCGCCATCAAGCGGACCTGTCAATACTTGAACTAATTCTGCTGGAAGTGTTTTTGACAAATTGGAATAAGACAATTCAGAATTTTATTCAGAATTTCAATAGGTGAACCAATCGCATCAATTTGTGTAATTATAGATTCGGGGTAAAAGGACAAAACAGGCGAAGTTTCTTTACGATAAATATCAAATCGATTTCTGATAATTTCATCAGATGCATCATCCGTTCGATTTTCACGAACTGCACGTTGCTTAATTCTCTTAATCATCGCTTCTTCATCACTGCACGACAAACTGATCACTTGGAGCACGTTGACAGATTTTTTCAGGTATTCAGCCTGAGCCACGTTCCTCGGAATTCCATCGAGAATAAGCACATCCTGCATGGGTTTAATTGTTGCAAGGGTGACAAGGGCATTTAACCGTTTTTCCCACAATCGAATTGTCAGGTCATCTGGAACCAGTTCACCATTAGAAATGAACGGATAAATCTGGTTTCCTTCATCGGAAGAAATATCTATCGCCCGAAAGACATCACCACAGGATAGATGATGAAATCCAGGAACAGATCCAAGAATTTTTCCCTGGGTTCCCTTACCTACTCCCGGTGCTCCAAATAACAGAACAGCAGGCACTTTTTGATCTGCCATGTTATTCTTCTCCCTATATCGTGTCTTAAAAGACTTGTTTGAAAGCAGATTACACACTTACGTACTGTTGTGTTATATTATCTACTTTTAAATAATGAAATGAAATCATATGAGAACGGAAAAAGCGTTTCCGGAGTATTATTCCGAAAACGCAATGTAGTATCAAGCAAAAGTTATTGATTGATTTAACAATCGTTTGACTATCTTGACAGGAATGCAACAACCTGACCAACATCAACAGAGAGGCTGACATCTTCAAAACTGGGAAGAGCAGTCACAGTTGCAGTTAAATTTTTTGCGTCAAACGAGATCCAATCAAGCGTCTGAGTTGCACCTGCTTCAACATACTCTGCATATAGTTTTTTCAGGTTTGGTCGGTTCCGAACAGTGATCACATCACCAACTTTTAACTGAATTGAAGGACTTTTTGCAGTCACTCCATTCACTTGAAAATGAGCATGAGTGATTCCCTGACGTGCTTGTGGACGCGTCGATGTAAATCCTGCACGACGAATAATATTGTCCAACCGTCGTTCACAAAGCATTAGCAGTTGTTCACCAGTATTGCCCTTCATGTGACGTGCTTTATCAAAGTACTTTCGAATGTGTTTATCACGTAATCCAAAGTAGTACTTGATTTTCTGTTTTTCAGCCAAAGCCAGACCATAAGTCGAAGTTTTCTTACGTCTTCCACTACCTGCCATCCCGGGAGGATAGTCGCGACGTTCAGATGACTTGATAACACCCGCATTTTCAAACAACATTACACCTAAACGACGATTGATTCGCGCTTTGGGTCCTGTATACCGCCCCATTCAATTACTCCTACGCATTCCGACAGATTCAGAATTATTGCCAGTTAATGGCCTTTGGTTAATAAAATAAATTATGTTGACTATAGCGTGACGCAAGTTATTACAGATCAGGGAGCTTTCGTCAACTGTCTGCATGAAAGAGCCTGCAAGAAGTCCCAAAATTCCCCTGATTCTTAAGCTTCAGGATATCTGTTGGCTGATTTTAACGAAATTACATCGAATTCTAAAGCGATAAGGCTTACAATTACGTGTCCATTTGAACATTTTCTTGATATCTCTATGGGGGGGATCAGATATGGAATATTTAAGCAAATATCTGGGGCAAGGTCAGAATTGAGCGAAATCGAGAGAGAGAAGTATCCATCTCCACCGGAACGCGTGGGAGATCGTAGGGATTGAATTCAGCCTGTTTAAAGGAGGAATATCCACCATAGTAGCTGAATGCGTATTGATAGCCTGATTTCTGAACCAACTTCTGGGTCATTTCAGTGAAAGCGGAGTCTCCTCCCACCGGATAACTGAAGGCGACAGGGAATTTTGAGATTTCTTTTTCAATTCGCTTTCCAGAATTAAGTATTTCCGCTTCCTGTTGATCTTCTTCCAAAGATGAGAGGACAGGATGGTTCACGGTGTGTCCTCCAAAAGACATCCCGTTCTCAGCCATTTCCCGAACCATGTCCCATGTCATCCATAAATCTCCAGCTAAGGAATCCGGGCAGCGACCACTTTTTGTCTGCTGAGAAACCGCTTCAAGAAAATCAGCTGTTTGAGAACCGTTAAGAGATTTATAAATTTTCAATAATTGATAGATGGCTTTAGAACAATCCGGCTTATCAAAAGGAATTTTCTCATGTGACCATTGACTTAAATCAATCGAATTGTTTTCGCTATTGCGAACCATCCAGGCAATTTCATCCCACCAGGGAATTGAAGGTTGATCCAGAAAGCTGGTAGCAAGAAAAAAAGTACCGGACACGCCATAAGATTTCAAAATAGGAAATGCAAATTCATAGTTATCCCGATATCCATCATCAAAAGTAATCAAGACGTGCCGACCTCGCCGACTTTTAAAAACATCAGAAAGATCGTTCGGCGTGACGACATCAAAATTTTTGGAAAGATATTGAACCTGTTGATCAAATGCTTCAGGAGTTGCACTCCAGAGATTCCAGTCAAAAAGAGACTGACGGTGATCCCCGATGCGATGATAATTCAAAACCATCAATCCAGACCACGATCGTGAACAATGAATAATACGGTTTGCGCCAGTCTTATCCAAAGTTTGTGCGAGAATTTCTTTTTTACTGATGGGGTAATTCATATCAATGATTTAACAACACATATCCAGATTTAACGATTACAGGAGTCCTACTGCGCATTTTCGCAGTATTCTGTATCAGTTCCCCTGAAGTTTAGTTCATAAAACGAGTTCTAAAGTTATAAATCCACCGAAAATCGGGGGTTTCTTCATTCAATTAACCATTTTCAATCCCTTTTCAGGTGTTGTTTGATACTATTTATGTCTCCGTTTATCCCAATCCATAAATTGTATTTGCGAGAAAACAATGAAACCATCTGATCCATCTGCTGCTAATTTTTCAAGGCGTCATTTCCTGAATCAAACAATAGCAGCCTCTTCGCTGGCAGGGCTGGGCGGTTTGATTTCCAGCCAGTCCGAAGTTCAAGCTGCACCAACTCAGAATAATAAAGCCGAGAAAAAACATGCAGTCCGATTTGCACACCTGACTGACACCCATGTTTATTCAGGGAGGTCAGCAGCCAAAGGAATGTCAGAAGCTTTTCAGCATGCACAATCTCATGACACTCCGCCGGAATTTATTTTAACGGGTGGTGATGCTGTGATGGACACGTTAGCAACAACTCTTAAATCTGGATTGGAACAATGGAAAATCTGGGAGTCCGTATTAAAAAATGATTGCTCAGTTCCTCTACATCATTGCATTGGAAACCATGATGTCTGGGGATGGGACAAGAAAAGAAGTAAAACAAAAGGAACGGAACCAGGCTGGGGTAAAGGAATCGCGCTGGATCAATTTGAAATGAAAGAAAGGTATTACACTTTTGATCAGGCTGGCTGGCGATTCATCGTACTGGACAGTATTCATTATGATGAAAATATTATTTATCGGGGAGAACTGGATCAGGAACAGTTTGAATGGTTCGCCAAGCAATTAAAAAACACACCTTCAACGATGCCTGTGATTGTTATCTCACACATTCCAATCCTGACAGCAAGTGATTTTGTTTTCGGCGAAATTCTTGTTACTCAACCACATCGTCGCCCGGGGTTAAGTCATCAGGACAATTACAAAATCATGAAACTGTTTTATCAGCATCCGAACGTCAAACTCTGCCTGAGTGGCCACACTCATTCCACGGAAGTCATTCAGCTACACGATAAAACGTTTATCAACAGTGGTGCAGTTTGTGGATTGTGGTGGAAAGGAAACCATTACCACACGAGTGAAGGCTATAATATGATTGACCTTTACGACGATGGCAGCTTCGACCACGAATACATTACCTATAACTGGGAAGCGAAGAAGTAACGGAAGTGTTAGAGATGGAAGAAAGAAAAGGAACCACAGATGGTCACAGATTTTTATTACGCATGTTGCTTACCAGACATCAGCGGCGGCGACACGTTTAGCTGCAACAATTTCGTCACCAATCGGTGTGCATTCCAACCCAACGTAATCTTTGTATCCAATATCAAAAGCTTCCTTGAGAACGCGATTGTAATAAATCTCTCCTGTTCCCGGTTCATTTCTGCCGGGGTTATCAGCCAATTGCAAATAGCCAATCTGCCCTGCATCAAACCCTTCTTTCATGTGCCTGCAAAGATCCCCTTCTGTAATTTGCATGTGGTAAAGATCCCAATTAATTTTCACGTGAGAAGAATTGACTTCCTTGCAAATACGGATTGGTGCTTCCGAACCGTACAAGCAATGCCCTTTATGATTGACCCGAATATTCATCGGTTCCAGAATCATCATCACATTGGCATCTTCTGCAATGGGGGCAGCCAACTTTAATGCAGTGATAATATTTTCATGCATTTGCTCCTGCGTCATACCGGGCTGATCGTTCCCCCCTACGACAGTCATCTTTCGACATTTCAATTTTTTGGCAACCTGACAGCTTTCCCGAATCGTATTGACAAAAGCTTTGTGATTTTTGGGATCATTCATGCCGGGAGTAAAGCCCCAGGCAGTGAATTGAGCGATCTCGACATTAAGACTTTGACTGACCTGCGCAATTTCATCAATATTTTTGTTCTTATACGGCCAGAATTCGACTGCAGGAAACCCGAGTGAAGCAGTTTTTCGAATGCGATCGATAAACGGCAATTTCTTCCACCACATTTCTACATTCACTGCAAAACGGGTATGGGGCGTTTTCCCTATTTTTGAAATATCTTCCTGCTCTGTGCCTGCTGCATAAAGGCTTGCTGAAAGACCAGAAGTTGCGGTTAATCCTGAAGCGGCTAAAAACTGTCTGCGATTAAATAAGTTTTGCTTTTGAGTCATCTTGAATATGCCTGTCTTAAAAAATGATAAGTAATTCTAAGCGATTTATGATTTGTTATTAATTATTGATGTTTGCTTTTCTTTTCTGCTTTGATAACCATTCCACTGCAGCAGAAGGTAGACCTTCATGCGTACCTTCAAAAATTGTCACACGTGCTTTTCCTGAAATTCTCCTGAGATGAATTTTTCTGCCTAACGAAGAATCTTTTTCCAAGTCAGATTTTTCAGGATGAGTTAATTCTTTTTCTTTAAGGAGCAGATTCATTTCCTCTTCAGAGATTAACGGGGTTCCATTCGCTTTTGCAATTGTATTAAATGCTTTCAAGGTATGATCTATCGGCACCGAACCCGTATATCCATCATGAATTCCCGTTAAAATTTCCAACGGAAGATCAACTGCGGAGTGAAGATGAAATACCGGGGAACGTTCTTTATATTGTGAATCAATTTCTGCACTTTCGCCGGGTGCTCCCCCCATTGAACTGGCGGTCATTTCCGCATAATGCTCTGGAGTCCCTTCTGGTGTATGGAAACGATACCAGTCAGCAAGATTTGTGATCGGAACGCCAGAAGAAGCTGCAGAAAAACGATCCGGGTGATAGGCAGCCATCATTAATGTCATGTGTCCTCCACCTGATGCGCCTGCAATATAAATTCGTTCGGGATCAACTTTATATTTAATTGCGATATCATCCATAGCATCCAATATATCCTGCCGAGCTAATTGAGAACCACACGCTTCCAGATGATCATTAGCTCCTCGAAAATTCGGATAAAGATAAATCCAATTTCTTTTGTTTGCTTCTACTAACCAATCAGAATTGTCCTGCTTATAAGTTCCACTCCAGGTATGAAGAAAAACGAATAATGGTGTAGCCTCTATTTTAGCTTTTTCCGGTGCCCAGTAAGTATAAGGTTGTTCTGATTGATCCAGCGAACTTTTGAAAGTAACTTCTTTAAGCTCGGGTATATTTTCTTTTTGCGACTGCAGTTCTGAGTCTTCAATAATGGTTCCTGACATGTGACCGCCCACGTTTCCATGTTGCCAGGTTCCTGCATAACGACTCTTGTAAAAAAGAACCCTGCAAGAAAAACCACTTCCC